>DAOTXK010000026.1:0-12033 GCA_034435395.1 Anaerolineae bacterium | reverse complement strand
GTTCAGGAGGTTAACAACGTATGTTAAAAGCAGCCGTGATTGGCGTCGGTAGCATGGGCCGCAACCATGCCCGCGTGTATCGTGAGATGGAAGATGGGGTAGAGTTAGTCGGCGTGGCCGACACCAACGCTTTTACGGCTGCCAAGGTCGGGGGCCGTTTCGCCGTTCCCTATTATGCCGATTACGTCGAACTGCTGGAAAACCACCAGCCGGACCTGGTCTCGCTGGCCGTGCCGACCATCAACCACCTGGAAGTCGGCGCCGATCTGATCCGGCGCGGCGTCCACGTGCTGATCGAAAAGCCCATCGCCGGCACGCTGGAACAGGGCCAGGAATTGATCGAGCTGGCCGAGGAGCACGGCGTGGTCCTGGCGGTCGGGCACATCGAACGTTTTAACCCGGCCATCACCGAACTGCGCCGCCGCCTGCGCGAAGGCATGGCTGGCCGCATCTACCAGATTCATGCCCAGCGCCTCAGCCCCTATCCCGCCCGCATCCGGGACGTGGGCGTGGTGATTGACCTGGCCTCGCACGACATTGATCTGTTCCGGTTCCTGATGAACGAGGATATCGTGCGGCTCTACGGCGAGACGTTAAAGACCATTAATTCCGACCGCGAGGATGCCTTCAGTGGCCTGATGCGTTTTGTCAGCGGCGCGGTCGGCGTGCTGGACGTGAACTGGATCACCCCGACCAAAGTGCGGCTGCTGACCATCACTGGCGCGCGCGGCATGTTCCGCTGCGACCTGATCACCCAGGAGCTGTATTTTTACGAAAACGAGATCGGCCCCAGCCAGTGGGATACGCTGAGCATCCTGCGCGGCGTGAACGAAGGCAACGTGCTGGGCATCCGCATCCAGCGCTACGAGCCGCTGGCCGCTGAACTGGAGGATTTTGTCGGCGCGGTGCGGGATGGGCGTCCGCCCACGATCACCGGGAAGGACAGCCTGGAAACCCTGCGCCTGGCCCTGGAATTCGTCCGTTCCGGCAAGGAGGTGGAACTGATCGCCAGGGAACGGGCCCCTGCCCTATCGCCTAACGGGACTTCCACCGATGATCACAGGACCGGTAGCCTATGAAAGTTTTGACCGTCGTCGGCACGCGCCCGGAGTTCGTGCAGATCACGCCGGTGAGTAAGGCCCTCCGCCAGCGCGGCCACGTCGAAATCCTGGTGCACACCGGCCAGCACTATGACGCCAACATGTCGGATGTGTTCTTCACTGACCTGGACCTGCCGGAGCCGGAGGTTCACCTGGGCGTGGGCAGCGGCAGCCACGCCGAGCAGACCGGCCAGATCATGATCCGGGCCGAACAGGTCATGCAGCAGGAAACGCCGGACTGGGTCCTGGTCTACGGCGACACCAATACGACCATCGCCGCCGGGCTGGCCGCCGCCAAACTCGGCCTCCCGCTGGCCCATATCGAGGCCGGGTTGCGCAGCTTCGACCGGGCCATGCCGGAAGAGATCAACCGCGTGGTCATCGATCACCTGAGCGACCTGCTGTTTGCGCCCACCCAGGTCGCCGTCGAAAACCTCCGGCGGGAGGGCCTGGTCGCGGGCGTGCGCCTGGTGGGCGATGTGCGGGTGGACGTGCTGCTGGGCCTGGTGGAGCGGGCGCGGGAGCGGCAGGACCGGCTCCTGGCCGAGGCTGCCCTGCGGCCGAGTGAGCCGTTCGCCCTGGCCACCATCCACCGCCCGGCCAACACCGACCACGTCGACAACCTGCGCAACATCGTCGCCACGCTGAACACGCTGGACCTGCCGGTGGTGCTGCCCGTTCACCCGCGCCTGCGTAAGATGTTGAGCGCCTTTGACCTGCGCTTCAGCGGGAACGTCCGCGCCACCGACCCGCTGGGTTACCTGGACATGATCGCCATGCTGGACGCCTGCACCATCGTCATCACCGACAGCGGCGGCCTGCAGAAGGAAGCGTACATGCTGCGCCGACCGACCGTCACCGTGCGGGATACCACCGAATGGGTGGAGACGGTGGACGCGGGCTGGAACCGGCTGTGCGACACCGCCCCGGCGGCCTTCCAGGCGGCGGTGGCAGCAGCGCTGGAACCGCCACCGGCGGAGCACCCCGACTTTTACGGGACCTGCGGCGTCGGTCAGCGCATCTGCGACGTGCTGGAGCGCGAGCGCCGGCAGCGGACGGCGCGACCGGCGCAGGTATGAATACCTGTGATCGTACCGTTTGGCAGAAGCAGTTTAGCGAACGATTTGATTTAATGGTGGTTGATATGTTTAACGATGGTTTTGAGGCATCCCATTCGCCGGTCGATTCCGCGGTTCAGGCCGCGCCGACTCCCCGGCTCACGCTGATCATCCCCGCCTTTAACGAAGCGGCTGGCGTGGCCCAGACGGCAGACCGGCTGCGCCCGGTCCTGGCGGAACTGGGCAGAAATTATGCGCTGGAGATCATCTTCATCGACGACGGCAGCACCGACGCGACCGCCGACCTGCTGCGGACGACTTTCGCCCATGATGCGCGGGTGCAGATCGTGCCGCACGGCGTGAATCGCGGCCTGGGCGCGGCCATCCGCACCGGCTTCGCCCACGCCACCGGTGACATCGTCGTCACCACCGACTTCGACGGCACCTACGCCTTCGACGCTATCCCGCGCCTGGTGGCTCAGCTCGTCCGCGAGGGGGCCGACCTCGTCACCGCCTCGCCCTACCACCCCCAGGGCGCGGTGGAAGGCGTGCCGCGCTACCGCCTGCTGTTCAGTTTTGGCGCGTCCCTGCTCTACCGGCTGCTGGTGAGCTGGCACATCCATACCTGGACGGCGCTGTTCCGGGCCTACCGCCGCCGGGTCGTTGAGACCATCACCTTCGAGAGCGATGACTTCCTGGCCGGTACGGAAATCCTGGTGAATGCGCTGCGCGCCGGGTATAAAGTGGTGGAGTTTCCGACGGTGCTGCGCCGCCGCTCCTTCGGCCAGTCGAGCCTCAAGATCGCGCGGGTGACCCTGACTCACCTCAAATACCAGTGGCGGTTGGTCCTGGGTCGGCGGCCCGTCCCGCCGCTTCCGTCCGAACCTGCCTACCGAAAGTGATGGCCCATGTCCTGGTTTGTTTTTGTCATGCTCAGCACCACCTTCAGCGTGATCGGCCAGCTGACCCTGAAATACGCCATGGGCCGCATCGCCAGGGCGTCGGATCAGGCCCGGCCTTTGATCCTCCGGATTGCCCTGTCGCCCTGGGTGGTCGTCGGCCTGATCATCTACGCCACCGGCGTCCTGTTCTGGCTGATGGCCATGTCATCCCTGGAGGTGAGTTTCCTGTATCCGTTCGCCAGCCTGAGCTACGTCGGCATCGTCATCGGCTCCTACCTGATCTTTAAGGAGCGCATCACGCGGACCCGTCTGCTGGGCATCGCCATCATCATCGGCGGCCTGATGATCGTCGGCTTGAGCGCCAACCTGTAACCATCGCGACCATGACCTCAACCACCAAACAACTGGCGATCATCGGCGGCGGCATCGGCGGCCTCACCCTGGCCTACAAACTGGCCCAGGCGGGGCACCAGATCACCCTCTACGAGCGCGGCAATAACCTGGGCGGGCTGGCCAGCTACCTCCCCTACAACGGCATCCGCATCGACTGTTTTTACCACACCATCCTCAGCAGCGACATGTCGATGCAGACGCTGATCCAGGAGACGGGCGTGGCGGACCGGCTGCACTTCACCGCCACCAAACAGGGGTTTTACGATGACGGCCAGCTGTACCCGTTTAACACGCCGGTGGATTTCCTGCTGTTCCCGCCGCTGAACGTCTTTCAGCGCTTCCGCCTGGGCTTGCAGGTGATCTGGGCCCAGTTCGAAAACAACTCCCACCGGATGGATAACCTCCCGGTGGAGGATTGGCTGGTCCGGATCAGCGGGCGCGGCGTCTACACCAAGGTCTGGAAGCCGCTGCTGCGCGCCAAGTTCGACAGCGAAGCGGTCGATGTGCCGGCCACATACATCTGGGCGCGGCTGCGGCGGATGATGGCCACCCGCCAGGGCGTCACCTCCAAAGAAATGATGTGTTACCTGGAGGGCGGCTACTACACGCTGATCGAGGCCCTGGCCGCCCGCGCCGAATCCCTCGGCGTGGCCATCCACCTGAACACCGCCGTGGAGGCGATCGCCATCGAAGCGGGGCGCGTGACCGGCATCCGCACGCCCGACGGTCTACAGCCCTGCGATGGGGCCATCGCCACCCTGCAATCGCCTATCCTGGCCCCGCTGCTTCCCGGCGCGCCGGAAGCCTTCCGCCAGGCGTTGGCCGGGCAGGAATACCTGGGGGTGCTGTGCCCGCTGCTGATCCTCAAGGAGCGGCTGACGCCGTATTACGTGCTGAACATCACCGACGAGTCGGTGCCGTTCACGGCGGTGGTGGAGACCACCAACCTGATCGATCCCCGGCATGTCGGCGGCCATCACCTGGTTTACCTGCCCAAGTACCTGGCCCCCGGCAGCGAACTGATGAGCTGGCCGGACGACCGGGTGAAGCACGAATGGCTCCGGCACTTCCGGCGCATGTTCCCGGACTTTGACGAGGCGGACATCCACGACTTCCTGGTGCAGCGGGCGCGTTACGTTGAGCCGCTGCGCCCGACCGGCACCACCGACCAGATTCCGGCCATCCGGACGCCGGTCGCCGGGCTGTATATGAGCAACTCCGTCATGGTTTACCCGGAGCTGAACAACGGGGAATCGATCACCCGGCTGGCTGCCAAAACGGTCGAGGTCGTGCTGGGGGATATCTCAACCGGCGCGCTGTGACACCAGGGGCGCTCGCCGCGCCGTCAATCCGTTACTCGAAGGATTCACATCCCCCAGCTCCTCCGCCGGGCGGGCCGCGACGGTCCGGTAACCTCGGCAGGCTGCCCGACGGCATCCCCCCGCCTGACGCTCACCGACTTCTTATGGAAATCTAATCTACCGGCGTTAGACTATCACATGGCCGGCGGCGCTGGCGTGCTGGCGCTGCTCGCCAGGCGAGGCATCATCACAAGGGGTACGACGAGTATGATTCGTGTGGAAAACCTGACCAAATCATACGGACCCATTGAGGCCCTGCGCGGGGTGAGCTTCGAAGTCCATGACGGCGAGATCGTGGGGCTGCTCGGCCCCAACGGCGCGGGTAAAACCACCACCATCAAAATCCTGACCGGTTACCTGCACCCTGACAGCGGCAGCGTCGCGATCGACGGCCTTGACGTGTTCACCCATGCCAGAGCCGTGCAGGCGCGGATCGGCTACCTCTCCGAGAACACCCCCCTCTACCCCAACCTGTCCGTCCAGGCTTACCTGAAACTGATGGCCGATATGCGGGCCATCCCGGAGGCGCAGCAACTGCCGCTGCTCTCCGAGGCGATGTATGCCGCCGGGATCGCCGAGCACCGCGCCCGCCCGATTGGCGAACTCAGCAAGGGCCTGCGCCAGCGGGTAGGGTTGGCCCAGGCCATCCTGCACCGGCCCCGGCTGCTCATCCTGGACGAGCCGACCATCGGCCTCGATCCCACCCAGATCGTGGAGGTCCGCCGCCTGATCAAACGCCTGGCGGCGCACTGCACCGTTCTCTTCTCCTCGCATATCCTCTCCGAGGTGGAGGCCATCTGCGACCGGGTGGTGATCATCATCAACGGACAGGTCAGGGCCGACGCCCGCCTGGATGAGTTATCCGCCACCGCTGACACCGTCCTGGTGTTGCAGAAGAAGGCCAAGGGCGTGGATAAACGCCTGGCGGCGCTGGACGGCGTCACCTCGGTGGAAGCCTTCCGGTCGCGCGACGACTACCCGGCCTATCGTGTGGTGAGCGAAGCCGACATCGCCCCCCTGATCTACCAGACCGCCCGCGAGCAAAACTGGCCGGTGCGCGAACTGCGCCGCGATACGCTGACCCTGGAAGCCGTCTTCAACCAGCTGGCGACCGGCGGCTAGGCCCGCGCCCGCTGGCTGATCAGGTCCATCCTCTGACGCGGCACACATCCCGCCGCGGACGTTCCCTGGATCGATGGAGAGGTAACGATGAAACAGACGCTCTCATTGACACGCAAGGAGCTCGATAGTTACTTCAGCTCCCCCATGGCGCTGATTTTTGTCGGCGTTTTTCTGGCCACGACGCTGTTCACGTTCTTCTGGGTGGATGGTTTTTTCGCCAGGGGCGTGGCCGACGTCCGTTCGTTGTTTCGCTGGCTGCCCATCCTCATGATCTTCCTGGTGGCCGCCCTCACCATGCGGCAGTGGAGCGAGGAGGAGCAGACCGGCACGCTGGAAATCCTGATGACCCTGCCGGCCCGGCTGGCGCAACTGGTGATCGGCAAATTCCTGGCCGTCCTGTTGCTGGTCATCGTGGCCCTGGCGCTGACGCTGTTCCTGCCCGTCAGCGTGGCCCTGGTCGGCAACCTGGACTGGGGCCCGGTTTTCGGCGGTTACCTGGCGGCGATCCTGATGGCGGCGGGTTACATCGCCATCGGCCTGTTCGTCTCCTCCCGCACCAACAACCAGATCGTGGCCCTCACCCTGGCGGTGATCGTCTGTGGGCTGTTCCATCTGGTCGGCTCGCCCACCATCACCGAGCTGGTCGATCCGAACGTGGGTGAAATCCTGCGGGCCATCGGCACCGGCAGCCGGTTTGAGAGCATCGAACGCGGCGTGATCGACCTGCGCGACCTGGTCTACTACCTGTCGCTGACCGGCGCGTTCCTGGCGTTTAACGTCCTGTCCCTGGATAACAAACGCTGGAGCACCGGCCAGAAGACCGAAGCCTACCGCCGCAACAGCACCGCCACCGCGGCGCTGATCGCCCTCAACCTGGTGTTGTTTAACGGGCTGCTCTTCCCGCTCAACACCGCCCGGCTGGACCTGACCCAGTACGGCGAATACTCGCTATCCGCCGCCACCCGCGACCTGTTGCAAAACCTGCAAGAGCCGCTGTTGATTCGCGGCTACTTCAGCCAGGAGAATCACCCGCTGCTGGCCCCCCTGATCCCGCGCCTGGAGGATTTGCTGGAAGAATACCAGGTCGCCGCCGGGGGGAACCTGCAACTGGAGTTCATCGACCCCATCACCAACCCCGACCTGGAAGCCGAGGCCAACCAGACCTACGGCATCCGCCCGACGCCCCTTCAGGTCTCCGACCGCAGCGGGGTTTCCGTGATCAACGTCTACTTTGACATCCTGATCCGCTACGGCGACCAGAGCGCCGTGCTGAACTTCGCCGACCTGATCGAGGTGGAACAGTTCGGGGATGACTTCGCCGTCCGCCTGCGCAACCCGGAGTATGACCTGACCCGGACCATTCAGCGGGCGGTCCTGGGCTTTCAAAGCGTGGACGCCGTGCTGGAATCGCTGGACCAGCCCGCCGTCCTGACGCTGTACGTCACGCCGGACACCCTGCCCACCGGCCTGGAGGACGCGCCCGCCGTCATCGAATCGGTCGCCCGCGACATCGAGGCGGGTTCGGACGGCCAGTTCGTCTACCGGGTGGTGAACGTGGACGATCCGGCGTCAGGCGTTGACCGGGATTCCCTCTTCAACCGCTACCAGATACAGCCCATCGCCACCAGCTTCTTCTCCTCGGAAGCGTATTATCTGCACCTGGTGCTGGAAGCCGGCGACCGGGCCCAGGTCATCTACCCGTCGGGCGTGTATAGCGAAGCGGAGACGCGGAACGTCATCGAAGCGGCGCTCAAGCGGTCGGCGACCGGCTTCCTGCAAGTGGTCGGCCTGTGGACTCCGCCGTACCTGCCCACGCAGGACTCCTTCGGGCAGCAAATCTCGCCGGTGCAGCAGTACACCGTAGTGGCTGAGGCGCTGCGGGAGAATTACGAGGTGCGGCAGGTCGACCTCACCAGCGGACAGGTGCCGGAAGATATCGATGTCCTGATGATCATCGCCCCCCAGAGCCTGACCGACCTGGAACGTTACGCCATCGACCAGTACCTCATGCGCGGCGGCTCGCTCTTCATCGCCGCCAGCAACTACCGCCTGGCCGCCGATCCCACTACCGGCAATCTGGCCCTGCTCCCGGTCGACGGCGGCCTGAAGGAGATGCTGGACAGTTACGGCATCAGCGTCGGGGATGAGCTGGTGCTGGACGCGCAGAACGAGCCGTTCCCGGTGCAGACGCAGCGGAATATCGGCGGGCTGGCCGTCAGCGAAATTCAGGCCATCAATTACCCCCACTTCGTGGATGTGCGTCCGGACGGCATGGCCCGCGACAGCAGCATCGTAGCCAGCGTGCCGGCGTTGACGCTGAACTGGGTCTCCCCCATCACCATCGACGAAGAGAAAAACGCCGGGCGCACGGTGATCCCCCTGCTGAAGTCGACCGCCAATTCTTGGGTCACCACCAGCACCACCATCCAGCCCGATCTGCAACTGTACCCGCAGTGGGGCTTCCCGGTGGAAGGCGAGATGGGGTCGCGGGTGCTGGCGGTGGCGGTGCAGGGCCGCTTTGACAGTTATTACCAGGATCATCCCGTGCCGTTTGACGCCGGATCGACCGGCGAGGAGGCATCCGACACGGCGCAGGGGGCCGAGACTGATTCCGGCAGCGCTGAGGGAGAAGAAGCTCTCACCACCCTGGCGACTGTCGGCACGCTGGAAAGCTCGCCCGCCAGCGCGCAGCTGGTGGTGGTGGGCAGCGCCGAGTTCCTGAACGACAACATCTTCCGGCTCTCCCGCAGCTACAGCGGCGACCGTTACCTGAACAACCTGCAATTCGTCCAGAACAGCGTGGACTGGTTCGTGCAGGATGCGTCCCTGGCCAGCATCCGGTCGCGGGGCACGACGGCGCGCCTGCTGAAGCCGCTCACCGCGGGCGAGGAGCGGTTCTGGGAAACGGCGAACTACGTCCTGGCGCTGCTGGCCCTCCTGGCGCTGGGCGTGATCTGGCGGCTGCGCAAGCGCAGCGAGAAACCGATGCCGTTGCTGCCGCCGGCGGGCGCGGCGACTGACGAGTTGGCCACACACTCTTAATGGGAGGCGAATGAGCGATGAACCGAACCAACCAAATCCTGGCGGTGGTGGCGGTGGCACAGCTGGTGCTGGCAGCGATCGTGTTCCTCCCCCGGTCGGCAGGGCCGGCCACGGAAAGCGGGCCGCTGCTGGCCGACTTCACCCCGGCGGCGGTGACGGAACTGGTCATCCAGGACACCAGCGACCATTCCATCACCCTGGCCCGGAGCGAAGATGACCAGTGGGTGCTGCCCGCCTATGACGATTACCCCGTGCAAACCTCGCAGGTGGAGGCGCTGCTGGAGGACCTGCGCGGGCTGGAGGCTGACCGCCTGATCGCCAGGAACCCCTCCAGCCTCAACCGCCTGGAAGTGACCGACGACCACTTCCAGCGGCGGATCGAGATCGTCCAGGGCGACCGCCGCGACCGCCTGTATATCGGCAGTTCGGCGGGGGCCAACGCCACCCACATGCGCGTCAACGATGCCCCGGAGGTTTACCTGGTCGGCGGGCTGGCCGCCTGGGAAGTCCCGGCCCAGCTCACCTCCTGGGTGGACACCACCTACTTCACCGTGCCCCAGTCGGACGTGGTGGCCTTCCGGCTGGAGAACCCCAACGGCGTCTTCGAGTTTGAGAAGCACGACGATCAATGGACGCTGGTCGGTCTGGGGCCGGACGAAGTTCTCGACCCGACCAGCATCGATGCCGTGCTCCGCCAGGCCGCCCGCATCCGCCTGTCCACCCCGCTGGGCCAGCAGGCCGAAGACCGCTACGGCATGGACAACCCTCAGGCCGTCGTCACCCTGACGGTGGAGGAAACGGTCACTCCGGCGGCGGACGAGGCCGGGGAGCCAACCCCGGAAGCAGCGGCAGCGGACCAGACCCCCGCCCCCCCGGCGACCGAGACCGTCCGGCATACCTACACCCTGATGCTCGGCGCGGCGCTGGACGAAGGCGGCTATGCCTTTAAGTCCTCCGAGTCGGACTATTATGTGGCAGTGGCGTCGGTCACCGCTGAGACCTTCCTGAACCTGACCCGCGAGAGTCTGCTCGCCACCCCGGAAGAGACGCCGACGCCCGAAGCGGAAGCCACGCCGTAAGCCCCGCCTGGCGACCCACGGGCCGTCCGCCGCCGGGCGGCCCGTGATCTTTATGTTCTTGTGTGGCTGTCGCCTTCGCGTATAATAGAATAACATCGAGCCATAGGGAAGGCAGTCCCTGGTCGCTTCATCTGACCGACCCGTGGATATCGCCCCGCTGCCTGGCTGAACACAGGTGGGCTTTTAAGGAACACCTGACAGAGACGCGGGTGATTCCGGTCAGTCCTGGCCCCGTGAACCCGCGTGATGATGCCAGAATCGTCCCTTTTCCTGTTCTGACTCTGCCGGTCACCTGATGATGACTGCTCACCAACCACGATTCGTGATCCGGATCACGACCGAAGGCGGGGAAATACTGACCGCTGAGCTGGGCCATCGCCCGCTGGTGGTCGGCACATCAGGCGAGGCCAATTTGCAGGTCCGAAGCCAATATATTTCCCGGCGGCACCTGCTGATTTCTCGTTCTGAGGGCGTCGTCCACATCGTTGACCTCGGCAGCACCAACGGCACTTTCCTCAATGGCCGCCGGATTCCAGCCAATATCCGGCAGGAATGGCGGCCAGGCGACTCGCTGGTGATCGGCACCACGCACCTGGAGTTGACCGAACAGCCAGGGGGGGCGCTCCCGCTGGCCGGGGCCTTTGAACTGAGCCTTGATCCGGCGGTGATCAGGCCGCCGTCCCCGGCGACCCTGACCCTGCGCTACGACGGCCCGGAAACGCTGCACGTCTTTTTTGAAGGGCACTCCCCGACCGGGGGCCTGGAATTTTCCCTGGACCCGGCAGAGGCTTATGTTGCCCCCGCCAGCGTGACCACCGTGCTGGCCAGCGTGTTCCCGGCCAGGCTTTTCCTCTTCGGCGGGAGGCTGGACGTGACGTTCACCGCCTTCACCGCCGAGGGGTTGTTTGACAGCGTGGCGGCCACCGTGCGCGTCCGCCCGCCCTACCGCCGCTGGCTGCTGGCCCTGTTGTTGCTGTTGTTGCTGCTGGGGGGCGTCCTGATCGTGGGTCCCCGCCCTGAGCCGGTCCCGCCCTCGCCGACCGCCATCCCGGTGGTGGAACTGCGGCCCACCGATACCGGGGTGCCGGTTTTCGCGGCGGCGACCGATACGCCAGCGCCGCCCACCTCCACCCCCACCGAAACCGCGACGCCTGTCCCGACCTTCACCCCCGCCCAGTCGCTCGGCATCCTGCCGACGCCCACGCTGACCGCCACCGTCCCCCCCACCCTCACCCTTCCTCCCAGCCCCACCGTTTACGTCTGCTTCAACCAGTGCGCCGGGCTGGGCTGGCCGGTTCGCGTCGTGCAGCGGGGGGACACGCTGCACCGCCTGGCCCAATCGGCCAACATCAGCGTGGCCCTCGCCGCCCTGGTAAACTGCATCCCTGACCCCGACCTGATTCTCGCCGGGCAGACCATCTGCCTGCCCTGCGCCGACACCGATGGCGACGGCGTCTGCGATGAGGTCGATAACTGCCCCTCCGTCCCCAACCCTGACCAGGCCGATGTCAACCGCGATGGGCTGGGCGACGCCTGCACGCCGCCCTTCAGCCTGGCCTGGGAGGCGCTGCCGCCCAGTTTGATGGCCTCCGACAACCGCGACTGCCCGTCCACGCCGACCGCGGCGCGGGCCGTCATCCGCGCGACCAGCGGTTACGGCATCGTGGAAGTCTCCGCCGAACTGGACATCGACGGCCGGGGGGTCAGCCGCCTGACCGTCCTGCCCACCGGGGCGGACCCCGACACCTGGGCCTTCGACATCGGCCTCCCCGGCGACCTGGCGCGCGGGGGGAACATCGGCGGGCGCGTGCGGGTCAGCGCCCGCGACAACCAGGGCCGCTCCGGATCGATCGCCACCACCTTCACCATCACCCGCTGCGAGCCGCCGTCCCCGCCCCAGCCGCCCCCGCCGACGGCCACGCCGACCGCCACCCTCACACTGACTTCCACACCGACACCGACGGCCACCTTCACGT
>DAOTXK010000025.1:0-3064 GCA_034435395.1 Anaerolineae bacterium | reverse complement strand
GCGCCCGCCGCTCTGACGCTGGAGGATTTGTGCTGCGAAGGGATGGAGGTCATCCCGGACCGCAGCGCCCACGCCGTCACTGTGCCCGGCACCGTGCGCGGCTGGGCTGATTTGCTGGAACGGCATGGTCGTATGTCGCTGGCCGATACGCTCGCCCCGGCCATCCGGTACGCGGAGCAGGGCTACCCCGTCAGCCCGTTGATTGCCAGTGCCTGGCAGCGATTGGCTACCGTCTTCCGATCGGTGGACGCTCCCCACGATTACCTGCCAAATGGCGAACCGCCTGAAACCGGCCAGATCGTCAGAATGCCCGCCCTGGCAGCTACCCTGCGGGCGATCGCGGAAGGCGGCCCGGCAGCCTTTTACGAAGGCCCCATCGCCGAAGCGATTGCCACCCGGGTGCAGGCCGCCGGGGGCCGACTGACCGTGGAAGACCTGAAGACCCACACCAGCACCTGGGACAAACCGATCAGCGTGAACTATCACCGGGTGCAGGTGTATGAGTGCCCGCCCAACGGGCAGGGTCTGGCCGCGCTGCTGGCGCTCAACATCCTCAAAGGATTCGAGGGAGCGCCGCTTCACCGCTCCCAGTCGGGCGCGCGCCTGCACCTGATGATCGAAGCCATGCGGCTGGCCTTTGCCGACGCGCGCTACTACGTGGCTGATCCCGCCTTCGCCCCGGCCCCGCTGGACAGGCTCCTCAGCGACGACTACGCCGCCGAACGCCGGGCGTTGATCGCTCAGGACCGGGCCAACAAACACCAGACGCACGGCACCCCCCTTGCCGAAAGCGACACCGTTTACCTGTCCGTCGTCGACCAGGAAGGCAACGCCTGCTCATTCATCAACAGCCTGTACATGGGGTTCGGCAGCGGGCTGGTGGCTCATGACGTGGGCGTGGTGCTGCAAAACCGGGGCGCGCTCTTCTCCCTGGACCCCGAACACCCCAATCGGCTGGAACCGGGCAAGCGACCCTACCACACGATCATCCCCGGTATGGCGACGCAGGATGGCGAGTTGTTTGCTTGCTTCGGCGTGATGGGCGGCTTCATGCAGCCCCAGGGACACCTGCAAGTCATCAGCGCGCTGGTCGACGCCGACATGGACCCCCAGTCCGCGCTGGACCGGCCTCGCTTTTGCCTGATGGGCGGTCAGGCAGCGGGGAAAGTCGCCCTGGAAAAAGGCATTGACTTCGACGTAATGGCTTACCTGGCGGACCTGGGCCATGACATTCTGCCGGTGGGGGATGCTGGCCGCGCGCTGTTCGGCGGCGGACAGATCATCATGCGCTGTCCAGATACCGGCGTCCTGTGGGGGGGCAGCGACCCGCGCAAAGACGGGGCGGCGGTGGCCTTCTAGCGGCGCGGCGGCACCGCCATCACGAACCGCCACGCGCCCCACTTCCCTGACCATAACCATCGCCAAACACCGGCCACGGCAGCCACCTGACCGGCGGCTGTCGTTTTGTTCCGCCATCTGTCACCGGTTTGTCAGGCAAAAAAGTGGAAATTTCATTATAATAACCTTAACTCAATCGCGTGACACCACACATCGTCAATTTAACGGTTATCATGGGGGACTTATGGCAATCCAGGAGCAGACAGCAGTCGCACAAGAAGCTCAGTTGATCAAACAGGGGAATCGCCAGGGGGCCTACCAGCTTCTGCGGAAGGCCATCGCCGCTGATCCAAATGACTGGCGGGCCTGGTGGGGATTGGTCCACGCCTCCACCAATCCCCAGGAACGGTACGCCGCGCTGCAAAGAACCGTCAAACTCAACCCCAACCACACCAAAGCCCGGCAGTTGCTCCGGCAAGTGGGGACTGGCCCCAAAATGACCCCTAAGCCACCACCCCACTCGGCCAGCCCTCTGCCGGAAACAGCGCCATCAGAAAAACGAGCGCCTCAAAACCAGTGGGGCGCGCCCGCCGACAATCCATTCGACTCGCCCTCGGCGGATCAGGTCCACGCGCCGGCTCCTTGGGATAACCCCTTCGCCGAGGAAGCGCCGGCCCGCTCGCCCTATGACGAACCGGCCCCCTGGGACAGCCCCTTCGCCGACGAACCCGCCGGTCAATCGTCATATAACGAACCGGCCCCCTGGGACCACCCACTTGAAGACCAGGCGTCTGCCGACAGCCCTCGCTCGCCTGGGGACGCGGCCTCCTGGGATACCCCGCGCCCCGCCCCGCCTGCCAGCCGGTCAGGCGCTGTCCCGGCCAAGGCGCACCCCAGGCAGGCCAAAAGCAGCGGCAGCGACGCGCTTATCAACCTCGCCATCGCTGTGGTGGGCGTTCTGGTGATCGTCGGCCTGGCGGCTCTCGCCCTGACACGCCTCGATTGGGGCGGCTTTACCCGGGGTTTGTTGCATGGCGGCGCGCCGAACACCTTCAGCGGCGGCGACCCCTACCGCACGACCGGCGGCGGTTACCTCACCCTTGACGGACCCGCCATCACCGACAGCATCTACGATCTCAACGAGGCGCACAACTGGGTCTTCACCGGCAATGCCGGGCAGTTCGTGCGGATCACCTGTGAGGCCATCGGCGAAACCGATCCCCGGATTGCGCTGCTCGATCCGGACGGCAGTCTGCTGACCTTCGACGACGACAGTGGCCGCGACCACAGCCTCGGCTACTGGGACTCGTACCTGACATATACCCTGCCCCGCGACGGCGAATACACCGTGCGCATCGATGTCTTCACTGGGGGCCAGTTTACCCTGAGCGTGCTCAGCCACTGACGCTGGCGTCTGCCATCTCACCGTCCTGATGCCCTCCCAGGATGGTGAGATGGCCTGGTCACCCCGCCGGGGCCATCCATGCTACAATTGCGCCATGCCACCGTTGACCAAACCCCAACGTATCTTTGTGGCGGGCGCGACCGGCTTCCTGGGCACGAGCGTGGTCTACGCCCTCCTGGAGGCCGGCGTGGACGTGACGGCCCTGGTCCCCCCCGGCGCGGTATTTCGCCTGGGCGAGGCTGAGGGCCGTGTTCGAGTGGTGACAGGCGATCCCTGGAATCGCGGCAGCCTGACCGGACGGAGCCGGGGGCATAGTACGGT
>DAOTXK010000024.1:0-16068 GCA_034435395.1 Anaerolineae bacterium | reverse complement strand
CCTATACAGTCCAGGCCGGGGATACGGCGTTTTACATCGCCACGATTCACGGCCTGACGCTGGTCGAGTTGATCGAGGCCAATGGGCTGGAGAACGCTGATTATCTCTACGAGGGGCAGGTCTTGCAGATTCCTGGCTGCGGGGAGGGCGTGGCCACCTCCGAGCCGGGCGGAGAGCAGCCGTCGGCCCCTACGACCGTGCCCGGCGAAAGCGTGCAGCCCGGCGCATCGCCTCAGGCCCCGGCGGGGACCACCATACACGTCGTGCAGGCCGGTGAGAACCTGTTCCGCATTTCATTACGCTATGGGGTGACGGTTGAAGATATCGTCGCGGCCAACAACCTGGGCAGCGCTGATGCGATCCTGCGCGTCGGTCAGGAACTGATCATCCCGACCCCCTGATGGCGGGTGCTTTGGCAGGCGCGCGGGCGCAGGCGGCTAAGGCTCGCCGTTGTCCTGTGACGACGGTTCGGCGAGCTGCCGGTTCAGATAAGGGAGGAGTTCGGAAAGCTCATTGATGACGAAGGCCACATCTTCCGCTTCCGGGAAGGCCCGCAGGGGATCGATCAGAATGGCGTTCAGCCCGGCCTGATAGGCACCCTGGGCGTCGGCGAAATAATTATCGCCGATGTAAACCGCTTCGGAGGCCGCGAGGTGGCCTGCCAGCTCCAGCGCCCGGTGAAAGATGCCCGGCTCAGGCTTCCAGGAACCGATCTCACCGGCGGCCAGCGTGAAGTGGAAGTATTCGAGGATGCCCAGGCGCTCGGCAGAATCCCGGAGCGGCAGCAGCCGGTTGGAAACCAGGCCCAGGATGAAGTTGTTGGCCCGGAGTGCGGCGAGCAGTTCAATGCTGCCGGGGGCGATGTGGCTTTCCGGGTTAAACTCAGTGGCAAACAGGTGGTTAATCGCGTTGACGGTTTCGTCGTCCGGTTCCTGGCCGGGTGGCAGGACGGACATGGTCATTAATTGGGCGCGGATATAATTGGCCCAGAAACGATCCGGGCCCAGCCGCTCCATATCATTTTCGACCTGATCGCGGTCTGCCCAATACTCATGGGCAAAGCGATGGCCTGCCCGCTTGGCTTCATGATCGATGGGAATCCCATAATCGCTCATATACGCCAATAAGGCATCCACGCCGTTAGGAACGCTGACTGTTAATGTCCCATCTAGGTCGAAAAAGACGCCTTTAATGTTACGAAACGGTCCGCCGATCATAAGGCGCATTGTAGCAAAGCCGGAATCGTGGCGCAAAGCACCATTGGTACTATCCTTGCCGGCGGTGCTGTTCTATACTATCCCGCCAGGTGACAGCAATGGCCGGCCAATAGTGAAATGAGGCGTGTTGTGGGGTGGCGGTTACACCTATCCACGCAGCCGATTTTTTCGGTGCAGTTTGTTCCCGGCGATACCCCTCAGGTGGCCGTATGGGATAGCCGACACAACGTCCACTTCTACAACCAGCAGGATGCTACGCCAAGCGGAACGCGCAAGTTTGCCGAATGCCAGCCGCCCGCCGATTTGCGCGACCCGTTCTGGGCTGGTTTCGTCACTGAGTTATGTGCGCCTAATGGCTCGTTGCTGCCAGTCGTTTATCTCAGCGGGTTGACCATATTCCAGAGCCGGGACGGTCATATGCGCCTCTACCATTTTCAGAGCGGCGGTCTGGTGCTGGAGGTGGATGGGCGGCACATTGCGCTGGATAGGGAACAGGATGGGCGATTTCTGATCGCGGGCCTGGACCGCACGCTCGGCTTGAGCGCTGCGCTCAACGAAGAGGGGATATTATACATCTACCAGCAACACGTCCGGGTGGGGGCGTTTGATCTGGGGTTCTCTCTCAATGTTGATTCCCGGTTGAATCTGTTGGTGCCCCAGGCGACCGGCTCGCTGGTGGTGAGCGATGGGGAGCGGCTGGTGATCACCGATTCCGCCGGGCGGGTCCAGCATGAGCTGACCGCCCACTATACGATCGGCCCCGTGGCGGTGTCTCCGAACGGCCAGCTCATTGTTCTGGGTGACATCGATGACAACCTGCTCCGTGTTTATCAAAAGGACCTGCACCAGACTCATCAGAAACATGCCATCGATCTGGTGGTGGAGGCCAGACAGGTCCAGTTGTTGGCCTCTCTCCCTGGCCGGAAGGCAGCCCTGGCCGCTCTGGACGTATCCAATGATGGGGATGTCGTTTTCGCGTTGGGCGGGGTGGTATGTGCCACGCATCTGGCGGCGTTAGATGCGCTGCCCCAGCCACGCCCCCTGCTGTGATCAAAAACAAACGGGCCTTAAACAAGGCCCGCACATTGGCAGGAGTGGCTACTTCACCACATTACAATAAAAGGCACTTTGTTCCTACTGTAAACTGACTCCATCACCAACTCAAAAGGGGTGATAGTAGCCATTCACATGCTTAGTATCGGATAAGTGGGCGGCCATGCCCATAGGACAACGGTACTGCGGATGGAGAGGAGGGAGGTGGACGACATTCTGTTTGGTCATCCGATAGCCGGGCAGCCAGATGGCTGATCGATAGTGGGGGTCCCCGATAAACGAACCAGCCTGCATTCCAGCCCAGCGGGGAGATGGTGGTTGTGTGGCCTGTCGTTCGTGCTCATGTGTGCAGGTTTGTCAGATATAAGGGGGAATGCAATGGAACAGCATCGCCGAGGGGCCTCTCGTCGCGGGCTGGTCGTGGGGCTGGTGGTTCTGGTCGGTTTTGCCCTGGTGGCCAGCGTGGCGGCGCAAGAGGAGCCGCTGCGCATCATCTTCATGCACCACTCAACGGGGGAGGGCCTCATCTTTCAAGGCGGCGTGTTGGAGGGGTTCCGCGAGCTGGGTTATGAATTCTGGCATCATGGTTATAACAGCGATGGGCTATCCGACCGTGATGGCAACTACACGTATGTCGGTTGGGATGTTCCCGGCGACAACACCGATCCCGACGGCTGGTACACGATCTTCAACCAGCCGGTGACTGATCCGCCCACCAACGTCTTCAGCCACATGCTGCAATACGACGTGATCATCTTCAAGAGCTGCTTTCCGGCCTCCTACATCTACGACGAGGAGGTGTTTGAAGCGTACCGGCGGTACTACCTGAGCATCCGCGATGTCATCGACCGGCATCCGGACAAGCTGTTCATCCCCTGGACCACACCGCCGCTGGTGCCTAACTCGACCGATCCGGAGAGCGCGGCGCGTGCTCGCCGTTGGGCCGATTATCTGACCTCGGACGAATATCTGGCGGGGCACCCCAACATTGCCGTGTTCGATGTGTTCAGCCTGTGGTCAGACGAAGACGGTTATCTGCGCCAGGAGTTCCGGGCGGACGAGTGGGACAGCCATCCCAACGAGATCGCCAACCAGATTGTGGGGCCGATCTTCGTGGATTTCGTTGACCAGGCCATTCGTAGCTTCTGGTATGGGGAAGAGCCGCCGTCGTTGCCGCCGACCCCGCTGGTGTTGGAAGGTGTGTCTTTGCCGGAGCCGGCAGCGGCGGAGGCCGAACATGAGGGTGGCGCGGGAGAGCAGCCGTTGGCGGCTGGCTGGAGCGCGGTAATCGACGATTTCGAAGGCGGCGATTTTGCCGATCGCTGGTGGACGTACACCGAAGGGGATATGGCGTTTGAGTGTGCGCCGGAAGGACCGGGGCATGACAGCGACCAGGCCCTGCATCTTACCTTCCAGAATGGGGCCAGTACGGAGGTTTATGCGGCCTGCGGCACGAGTGGCTTTGAGGGCATGGCCAACTGGGCGGGCACCATGGGATTGAACTTTTTCTGGCGGGCCGACGAAGCGGGCGTGACGGCTACCGTGGTGCTGAGCCTGGCGGAGGCCACATTTTCCGTGGATTTGCCGGTCCCCGACGGCGACTGGACGCAGGTATCGCTGGCCTGGGATGAGTGGGCCGGCGCAGGCGGGATCGATCCCACGCAAGTCGTCGGCGTGAGCTTCGATTTCGGCAACTGGCAGCCGGGACAGAGCGGTTCCGTGTGGATCGACGATCTCCAACTGATCACTGGTGGGGCCTCCTCAGCCCAGGGGTATGGTGCAGCGGGCGGTAGCCTGATCGACGATTTTGAGGGCGGCGACTTCAGCGATCGGTGGTGGACCTATACCGACGAGGGAGCGGCATCGTTTTCCTGCGCGGTCGGCGAGCCGGGTTACGATTACACCCATTCCCTGCAAATAACCTTCGCCCTTGACCCTGGGATTTACGCCAGTTGTGGGCGGGACATCGTTTCTACCCAGCAGTGGGCAGACGCGGACGGCATCAGTTTTATGTGGCAGGCGGACAGGCCAGGGATGACGTTTGGAGTGATGCTGCTGGTGGACGAGACGCCCTTTGAGGTCTATCTGGTGACTCCTGGCCTGGAGTGGACGCCGGTCACACTCACCTGGGACATGTTTGAGCGGGCCCCGTGGGCCAGTCCCGGCGGGGCTGAGGTGTTCGACCCGGCGCGCGTCGCTGGGCTGACGGTGGGGGTGGGCGATTGGGAAAGCTCGCAGCAGGGCACGATCTGGATCGACTCGATTCAACTGGCCGGGGGAAGCATACAGGAGTAGCCTGGCGAGTTGTCTTCCGGGGGCGCTGGCGGACCTGGCGGTCCTGTCAAGCGCCTCCGGGTTCGGACACCCGCCAATGCTATTCAATGGAGGCGAGTCTGCTGTGAGCAAGTGGCGCTTGATCCCCATCATGGCGTTGGTGCTGGCGATCACCCTGGCGGCGGGGGCGTGGCCGGTGGTGGCCCAGGGAGACGGTGGGCTGATCGACGATTTTGAAGGCGATGACGTCGGCCAGCGCTGGTGGTTCTACGACGACGGTAGCGCGTTCAGTTGCTCGGCGGGTTCGCCGGGCCATGCCAGCAACGCCGCCCTGCGCCTGACCTTTGACGTGGGCGTCGGCCAGTATCCGGGCTGTGGCACCGGCGTGATCGATACTGCCGGGTGGGCGGCTGCTGGTGGAATTGGCTTCTTCTGGCGCGGCGATCAACCAGGACTGAATGTCGCCGTTATCCTGAATGTCGACGACCCCACGCAGACCCATCCCGACGCCGGGGGAGCCACGCCGTTTATCGCCGCTGTGCAGACGCCCGGCGACGAGTGGGTGGCGGTTACGCTGCCCTGGGATGCTTTTGCCAAGGCGGAGTGGGTGGGCCAGAGCGGCACCGGCACGCTTGACCCGGCGCGCGTGATCGAGCTGATCATCGAACCGGGCGGATCACAGCGCGGTTCGATCTGGATCGATGACCTGCGGCTGCTGTCAGGGGCCGCTCCACCTTCCCCGGCAACCGGCGGGACAGGGACGGCGGCTGCCGGGTACGACAAGTTCGCCCTCTGGACAGGTGGGACGCAACTGCGCGGGGCCAATATCTGGCAGCACGTCGTGGTGCCCTGGGTGGATGGGGATGAGTTTCTGGGAGACGGCCACGTGGGGCCGCCGTTCGTTCAGGAGGATTTTGATCGTCTGGCGGCTCTGGGAGCGAACTACGTTAACATCTCCGGCCCTGGCCTGTTCACGGAGAAGCCGCCCTACGTATTGGATGAGGTGGTGCAGGCTCACCTGGATAACCTGCTGAACATGATCGCCCAGGCCGATATGTTCGCCGTCATCACAGCCCGCACCGGGCCGGGCCGCAGCGATTTCACGTTTTACTGGGATGAGACGGCGGATTGGGGGGATGCCAGCCTGATCAACGACGACGTGTGGCTGGACCAGGCGGCACAGGACGCCTGGGTCGAGATGTGGCGTTCCACCGCTGAGCACTACCGCGATAACCCGATTGTGGTCGGGTATGACCTGATGTGCGAGCCGAACGGGCCGGGCAGACTGCTGGATATCTGGGATGGCGACACTTTCTATGCTTCCTACCGGGGCACGCTCTACGACTGGAACCCGCTTTATCCGCGCATCGTGGCGGCCATCCGCGAAGTGGACCCCGATACGCCGATCCTGATCAGCGCCATGGGGTGGGGGGCGGTGCGCTGGCTGCCCTATCTGGAACCGGTGGACGACCCGCGTGTGGTCTACATGGTGCACCAGTACGAGCCACAGGAGCAGTACACGCATCAGGAGTATCCGGCGACCAATACCTATCCGGGCCGGTTCGACCTGGACTGGGATGACATTCCCGACACGTTTGACCGCGCCTGGCTGGACGGCTATCTGTCTGTCATCGACAACTTTCAGGACCGGCATGGCGCGCCCGTGGCGGTGAATGAATACGGCGTGGTGCGGTGGGCGCCCGGCGCGGCGGATTTTTTGCGCGATTCGATGGACCTGTTTGAGCAGCGCGGCATGAACCATGCTTTCTGGGCCTGGAATCCGTTATGGCCGCCGTATCAGCACATCGACGACATGAACTATCTGCACGGGCCGGACCCTAACAATCATACCGACCTCGCCACCAACGATCTGATCGAGGTGATCCGGTCGTATTGGGGCCGCAATACGGTCCGCCCGTCAAACGTCGCGCCATAGTGGCGATCAGGGGCCTCATGCGTATTGCCATCGATGCCAGCCGGACCACGCTGGCCCGCCGCACCGGGACCGAGCGGTATGCTCTGGCGCTGCTGCGGGCGTTGCTGGCGCTGGAGTCGCCGCATACCTTTGTTCTGTACTTTCGCGATGAACCCCCGTCCGATCTTCTGCCGGGCGGTCCGAATGTCATCCACCGCGTGATCCCGTTTCCTCGCCTGTGGACCCACGTGCGTTTCGCGGCGGCGCTGTGGGCGGAGCGGCCCGATGTGACGTTCGTGCCCGCCCACGCGCTGCCGATGGTCTTTCCAGGGCGGGCGGTGGTGACCGTGCATGACCTGGGTTATCACTTCTTCCCGGAGGCACATCCGGCCTGGCCGCGCCGTTACCTGGAATGGTCCACGCCGCGGAGCGCCCGCCGGGCGTCGATTGTGCTGGCCGACTCGGCGGCGACGAAACACGATCTGGTCGAGGTGTACGGCATCCCCCCGGCCAAGGTGCGCGTCGTTTACCCCGGTGTGGATGAAACGCTCTGCCGGGTGAGCGATCCGGACGAACTGGCCCGCGTCCGCGAGAAGTATGGCCTGCCACCGCGTTACCTGTTGTTCCTGGGGACACTCCAGCCGCGCAAGAACATCGCCCGGTTGGCGCAGGCGTATGCGGCCAGTGGTCTGCATGAGGCTGGCACAGGGCTGGTGCTGGCGGGCGCGCGGGGCTGGCTTTACAACCCGGCCTGGATCGCTGGCATCGCAGGCGTATATGAGTCGGGTTATGTGGACGAGGCCGACGTGGCCGCGCTGTATAGTGCGGCGATGGCGCTGGTGTTCCCTTCGCTGTATGAGGGGTTTGGCTTCCCGGTGGTGGAGGCGATGCGCTGTGGCACGCCGGTGATCACCAGCGACACCTCCAGCTTGGCGGAGCTGGCCGGCGAGGCGGCGCTGACCGTCGATCCGCTGGACGTGGCGGCGTTGGCGGCGGCGATGCGCCGGGTGGTCGATGATGCGGCGCTCCGTGCGCGGATGGCCGAAATGGGGTATGCTCAGGCGGCCCGCTTCACGTGGGCGCGGGCGGCGCAGGCGGCGCTTGAGGCGCTTGAACGGGCCTGATTCACCCTTCTTACCCAACATCAGGTGACGATGTATCGATACACTTCCGGCAGGCTGACGGTCAGCAAGGCGCTCAAGATTCTCAGATTTGTGATCGGGGTTCCCCTGCGCCGGCTGGTCAGCCAGGGGCCGCGCCGTACCTTGATCTGGGCGTTGGTGCGCTTTCGGCTGTTTTTCACCGGCGTGCCGACGCTGCGGTATTCGCGGGTCACGCCGAACCTGTACGTGGGCGGACAGATTCGGAAACGGGGATGGGCGAAGTTACGGGCGGCGGGCATCACGTCGGTGGTCAACCTGCGCCGGGAGTTTGACGACCGGGCAGCCGGACTGGATATTCCCGCCGAGCGCTATTTGCATTTGCCGACTGTCGATGACGCCCCGGTGGCGCTGGAGGACTTGCAGCGCGGCGCGGACTGGATCGCCGGCCAGATCGGCAACGGCGGGGCGGTGTACGTCCACTGCGCCGCCGGGTCAGGCCGCGCGCCGAGCATGGGCGCTGCCTATCTGATCAAACATCGGGGGATGTCGGCTGATGAAGCGCTGGCGGCGATTCAGAAGGCGCGCCCTTTTATCATGCCTCTGCCGGACCAGGTGGCGCGCCTGCGCGAGTTTGAGGTCCTGGTACGCGATAATCGGCAGGATGACTGAAAAGGGCGTATCTGTGCCCCCTTGCTGTGGTGGAAGAGAGGCGTGTTATCCCTTTTCTGAGGTGGCGTTATGCCAGATCAGTGGCGGGTAGGCGCGTCTCACGGCGTAGTACAGTGGCCCGCTGACCAGCGCACCCGCGACGATCTGCGAGATGTTGAACGGAATCTCTTCCACGGCGGCTGCGCCGACCAGAATCAGACCTGCGATCAGATAGCCGACGACCAGAATAACCACAGTAGCGGCGGCTGCCGCCAGCAGTCGCCACAGGTGACCTTCGCCACGGACCAGATAACCCGCAGCAAAACCCATCAAGCCGTGAATGATCAGCGTGAAAGGTGCCCACTGGGCATAGGGTGAAGTTACGTCCGCCAAGGCCGTCCCCAAGCCGCCAGCAATAGCACCGACAACCGGGCCAAAGGCGAAACCGGTGAACAGCACGCCTGCATCTCCCAGGTGTACGTAGCCGCTGATCGGCGTTGGAATTTGCACGTAACGAGTCATGACGAAGATCACGGCGGTCATCACACCGGTGAGGGCCAGGGTGCGGGGATTGGTCAAGGTCTCTCGCTTGAACATCAGGGGCTCCTCAGCTACTGTCAGGGTTTCATCTGCCGGGGCATGAACCGGCCCTAAAGCCACCTTTTATTGTAGTGCAGAACAGCGGGGGCAATAGACCCAGTCGGCGGCTTTTTCCATCATTCCAGTTTGATTTTTCTACCTTGGCGGCCGCTGGCGGGTCAAATCGGCTCCAGGTGAGTTTCGGTCCACTGGTCATAGCGTGCGGCGAGGGCGCGGGTCAGGGGGCCGGGCTGGCCGCCGTTCACGGGTTGTCCGTCAATCTCCACAATCGGCACCACCCCCCGGCTGCTGCTGGTCATGAAGGCTTCGCTCAGGCGGGGGACGTCCGCCAGGGCGACCGGCTCCTCGCGCACGGGCAGAATTTCCGGCGCGACTTCCAGCACGATACAGCGGCTGATGCCGTGCAAGATACCGTCAGCGGCGGTACGGAGTTCGCCATCCAGAATGCCGTAGAAGTTGCTGGCCAGGCCCTCCAGGATCATGCCGTCCGGGCTGGTGAGCAGCCCTTCATGGATGCCGTCGCCCATTTGCGCCTGCAACTCAGCCCGCGTGATCATCCAGTTGGTGTCCTTGGCCCTGGGGTTGGGGCGCTGGACGGGAAAGGACTGCACCCGCACGCCATGGGCGCGCAGTTCAGGGAGGATGCCGTTGAGCGGTTCGATGGCGAAGTAGATCGTATCCGGTTGGGCGGTGGGGACGGTGATGCGGAAGCGCGCCTCCGCGTATCCGGCTTCATCGAGCAACTGGCGCAGGGCCTTCCGCAGCGCCGCCCGGTCCAGCTGCAATGGCTGGCCTTTCAGCCGCGCCGATTCCTCCAGCCGGTCCAGGTGAGCGGTCAGGCTCAGGGCCGAGGTGCGCTGGAAGGTGCGGGTGACGGTATAGACGCCCTGCGGTTCATACCGGGCGGCCTCTTTCAACGACCGAACCCGGTACGCGGTGGGTCGGAGTCCTTCAGGGGTCAGAATGGCGGTGATGATGGACGTGGTCGGTGTGTTCATGGGGTGGAATTGTACCGGTTAAGGCGGCGATCCTCAATACCCGATGGGGTCAGTTGTGGGGTTTTAGCCGGCTTTCGTCCGATCCCGCCCTGGTCAAACCTCGCGCTTCGGCCAACACCAGTTGCGGCGCAGGCAGGCTCTGCGACCGCCTGGAGAAATGAGCATCGGCCCGGCTCGTTGCCAGCTCTAGCAGCCGATTCCTGAGGGGCTAGCCCCGGAAGACGTTGCTGACGAAAAACCACAGGTTGGCCGGTCGCTCGGCCAACCGTCGCATGAAGTAAGGGTACCACTGGGTGCCGAACGGGACATAAACGCGCACCTTGTAGCCTTGCCGGGCCAGCTCGCGTTGCAGGTCAGAGCGGATGCCGTATAACATCTGGAACTCGAACCGCTCGTCCGGAATGCCGTTTTCCTGAACGAACGCCCGCGCCGCGCCGATGATCCTGGCGTCGTGGGTGGCAATGGCCAGATAGGGGAGGGTGTCAGCGGCGCTGTTGGACAGGTACGCGTACATCAGCTTGACATAATTGGCGTCCACGTCTTTTTTCCGGGGGAAGGCTCTGTCTGGCGGCTCTTTATAAGCGCCTTTGCACAGCCGGATAAAAGCGCCTTCCTGGTGGAGTTCCCTCATGTCCTGTTCGCTGCGATATAGATAGGCCTGGATCACCGTCCCAACGTTGTCAAAGCCGTAATCATGCCGCATCGTCCGGTAGATACGCAGGGTCACATCGGTGTAATCGGAGCTTTCCATGTCGATGGTGACGTGGTTGGCTCGCGCCCTGGCGTGTTCCAGGATGCGCCGCATATGGGCTAGGCAGAGGTCTTCGGAGATATCCAGTCCCAGGTGGGTGAGTTTGAGGGAGACAGTGGCCCGCAGATCATGGTCGGCAATGGCGTCCAGCACGGTGAGGTATTCGTTTGCCGCCCGTTCGGCGTCAGACTGGGAGTACACTGACTCCCCCAGATGATCCAGGGTGGCCAGCAGCCTCTGGGCGTTGATGGCGCGCACGGTTTTGACCGCTTCCGGGAGGGTTTCCCCGGCGACGAAGCGACGCGCGACGTGCCTGGCGAGGAAGAAATGGGTGATCAGCGCTTTGGCCCAGTCAGCGTCGGATAGGTACAGCAAGAGGGAACGTAACATCAGGTGACCCTCCCTGCCCGGTGCCAGGATGATTCACATGATTGGCTTCACCTCCATTGTACTACCACGTACCGCCACCTCGCCTGCTGTCCCCTGACTTTCGACGCGACTCTGGCATTCACTGGCTCCTGCAATAAGCCAACGCCCCGGTCGGTTGACGGCGCATCGGGGCGTTGGCGCGTGCTGGTGGTGTGAGGGGACCGCTCGGACCCTGAGTCAAAGATGCTAAAGCGCTTCTTCGAACTCCTCGTTCTTACGCTTGCCGGAGTCAGTCCGTTGGAAGATGTTGAGCAGCAAAATCAGCCCCACGCCGATCAGACCCAGCGGGATCAGCGTGCCGGCCTCGATATTCAGATACCCGCCAAACCACGCCGCCAGACCGCCAAAGACAAACAGGGAGACCAGGGCATCAACCCACTCGCCCTTAACCAGGTTGTTCGCTGCCCCGGAGGCGGCGATCACCAGCAGAATGCCGGGCCAGAGGCTGATTCCGTCGATGAGAAAGATCAGCCCCAGTCCGATGAAAAAAACTCCTCCGCCGATAGCGTCGGCTGACTTTTGCCGGTTCATAGGTTCCCCCATATCCCTGTCGGTGCGGGCCAGAATTCGACAATGGCCGCTGTGCGCGTTCATCTGTCAGTAGTTACGCAGTTCCAGGTTGACCGTCCTTTTTTTTATCACAGAGACACGAAGTTCACGAAGAACACAAAGGTTTTTATAGATTTTCTTCGCGCTCTTGGTGTGCTTTGTGCCCTTCGTGGTGAATGACTCCGGCCAACTGCGTAACTCCTGTCTGTTTTAAAATACGCTCCGGACCTCGTTTCGGTTGCGTTAGGCTGGGCGGGGCGCGCCGAGCCGGGCGCGCTCGCTGTCGATGATGGCCTCGTCCAGCTTGACGAACAGCGGCCGGATCACGCCGAACTTCTGGCCGGGCAGCAGGTCACTGGGCTCCCATCGACCGACGGCGTGGGTCGCATCGTAGGTCAGCACCTCGTGGCTGCGGGTCGCTTCGTGGAAGGACTCGATGCGCTGTTCCCCGAACAACTGCCCCTGGTAGCCGAGCATCTCGTGAAGCTGCTGGGCGCTGAAGGGCAGGAAGGGGGCCAGTATGATCTTAAGATTGTCGATCACGCGCAGGATGGTGTACACCGTCGTCGCCGCCTCTTGTGGCTCCTCCTTGATGGTCTTCCAGGGCGCGCGCCGGTCCAGGTATACGTTGGCTTCTTGCACCACGCGCATGGCTTCCTGTAAGGCAGCGCGCAGTTTGGCAGCGGCGATCAGGTCGCCGACCGAAGTCAGCGCCGCCACGCTCATCGCCAGGATGGCCCGGTCATCTTCCGTGAGTGCGCCGGGCGTGGGCACCGCGCCATCGAAGCGCTTGCTGGCAAAACCCAGCACGCGGTTGACCAGATTGCCCCAGGCGGCCACCAGTTCGTTGTTGACCCGGTTGAAGAAACCATCCCAGGTGAAGTCCGAGTCCCGGGTTTCCGGGAAGGTCATGATGACGTAATAACGGATGGCATCCGGCTGGTAACGCTGCAAAATATCCGGCAGCCAGATGGCCCAGTTGCGGCTTTTGGAGAACTGCCGTCCTTCGATGTTCATGAATTCGTTAGCCGGGACATCGTAGGGCAGGTTGATGGGGCGGCTGCCGTCGTCATAGAGGCCGCTGATACCGTACAGTTCGGCGGGCCAGATCACGGTGTGGAAGGGAATGTTGTCCTTGCCAATGAAGTAATAAATCCTGGCGTCGGCGTTGTACCACCACTCCTTCCAGGCATCCGGTTGGCCGATGTGGTTGGCCCATTCGATGCTGGCCGTCAGGTAGCCCATCACCGCCTCGAACCACACGTAGAGCCGTTTGCCTTCCCAGCCTTCCAGCGGCACGGGAATGCCCCATTCCAGGTCGCGGGTGATGGCGCGCGGCTGGAGATTCTCCGCGTAGTTGCGGCTGAAGTTCATCACGTTGTCGCGCCAGTGGCCCTGGCGGTCCTTTTCTTTCAGGTAGTCGAGCAGCACGTCTTTGAAGGCTGGCAGGTCCAGGAAGTAGTGCTCGGTCTCCCGCACCACAGGCGTCGAGCCATCGATCTTACTGCGTGGGTTGATCAGTTTGGTGGCGTCGATCAACGTGCCGCAGTTGTCGCACTGGTCGCCGCGCGCCTCCTGGTAACCGCAGACGTAACACGTCCCCTCCACCAGCCGGTCTGGCAGAAAACGCTGCTGGGTTTCGCTGTAAAGCTGTTCCTGCGTCTGGCGGAAGAGATATTTGCCTGCCAGCAGCTTGAGGAAAATATCCTGGGCCACCCGGTGGTGGTTTTCGGTGTCGGTATGGGTGAACAGGTCATAGCTGATGCCGATGTCGCGCTGGGTTTCCAGGAAGCGGTGGTGATACTTCTCAAAAACCTCGCGCGGCGTCAGCCCCAGTTTCTCCGCCTCAATCGTGATCGGCGTGCCGTGCGAATCTGAGCCGCTGACCATCAGGACATGATTACCCTTGAGTCGATGGTAGCGGGCGAAGATGTCAGCGGGCAGGTAGGCCCCGGCCAGATGCCCAACATGCAGGTCGCCGTTGGCGTAGGGCCAGGCGACGGAAACGTGGATGTACTCGCTCATGGTGTCTCCTTGCAGGATAGCCGTCCGGTATTCTCGCGTGCGGATGAAAAATGGCAACAAAAAACCGCCTGGACGAGGCAGGCGGTTGGTTGACGAGCCGGTGGTCGCGGACGGCATCAGGCAGGCACGCGCGACCGTTGCCAGGGTGGGGCCTCGTTCCCCGCCTGGCACGGCCCGCTGCACATCATCATGCCCCTGGTGCCGTTGAAGTGTGTCCACTCGTTCATGACACTAAGTGTAGGTCCTTGGCGGTGGGATGTCAAGATTTTGCCTCTCAATTCCCTGCTTCCGCCGCTGAAGCGAATCTCCGTGTTTCTTCCCTGAACCCCCGGCGGAGGCATACATCGCTGGCCGCTTGTCGGCATATGACAGCCCATATTGGTCAGGGTGAGCGTGGTTATCGTGTGAGGCAGTATGTCCGCGTGCTCTGCAAACAACTCTTGTGCTCGGTAAACCCTCGCCTGGCGATGGCTGGGGTGGAAACGCATCAAGACGATTCCGAAGGTGGGCATTTTGTTCAGGAAAACCAGTTCGCAAAAGTCGCGATCCTCCGTCAAAATGATCCGTTGCTCTTCGAGGCCCCATTGTAAGATACGAGAGTCACTGAGGCTGGCTGCCTCTTCAGCGATGTAAACCACATCATGCCCTTCTTTCCTCAGCGCTGCGACCACGCTGCCTGGGCAGCACTCGTCCGCCAGGATTTTCATAATGTTTGCCCGCTGGCCAGGATGATGTCCTGGCGGGTCAGGTAGTCGTGGGCAAAGGCAATAGCAGCCAGGATGTCCTCGCGAGTGAGGCGCGGGTGATCTTCCAGGATTTCCTCGTAGGTCAGGCCAGCCGCCAGTTTTTCGAGAATCAGTTCGACGGTGATGCGGGTTCCTTTGATACAGGGCTTGCCAGCCATCACGTTGAGATCAATGACAATCCGATCGTGTTTCACTGTCGTTTCCTCGATTCACATACACTGTCATGAAGATTGTAACAGAGACTGGGTCGCCAGATGAACAGTCATAACAGCGTCTTTGCTTCCTCCCACACTTCCTTCGCTGTGACGCCGTGTTTCTCCCACGACCACCCTGGCGGGGGACCGCTGGCGACGCCACCCTCCGGCAGCGGGTAGGGCCGCCAGGGAGCGACGGCCTGTCCTGGCGGCACATAGGGCGCATAACGGCGCGGGTCCGAGGGGCCGAAGATCATCACCGTCCTGGCCCCCGCGGCTGCCATCAGATGCAGCAGGCCGGTGTCCGGCCCGATGACCAGCGCCGCCGTCTTGCCCAGCGCGGCGATTTGCGGGAAGTCGAGGATGTTGACCAGCGAGATCGGGTTGGCCCCGTGCAGATGCTCGTACAGCTCATCGGCGCGGGCGCGGTCCTCCCTCCCGCCGATCAGGGCGATCATGCCCCGCGTGTGGGCCGCGGCCCGCGCGGCCACGTTCGCCAGCAGCGCGATCGGGGGGCGCTTTTCGATCATCGTCATGCCGGGATTCTTGCCGCCGCCGACGTGAACCACGATCAGGCCAGGGCGTTTGTCTGGAGGGATGAGCAGGCGGTCAAGCGCTTCCCGTTGCACCGGCACGTTGGCCCAGCAGTCGGATGTATCAAGGCGCAGCGCGCGCGCCAGGTCGAGATAGATGTCGGCTTCGTGGCGCGCTTCTGCGGGGTCGATGGCGACGCGGATGGTATGGAACCGCCCGCGCCCGGCAGAATCCAGCCCGACACGGACCGGGACGCCGGCCATTTTGATCGCCAACCCGGCCAGCATCGACCGCACCGGTATGACCGCCAGGTCGAAGTGTCCGGCGCGGACCTGCTGGACCAGCCGCCCGAAACCGGTGATCGTCCGGGCGGGGTTGGCAGCCGGTCCGGTTGGCAAGAGGGCGTCGAGCATCGGGTGGTGGGCGATGGCCGGGGCGCTGTGTGTGCCCACTCCCCAGATGATGTGAGCATCCGGGTAAGCGCGGCGCAGGGCGGCTAGCAGGGGGGTGGTCAGCACCACATCGCCGATGCAGCACGGCTTGAGCAGGAGGATCCGTTGGGCCGGAGGAGGAAAGATGGTCATCACGTTTGACCTGTTGATGCGCCCGACAGCGCTTTCATCGTACCGGCAGGCGGTCTGGGTGGCAAGCGAGGGTGGGGCCGCTTGTGCAGCAGGCGGGCGAGCATTTTCAGTCGATGCTGGATTTTGTGGGGATTCTTATGTGGGAAAAGCACTTGCAAGTCGCGCCGAAATGTGTATAATACAGGGTGCAGCACGAGTCCTGTGATAGTACAGGACGCATTCTAACAACTGAAGAAGGGAGGCAGCAGGTAAACATAGAGACATGCCTACACAGAACCCGGTGTTTACCTGTAGCCGACGATGTCATTAGTCGGCTTTTGTTTCCCTGGGCCCCGTTTGATTGGGCCGAGCACCTTAACAAGAGAAGAGTGACAGGAAGCGGGCGAGGACGAACGGGACAGCGCACCGGAGGGTGAGCTGTGAGCAATACCAGATGGAGAGTTTGATC
>DAOTXK010000023.1:0-17215 GCA_034435395.1 Anaerolineae bacterium | reverse complement strand
ATACGAGGCTCTTTACGCGTTTGACGGTCGGCAGGGCGATGTGATCGTGGTGCAGATGCAGCAGCGCAGCGGCGACCTCGACGCCTATCTGCGACTGCTGGACGCTGAGGGTCGTGAGTTAGCGGCTAATGATGATGCCCCGGATGGACGTGTCTCCACTGATGCCCGCATTGAGAACTTCAGCCTGCCCGCCGATGGGATGTATACCGTCGTCGCCACGCGCTTCCAGGGAGCGGCGGGGGTCTCCAGCGGCCGTTATGAGTTGAGTCTGGATTTGCTGATCGGCGGGGTTGAAGCGCAGACGAGTGGCGGGGCGCTGGCTTATGGCGCTTCGGCGGTCGGCCTGATCGCGGACGACCGTTATGAGACCATCTACACATTCGCCGGAGAACGGGGGGATGTGGTCACGATCACGCTCAGCCGGCGCAGCGGCGATCTGGACGCCTTTCTGATCTTACAGGATGCGCAGGGGAACCAATTGGCTGCCAATGACGATGCGCCAGGCGCGGCCACGGCCACTGACTCGCGCATCGCTCACTTCCGGCTGCCCGCTGCTGGGACGTATACCATCGTGGCCACGCGCTTCCAGCGCCAGGCGGGAACGAGCCGCGGCCAGTTTGAGTTGACGCTGGAGCTGGCCGCCCCGGAAAGCGCCCGGCGGCTGTCGGTCCCGTTGGTGGCCGGGGTGAGCGGCGCGGTCAGCGGTGACGGCCATATCTACCGCCAGATATTCCCCGGCGACGACGCCCGTGGGGCCAGCTACCAGGGGTTTGTCACGTTCGCCCTGCCCATGGAGGTCATGCCAGCCTCGCTGCTCCGGGCGGAGCTGCTCCTGGGGGAGTGCACGTTGCATGACGATCCTTTCGTGGACCTGGGACCGCTGGGCGTGGAGCCGTTCGCCTATGGGGCGCTGGATGCGGCTGATTTTGGGCCGCCCGATCCGGGGAGACAGGTGGGCATCGTGTCCGCATGTCCGGCGGAGCCACTGGTGGTGACCGAGGCGGTGTTGACGGCGCTGAGAAGAAGCGGCGATCGGCAGGTCCAGTTCCGGCTGGCTTTCCCGCGAGGGGCGGACGCGGATGGCGCGATCGATGACGTGACCTTCAGCGATCCCCGGCTTATCCTGGAGTTATCAGCGCCGTAAGGGGTGGAGCGCCCGCAACGGTTGTTACCGGACTCGGGTCGATTTCTGTTATAATCGGACTTCCCCTGGATCCAGCAATCAGGTCAGCGCGCAGGGCGTTTACGGCGCTTTCTGCGCGCTTGGCTTGTCTGGATTTGGGGGCCAGAGGCCGATTGACGCCAGGGTAAGCTGGTTTTATGCCATACCGATCGCGCGGCTACCGACGCAACAGCGTGCAGTTTGGGGTGGGGCGCTCCATCTGGAGTGGGTCGCCGCCCCCGGCCATCCCGGAGCAGGTTCTGGATGGCATTCCGGGATTCATGGCCTGGTTATCCCTGCTGTTGATCGTGGCCGGGGCGGTGTTGTATCCCCGGCTGGTGATCACGGTGGCGGCCCTGCTGGGTGCCTATTCGGCCATACGGTTTGTCATTGGCGCGGCGGCGAATTTCAGCGGCTTGCGGCGGATTCGCCAGTGGGAACAAATCGACTGGCAGGCCGAGTATGAGCGCCACGCCGGGCCGGGGAGCCTCCCCCGTGACCGCGTCCATCACGTGGTCATCATCCCGAATTATCGGGAGCCGATCGCCGTGCTCTCCCGGACGCTCGAGGCATTGAGCCGCCAGGAAAACGCCCATTGCCAGATGACGGTGGTGCTGGCGATGGAGGCCGCCGACCCCAACGCCCAGCCGACGGCGGAACTGCTGCGCGACAGGTATCGGGCCTGCTTTGCCAACCTCTACTTCACCATCCATCCGAAGGGTCTGCCGGGTGAGATGCAGTGTAAGTCGGCCAACGAGGCCTGGGCGGCGCGTTGGATCAAGCGCCGGTTGGTCGATGAGCAGGGCTATGATCTGGATCACATCCTGGTCACGACGATGGATGCCGACACGATCTGGCACCCGAACCATTTCGCCTGTCTGACCACGCTGTATGCCCTCGATCCCGACCGCCACTTGCGCTTCTGGCAAGCGCCGATCCGATATCACCGCAACATCTGGGATATCGATCCCACCATGGCCCTGGTCCATGCCTACTCATCCGCCTGGGAGCTGGCCTACCTCGCCCATCCGCGCTGGATCGCCCTGCCGATGTCCTCCTATTGCTTGAGCCTGCGCCTGCTCGACGGCGTGGGTTACTGGGATTCGGATGTGATCGCCGACGAGTGGCATATGTTCATCAAGGCCTTTTTCCAGCGTGATGGGCAGGTTACGCTGATGCCGGTATTCCTGCCGTTCTCGGCAGAGGCCACCAGCGGCAATGGTCTGTGGGACAGCATCAAAAATCGTTATCAGCAGTCGCTGCGGCACGCCTGGGGGTCTAAAGAGGTCGGCTATACGCTGGCTCGCATCATCGAGCATCCGGAGATGGTGATCTGGACCGGGCTGCGACTGTTCTTCCGCGTGGCGCACGACATCATCCTGGCGGGCGCGGGCTGGGTGATCATGACGCTGGGGCCTCAACTGGTGTTGGTGCTTTACCCTGAGCTGTTTGCCGCGGAGTGGAACACGCTGCCGTTCATCCTGATGCAGATCGCGCTGGTGGTGATATCCGTCTTGGGCGTGGTCATCTGGCGGCTGGATATGCGGTTGCGGCCACCGCGGACCCATCCGCAAACGCTGAAAGAGCGGCTGATGACCATCATCAGCTTCCCGCTGCTGCCGCTGTTGACGCTGGTGGTGCTGGCGCTGCCCACCATTCACGCGCAAACCCTGCTGCTGCTGGGTATGCCGATCCAGTTTCGGGTGACGAAGAAAGTATGAGGGCGCTTCCGGGGAGCGTGTAGCCTGACCTTCTAAAACAGGGCCGCCAGAGCGCCGGGGAACGTCTGGGCGGTGGTTAGCCTGGCGTTCGCCGGGCCCTGGCGGACGGTCGTTGGCCTGGCGGCGTTATGTCAGGAACATGGGCATGCCGAAGACGTGACGCACACGCGGGCGGTAGTTATCGGTGTCATACAGTTCGGGCACGTTGACGCGTTTTTTGCCCTGGGAAAGAGTGGCGATCGGCACGTCGCTGTAGACTCCGCGCTGCAAGCACACCAAGCGCCCGGATTCGCCACGCTCCACCAGTCCCATGGCCATCTGCGCATAGTTGGCCGCGACCATCAGGTCCAGCGAGTCCGGCGCGCCGGAGCGCATCAGGTAGCCGACCTGCTGGTAGAGGACACGCTGACCAGTCATTTCCTGCAATTTTTCGCCGACCCACTCGCCGATGCCGCCCAGTTTGCGGTGGCCATAAGAGTCAGCTTCGCCGCGCTCCATGACCGCGCCACCGGTGGGGAAGGCCCCTTCCGAGACGGTCAGCATGGCGTAGTTGCTGGGGTTGCTGGCTTTGTCTTCCACCAGGAAATCGGCCAGCCGCTCGATATCAAACGGGACTTCGGAGATCAAGGCCCGGTCCACACCGGCCAGATAGGCCGAGATCAGGGAGGTCTCGCCGGAGTTGCGCCCGAACAGCTCGATCACGGCAATGCGCTCATGCGACCCGGCGGCGGTGCGCAGGTTATGGATGAACTCCACGCTACGGGTCACGGCGGTGGAGAAGCCGATGCAGTAGTCCGTGCCGTAGACATCATTGTCCATCGTTTTGGGGATGGCGATCACGCGCACGCCTTCGCTGTGCAGGCGCTCTCCATAACTGAGCGTATCGTCGCCGCCGATGGGGATCAGGCAATCGATGCGCAGCCGCTCGATAACCTTAAGCACGTGCGGCGTGAAATCTTGAATCTCCGTGTATTCCTTACCTTCCTCTTTCAGAATATCGGGGATGTCCTTAGGCTTCACGCGCGCCGGGTTGGTCCGCGAGGTGTGCAGGAATGTGCCACCGGTCCGGTCGACTCGGCGCACTGCCTGCTTATCCAGTGGGATGACATAGCGGTAGTTTTCTTCCGGCGGTTTATCCAGATCGTATTCCAGCAAACCGGCCCAGCCCCGGCGGATGCCGAGGACTTCGTATCCGTTGTCAACAGCGCGGTTCACGATGGCTTTGATGGCGGGGTTGAGGCCTGGAACATCCCCTCCCCCCGTGAGAACGGCGATACGCATAGGGGGTTCTCCTTCATGTGTGAGCTATGTATTTGTGGGTGAGTGTCGTCACGTTGCCTGGTTTTGAGGCCAGGGTCAATACTACCACAAAGATGCCGCCACAAAAACACCCCGCCCGGTCTTAATTATAAGGGGCGTTTCCCCGCGCGGCCTGTTAGAATAGAGCGCGCGGTGAGGAGGGCGGGCTGCCATGACCCATGTGATCACCGGTCTGTGTAACCGATATGGCGGCTGTGTGAAGGTCTGCCCGGTGGGTTGTATTGTGCCGGGAGTGCCGCCGGAGGAATGGCCGTACTTTTACATTGACCCGGCAGCCTGCATCGACTGTGGATTGTGCGTGCCGGCCTGCCCGTATAACGCCATCTGGCCGGTGGCTGGCGTGCCTGAGTTCTTGCGGGCTGATATCCGGGCCAATTACGCTTATTTCCAGCATGGGCCGGGATATGGCGCTCGCTTCCCCGGCAGTGACCGGACGTGAGGCGTCCACAGGGGACAGGGCATCGCCTGCGCCGGACCAGGGGCTGAGGCTGCCGCGCGCGGCGGCCATCCATTGAAGTCGAGTCCGGTTCGCGGTATGCTGAAGGCGCTGGTGCGATGGATGAGGGTAGGTGAACGGTGCTCTCTCGATTGTTGACGGCGACGCCGGATATTTTGCTGGCTTATGACGACCTGCGGCGTCGCGAGAATGAAGCGCTGCTCCGCCTGGCTGACGGGCTGCCGCGCGTGGACGGCCTGCCGCCGGAAGTGATCGAGCAGGCCCGTGACGCGGTTTTTCACTCCGATCATCCGTTCCTGCTGGCGCTGATCGGGCCATTTGGCACGGGCAAGTCCAGCCTGATCAATGCGCTGCTGGGGGATAGTGTGTTGCCCACCGGCCCCGTGCCGACCACCGATCACATCACCATCCTGCGCTACGGGGAGAGCAGGGGCAGTTCGCAGGCCCAGGACGGCGTGGAAACCATTTTCCATCCCGCGCCGCTGCTCAGGCAGATCAGTCTGGTCGATACACCAGGGCTGGAATCGGTGTTCGCCCAGCATGGTCAGCGCACCGATGCCTTCCTCCACCGCAGCGACTGGGTGGTGCTGGTCATGCTGGCGACTCAGGCACTGTCGGCCAGTAATCTGCAATACCTGGAGTCGCTGCGCGATTATGGCAAGCGGGTGCTGGTGGTGGTCAACCAGATCGACCTGCTGGACGACACCCAGCAGGAGGCCGTGCGCGCGTTCGTCCGGGAACAATGTCTGGCCCACCTGGGGACGGAGCCGGAGGTGTTTCTGACTTCTGCCCGACAGGCCCTGGCGGCGCGGCAGGCGTCGCCACCGGACGACGCCGCGTGGGAAGCCAGCGGGGTGGCCGCCCTGGAGTCACGGGTTGTCCGCTCGCTGGACGACCGTGAGCGGCTCCGCCAGAAGTTGCAGACCCCGCTCCAGATTGCCCGCAACGTGCTCTCCAAAGCCCAGGCGCAGTTGCAGGGCCAGCAGCGGGCGCTGGACCGGCACCGCAGCGCCCAGGAAAACATTGATGCCCAGATCGTGGCTGCCCGCCACCAGCAGCGCAGCCAGGTTGAGGCGACGTTGACGGAAGTTGCGGCGGTGTTCGCTGAAGCGTCGCTGCGCGGCGAAGAGACGATCCGGGAGTTATTCCAGCCGACGCGGGCGCTGTCGCAGGTGATAGCCGGCCTGGGCGAGTTGATAGGGCTGGCGGGCGTGGCGCGACGCCTGGGGGCGCGGTCGTTTGCCGCCGCCGCTTTCGAGGCGCATGAGGTTTTGGGCCCGCTGGACGAACTGCCCAGGATCGTCAATGAGCTTGGGCCGCGCCTGGAAAGCCGCGATTTGCAGGATATGGACGATCTGGCCGTCTATGCTAACGACGCCATCAAGGCGCTGCCCGAATCGCTCCAGGCGAAGGTGATCGGGGAAGTCAGGCCCCCGGTGGCTTACAACCGCGAGCCGCTGCGCCGGATACGGGACGATCTGGACGCCATTATGAACGAAGCGCGGCAGGTGGAGACCGGCCGCCTGGACCGGGCGGTACGCAACGCTCTGATCATGCTGGCCGGATGGGAAGTGGCGGTCGTGATCGCGCTGGCCCTGGTCGTCAGTATGCTCAGTTTCGAGGAGAATGTCTGGCTGCCGATTCTGCTGGTTTTGGGGACGCTGGCGCTGATGTTCCTGGGGGTGGCGCTGATGGCCTTTCGCGGTCATTTGCTGGCCAGGGGTTATGCCGCGCGGCTTTTTGCGCTCTCCCAGCGTTACCAGGAAACCATCCGTGAGGCCGCCGACGAGCAGATCGCTTACGGCGTCCGGCTGCGGGGGGATGTGGTAGCGCCCTTCACGCGGCTGATCAGCGCCCAGGCTTCCTTATTGGCGGAAGTGGCGGGCGACCTGCGGGCGATAGAAGATGAGCTGGCCGCATTTGCCAGCGAGATCGGCGGGTTTTGGGAGCGGACAGCTCCGCCGGAGACAACATGAGCGGCACGGCGTTGCAGGGTCCTCTGGCCGATCTGCGGGAGCGCGAGATTCGGCTGCTTTATGACATCGGCGATGTGCTGGCCCGCCACAGGCCGGGGGGCGCGGCTGACCGCGAGCGGTTGCGCGACGTGGCGAACGACCTGCGAGACATGTTCCTGATGGTCGTGGTGGTGGGCGAGTTCAACGCCGGAAAATCGACCTTCCTCAACGCGCTGCTGGGGGATGATCTGCTGCCGACGGGCATCACGCCGACCACCGAGGTCATTGAGCTGATCCGTTACGGCCCGGCGATGTCCAGGCGGACGGTCCTGCGCGGCGATGGCGTGCGCGAGTGGACACATCCCCACGTGGGCGGGCAGGGCGTGGTCCTGGTGGATACGCCGGGGACAGGCTCGGTGTTCCGTAAGCATGAGGAGATCGCCCGGAATTTTCTGCACCGCAGCGATCTGGTGGTGTTCCTGCTATCGGCCAAGCGCGCGTTTGCGGAGACGGATCGGCTGTACATGGAGCTGCTGCGTGACTTCGGCAAGAAGGTCATCGTGGTGGTCAACCAGGTGGACCTGCTGGAGCCACGCGAGCAGGCGGATGTGCGCCGTTTTGTGCAGGCGCAGATCGAGGCTCGCCTGGGCCTCAAACCCCTGATCTTTATGGTGTCGGCGCGCCGGGCGCTAGAAGGCCAGGCGGATAGCGGTCTGGAGGCCGTCCGCGCTCATCTCCAGGCCACGTTTGAGCAGGTCTCACCCGCGCAGCAGAAGCTTCTGGCACAGCTCGATTTTGCCCAGCGCCTCATGAACAATCACCGCCAGGCGCTGGCCGCCCGCCTGGACCTGATCGGTCGCAACCGTGACCAGACCTCGCAGGTCCAACGCGAGTTGGAGGCCCATGCGGTGGGGATGGCGGCGCAGTTGAGCGTCGGATCGGGGGAGGTGTCGCGCCTGCTGGGTGAAGTGCGGCAGCGCGGCATGCGGTTCATCGATAAAAACTTCAGGGTACGGCTGCGCCGGCGCGCGCCGGATAACGACGCCTTGCAGCGGGAATTCGAGGAGGCGGTGATCGGTCGGGCGCTGGATCAGATCGCCGACATCGCCAACGACTATGTCAACGCACTGGTGGACGGCAACCGTCGTTACTGGCAGGGGATCGTCGCCCGGCTGAACCAGCTCGACGCCCTGCTGCGCGACGAGGTGCGGGGCGTGGATGGCACGGTTTATGCTGAGCAGCGGCAGGCGTTGCAGGAGGCCATCGCCATTGCTGATGCCGAGATGAGGGCCTATTCCAACGCGGAGATGCTGTCGGTGATGCTGGAGCGCTTTCGCACCAATGTGACCGGCTTGAGCACCAGCGCCGGTCTGAGCGGGCTGGGAGCGCTGGCGGCGGTGTTGGCCATCGCCACCAAAGGCCCGATCATTGCCTATCCCCTGGCCTTTCTGGGGGCGGTGGTGGGGATTCCGGTGGCCGTGGGCGGCGGCGTTTTCGCCCTGCGCTACTGGCGGAAACTGCGCCAGGATGTCAAAGATGACTTCGCCGGTCAGCTGGAACTGCTGGAAAAAGGCTATCACCAGGCCATGGCCGAACTGACTGACCGCGAGCGGAATCGGCTGCTGCACTATGGCCGTCAGATTCTGGAGCCGGTCTTCAGCCACTTCGCTGCCATGGCCGATGCCGCCGCGCAAGACCTGGCCGCCCTGGAACGGTTGGAGGGCGAAGTCGCCCTTCTCCGGACGCAGATCAGCGCTGTTGAGCAGACCGGCCAGACGGTATGAGGGCGGTACTGCTTGGCCTTCAGGCCGTATCCCCGATTGCCTCCTTAAGCGTGTAGATCATCTTCACCACGCCCATTCGCCGGACGAATGGCGGCTCGTCTCGCAAATCGAGGTAATGTTCCAGGTCAGCGATGGCCCCGCGCAGGTCGCCCACATGGCCCCGCGTCGCGCCGCGCACCACATAGGCTGGCGCATACTCCGGGTAGAGTTCCAGGCAGGTATCAAAGGCGGTGAGGGCCGTCTTATAGTCGCCTTCGCCAAAACGTTCCAGGCCCTTCATAAACAGTTCTTCTGCTGTTAGCTGAAGTTCGGTGGGGGCGGGCTGGCTGGCCGCTTCTTCGATCTTACGCTGCACGACCGCCTGCTGATCGGAAGGGGTGGCATGGATCACGCCGTGCGGACGCGAGGTCAGGAAGCGCCCGCGCAGCCGGGCCATCGCCTCATCGAAGTACTCATGATACAGCGTGATGGCGTTGTAGCGCCGCAGTTCGGCCAGTTTCCCGGTGAAGTAAGCGGCATGGGCGTCGAAGCTGAAGCCGTTGACCAGCACCGGGATGATGTTGCGCTGGAGATCGATGGCGTATTCGATCTCGCGGCGCAGCCAATCCTCTGGCTGCATGAACCGCTCCACCGACCCCGGCGTGAGGATGACCAGAAAGTGGGCGCGGGCCGCGATCTGGCTGCGGATGATGGTGTCGAATGTCCCGGCATCGATGCTTTCCACGTCCATAAATACATCGAATCCATGATGCACCAGGTCGTTGAAAACCGCGCGGGCGATGAAAGAACTGACGCTGCGGCGGTAGCTGACAAACACGGTTTTGGCAGTGTCCGACATGTTTATTAGGCCTGGTGACGGTGGCGCGTTCATGGCTCATTATGGAGTGGACCGAGGGGGCTGTCAATGACATAAAGGTCCGACAAAAGACTATTTCTTTTATGTTAGAGGTTCTATAACAGAAAATGGAATTTTATTGCGGATTTGTACATATCGGTGGACTCGGTCCCTGACCTGGACTAGAATTATTTAGAGCGGTCAGCACGTATAGGTAGACAGGCATGATCTGTAGAAGTTGTGGCCATGTGAACCGGGAAGGCGAGCTCATGTGCAGTGCCTGTGGCGACTTCCTTCCCGTTGAGATGGATTCCAGATTCCGGTTGCGGCGCGGCGCGGCGCATCGATCGTTTCTGATCCTCTTTGAATTTGGGGGCGACATCCATCGGGTGAAGGTCCGGGAGGGCAGACAGCTGGTGATCGGGCGGGACATGGAGACCAGCAACGATCAGGCGTTGGCTGAGCTGGCCGCCCGAATGGCCAGGGAGGGGGGTGTTTCCCGGCAGCATGCTGCGCTTTATGTCAGGGATGGCTCATTGTTGCTGGCTGATCTGAACAGCACCAACGGGACTTATCTAAACGGGCAGCGTATGATCCCGGAAGAACCCTACTCCCTCAAGAGCAACGACGTGGTCAGCTTTGGCGCGCTGGAAGCGCACCTCTATCTGGCGGCTCACCGGACCGACTCCCTGGATGTGTAGGCGACCCGTTCCGGTTACCGGCTGACGGGCTGCTATCGGCATCTGGAGATCGACGCGACGCGGCGATACGATGTTCCCAGCCGGGAACATCTTTTGTTTTATGGGGAGGCCGCGTTTTTGGGGCAGCCTGGCTGCCGCCAGCGGTGCATGGGCCGGCTTCCAGCGGACGCCACGCCGGCATACCCATTTCGGCTGGCACCCTGGAGGCGCGGGGGGATGTTCAACTAGCCCGACCAGATTCGTCAGTTTTGGCCTGAAAATCTGTCCAGAAAATGGTAAACTCCACCCCTGGCATCCGTTGTTGTGGGGGATAGGTGCATGGCATACCATATTGTCCTGGCCGATAACCTCGACCGGGCGGCGATTGAGATACTCGAAGCCGGGCATGCGTTTCGCATCACGCCAGGCCCGCTGTCCCGTGAAGAGGCGATGGCGGCGGTGGCCGATGCCGAGGCGTTGATTGTCCGCAGTTCCACCAAGGTGAATGCGGAGTTTCTAGCCGCTGCGCCGATCCTCAAGGTGATCGCGCGGGCCGGTGCCGGGGTGGATAATGTCGATCTGGCGGCGGCCAGCGCGCGCGGCATTGTGGTGATGAACACGCCTGGCGGCAATACGATCGCTGCCGCCGAGCACACCTTTGCCCTGATGCTGGCGATGGCCCGGCATATCCCGGCGGCGGTTCGGTCGTTGCAGGAAGGGCGCTGGGATCGGAAGCTCTTCATGGGCACGGAATTGCGGGGTAAGACGCTGGGCATCATTGGCCTGGGCCGCATCGGCCAGGCGGTCGCCCGCCGCGCCCAGGCGTTTGAGATGACGACCATCGCTTACGATCCCCAAAAGCCGCCGGAAACCTTCGAGCATTTCCAGACCCCGTCCGTGACGCTGAACGAGCTATATGCCCGCAGTGACTATGTCTCGCTGCACGCGCCAGCCAATGATGAGACCTATCATATGATCAACGCCGAGTCCATTGCCAGGATGAAGGACGGCGTGCGTATCGTCAATACGGCGCGCGGTTCATTGGTGGATTCGGCGGCGCTGGCGGCGGCGATCAAGAGCGGGAAAGTCGCCGGGGCGGCGGTCGACGTGTATCCCGCCGAGCCTCCGCCACCTGATGACCCGCTGATCGGCCTGGATGGCGTGGTACACACCCCCCATCTGGGCGCGAGCACGTGGGAAGCGCAGATCACGGTGGCCGTGCAGGCGGCGGAGCAGGTCCGTGACGCGCTGCTCAAGGGCGAGTTTCGGAACGTCGTCAACGCCCATCTGCTGAAACCGGCCCCCGCCGGCGATTGACCGCCCGTCTGGGATAAGGAGTAGGGCGATGGAGTCGGTGCCGCCGATCGGTACTACGGCTGTGGTTGTTATTGGTGCGGTGGCCTGCCTCGGCCTGATTATTCTGGGCGGGGTGTTGTGGGTGGTGGTCCGGTCGGGCATCTTCGGGGATGTGCTGGGCGGGCTGGGAGTGGCCCTGGGCCGTTCGGACAAAGACCTGGGCGATGCCGGCCTGTTCGGCGAGGATACGCCCGATTATCGGCCTCGCCCGCGCCGGTCCGGTGGACGCCGAAACGCCGCCGATATTCGCGCCCGCTATGACCAGCAGTTCGACGCGCGGCTAGGCGGCGGCGAGCAGGGGGCTGTGCGGCCGCCGCCAGCGCCCCCCTCCCGCCTTGATGAGCCTTCCGACCGCCCGGATGAGGCCAGTAAACGCCGCTACAAACGCCGTTTCTACGAGGAAGATGCCGACCGTGACGACGAGATCGACTCCTTCATCGATGATCTGGAGTTGTAGCAGGCGACAACTGGCGCGGCGGTGTGTGGTACAGGTTGGGCATCGCCACCGGCAGGGCAGGGGCGGTTTCATCGGCGGAGGGGTGGTGGAAGATGACCTCGATGGCCGACCGTGTCAGCCACGTTGGCCCCAGCGTTTTTGCTGAGATCAACACCCTGGCTCGCCAGTATGAGGCCGTCAACCTCAGCCAGGGCGCGCCGGATTTCGACGGCCCGCCGGACGTGATCGCGGCGGCGGTGGCGGCGCTGCGATCCGGCAGGACGGCCCAGTATGCGCCGTCGATGGGAACTCCCGCGCTGCGGGAGGCAGTGGCCGGTCACGCTCGCCAGCACTACGGGCAGGCAGTTGACCCGGACCGGGAAGTGCTGATCGTCGCCGGGGCGTCCCTGGGTATTTTTTTCGCCATGCTGGGGTTGGTCAACCCGGGTGACGAGGTGATCGTTTTTGAGCCATTCTTCGACACCTATGTGCCCAACATCACCATGGCCGGGGGGGTGCCGCGTTATGTGCCGCTGCGCCCGCCGACCTGGGCCTTTGACCCGGACGAGCTGGCGGCGGCGTTTAACCGGCGGACGCGGGCCATCATCGTCAACACGCCCCATAACCCGACGGGCAAGGTGTTCAGCCGCGAGGAGCTGGCGGCTATCGCCGACCTGTGTCAGCGGTGGGACGTGATCGCCATCACCGACGAGGTCTACGAGCATCTGCTGTACGATGGGGCGGCGCACGTCCGGCTGGCGACCCTGCCCGGCATGGCCAGCCGCACCCTCACCATTAGCAGCGCGGGCAAGACTTTCAGCATCACCGGTTTTAAGATCGGCTGGTGCCTCGGCCCGGCGGACCTGCTGGAAGGGATCAAACGCATTCACGAGTTCAGCATGTTCGCCGTGGCCCATGCGTTGCAGCAAGCGGTCGCCGCCGCGCTCCAGCTGCCGCCCAGTTATTACGATGAATTGCTGGCGTTCTACCAGCCACGCCGGGACTTTACGGCGGGAATGTTGCAGGCCGCCGGGTTAAAGCTCGCCGCGCCGCCGTTGATGGGCGCGTTTTACCTGGCAGCCGACTTCAGCGACCGGTTTGACGGCGACGCCATGGCCTTCGCCCGCTACCTGATCACGGAGGTGGGCGTGGCCTGCATCCCGGCCACCGCCTTCTTCAGCGAGGCCAACCGGCAGGGCGGTCGCCATCTGGCGCGTTTCACTTTCTGCAAGCGGGAGGAGACATTACAGGCAGCGGCGGAGCGCCTGCAACGCTGGCGGCGGTGAATTCAGGGCGTGACGGGGCTAGGCCGTCGTCTGCTTCCGCCTCCCGACCCACCACGGCCACAGGTGAACGGCCAGGCCAAGGATGAACATGGCCCCTCCGACCACGGCCAGGGCCGGGGTTTCGGCATAAAAACCGTAGTGGATGCCCGCGCCGATATACAGGAGGTGAAAGGCCAGCGGCACCGCGATCACGGTCGCATCCGGAGGCCCGGCGCGCTGCACGCGGGGGCGGGTGCGATACACCATGTACAGTCCGCTGGCGGCGAGCAGCAGTATGCCTCCCAGGGCGGTCTCTGGCGGCACGGGGATGGACCGGTAGGCCCGGTTCGTGACGGCCAGCACAGCCAGGGACACGACCAACACCGCCGGCCCATAAAACCAGCGCCGAACCCGATGCCCGCGCCACAGGCGCAGGCCGCGCACGGCTGCCGAATACGACGTGACGATGATGAACCATGCCCAAAAGTTAACCCAGGGCACGCCGAACCACTGCTCGTCCAGCGCCACGATTCCCCAGTGCCACATGCCCAGGCGGATGGCGATGGTATCCATGGCCAGGTCGATGTTGAGGGCCAGTAAACCGTCCAGCCAGGGGCGGGCGGTCTCTGGCAGGTCGAGGCGGTCGGAAAGCGCCATGGCACTGTAAATGATCACCGACCAGCCCACGCCGATGGTCAGCGGAGCGCCGTCGATCATAACCAGAAACTGCCCGTAGCGGTAAGCCTCCAGCTGGCGCAGCGTCATCCATTCCAGGCATACGCCATAGAGGAGCGCGGTGGTCAATTCCAGCGCGCGGTGGCGTCCCCGTTTGATGGCGTGCCACAGGCAGGCCGCAAAGAGACCATACGAGAGCAGTTCGAAGGCCAGATACACCGGATGGATGGTCATGCGCCGGTTTCAGCGGTGTAGGGCCGCGTGCCGCGAGGCAGGCCCGGTGGTGAGCGTGTTAGGTCGCGGTGAGTATAACCGGTTCGGCCTGAGGTGGCGATGTCACCTGCGCCGGGCGAGGGCTGGACCGAGACCAGCGGGGCAAGGGTCGCCGATCAGACGCAGGTTGCGCGCCTGCTATCCACACGTTACCATCGGCGGGCCATGGCCCTGGTGATCGGCTCGCTGACGGTTACATACGTGTTGAGTGCGGTGGCCCTGGCCGTTTATGGGCTGGGGACGCTGCTTTTGCTGGCGCTGTGGTGGCGTCACCGGCACCGGGTACCGCCGCTGCCGCTGGTGGACGACGCGGACCTGCCGGCCGTGACCGTGCAACTTCCGGTCTACAATGAACGGGCCGTCATCGGGCGGCTGATCGATGCGGTGGCGGCGCTGGACTATCCGCGCGACCGGCTGCGCGTGCAGGTGTTGGATGATTCGACGGATGACACCGGCGACCTGATCGCGCGGCGGGTGATGCACCACGCCCAGGCGGGGCTGGATATTGCGCATCTCCGGCGGGAGGGGCGGACGGGCTATAAGGCCGGGGCGCTCGCCTTAGGGCTGGCGCGGACATCGGACGAGCTTATCGCCGTCTTCGACGCTGACTTCGTGCCCCCAGCGGACTTTCTGCGACGGGTCGCGCCGTACTTTCGCGCCAGTGCGCGCCTGGGTATGGTGCAGACTCGCTGGGCACATCTCAATCCGGAAGAGAACCTGCTGACGCGCGCCCAGGCCCTCATCCTGGACAGCCATTTTGTGATCGAACAGACGGCGCGCAGCCGGGGGGGACTGTTGCTGAATTTCAGCGGATCAGCCGGTGTCTGGCGCGCCGATTGTATCCGCGACGCGGGCGGCTGGTCCGACGCGACTCTTTCCGAAGACCTGGACCTCAGCTATCGCGCCCAACTGCGCGGCTGGCGCTTCCTCTACCTGCCAGATGTGGCGGTCCCCGCCGAAATCCCGCCGCAACTGGCGGCCTATAAGCAGCAGCAGGCGCGTTGGGCGAAAGGCAATACGCAGAACCTGTTGCGGCTGGGGGGGGCGCTGTGGCGAAGCGAGTGCCTGACCCTGCGCCAGAAGTTCATGAGCACGCTGCACCTGTGCCAGTACGTCGTGCACCCGTTGATGCTGCTCCTGTTACTGCTGGCGCCGCCGCTGCTGTGGGCTGGGGCGCTGCACCGCCTGCCGTTAGCGCCGCTGGGGCTGGCCGGTTTGGGGCCGCCGCTGTTGTACGGGTGCAGTCAGCGCTATCTGTATGGGGACTGGCCACGGCGGCTGCTGGCCTTTCCGGCGCTGGTGGTGATGGGGACCGGGCTGGCCCTGAGCAACACGCTGGCTGTGGTGGATGCCCTGCGCGGGCGACCCAACGTGTTCCGCCGCACGCCCAAGTTCCACGGCGAAGCCTGGCAACGCAGCCGTTATGCCCTGGGCACTGGCCGGACGGCGGTCGGCGAGGCCCTGCTGGCCATTTACGCGGCGGCTGGCGGGCTGTACGCGGTCCGGGTAGCGCCGTCCCTCGCGCCATTCCTGTTCATCTACGCCGTCGCTTTTGGCGCGGTGGCGGTGTGGAGCGTGATGGAAGATGTGTTGCTGCGTCTGGGCAGGGACCGAGGCCCGGCGATACAGGGGCGGTTATCGATCTGATCCGTATTCCGGCGCTTGAGACGAAACGCGCTCGCCCAGCGTCGCCGCCCCCTGACGGATCATACCCGGCGACAACCCCAGCGCCAGCATGCCGAGCGCGCCCCAGAGGGCATAGGTCAGCACCACCCCGGTATGCCATACCAGGGCATAGGCGGCAGCCACTTCCTGGGGCACATCCGCCGTCAGCAAAGCGAACACCGCCGCCGCCTCGAACGGCCCGACGCTCGCCAGGGTGAAGGGGATGATGATGCTGAACGAGGCTGCCACGACTGACAGCGTTAAGGCGGCCCGCATGACGGGCGTCTGCGGCAGGTCAGGGAAGGCCAGCGCCAGGACCCACGAGCCTGCCGTGGAAAAGAGCCACCCGATGCCAGTCCACGACGCCGCACCCAACAGCCCCCGGCGGGTGGTGAGCGGTTGCAGGCCGTCCAGTACGCGGTCCAGCAGCGCGGCCAGATTCAGCCGGGAAAGGAAGGGCAGGAGACGCAGGATCAGCGCCAGGATCGCCTGGGCCCACTGACGCCGATGGGCAAAAACCAGCAACGTGGCCGAACCGGCGACCGCCAGGCCACCCAGCAGCAGGGCGCTGGTCACGGCGGCTGTCTGGATGACCAGTGTCGGGAGGACCGCCGCCAGCATCAGGACGACCGCCAGCATGTCCAGAAGCCGTTCGGCGACGATGGTACTCAGCGCTGCCCAGGCGGAAACGCGGGATTCGCCGCGCCCCATGAGATAGGCCCGGACCAGCTCGCCCACCCGGAAAGGCAGGGTGTTGTTGATGACGAAGCCGATGTTCAGGATATGAAAGGTGGGCAGCCAGGAGACCCGCCCGCCCAGCAGGACCTGCCAGCGCACCGCCCGCGCGGCCAGCCCCAGCGTCCAGATGAGCAGGGCCAGCAGCCCGTATCCCCAGTGAGCGGCTCCCAGGATGGCCGCTACCCCGTTCCAGTCCAGGTCGCGCAGGGCAAGCCACAGGAAAAAGGCGCTCACCAACAGACCCAGTGTCAGATGTGGCCAGCGTTTCATGGGTAACCTTGTCAGGATGCCAGGCGACTGTCTGGTCTAGCTGGCGGCTATTGTACTCCCTGCCCAGGGCTGTCACCATACGCGCTACTGCACAGATTGTGATTTTTATCACATATTAAAGTCGGGCAGGTCCTGTTACAATGGGTGCGGATCGTACCGTGTACCTTCGGATGTCCCCGGGTAGGGGCATTGCTGACAACCCAGAGGAGAAGCTGTTTCATATGGCAGAGCAGATACGTATTGACGCCCTGTTGCCACCAGAGATGGCTCGGCGGGCTGAATATGTCGGCACGCGCAAGGCAGAAATCGATGCCGTGACGATGTTCATCCTGGCGGTTCTGGCCGGCGCTTTCATCGCTTTGGGGGCGATTTTCGCCACCACCGTAGCCACATCCGGGTCTGGCGCGGCCCTGCCTTTCGGCCTGAACAGATTGCTGGTCGGCCTGGTTTTTTGCCTGGGGCTGATTCTGGTGATCGTGGCCGGGGCCGAGCTGTTCACCGGCAACAACCTGATCGTGATGTCCTGGGCCGGCGGGAAGGTCAGCACACGGGGACTGCTGCGAAACTGGGTGATCGTCTTTATCGGCAACTTTGTGGGGGCAGTATTGACGGCGCTGCTTATG
>DAOTXK010000022.1:0-9612 GCA_034435395.1 Anaerolineae bacterium | reverse complement strand
GGATGACGTGCTGAGGGCTGCGGCCCTCGAAGTACGGGCGCTCAGCGATCGGGCCGGTGGCCCACACGCCGGGGACGACGGCGGTCGGCGCGGCGGGGAAGCGCAGCGTCAGCCGCTCCGCCAGTTCCTCCGTCGGCAGGGGAATGCCGATGAAGCGCGGCTCCTCCCCCTCGCGCCGCGCATACCGCGCCCGGAACAGGTCCGGGTTGGCGGTACACGGCAGGCCCGGCGGCAGGCGCGGCAGGACGGCCGCCAGCCCGCCAGTGTGATCGTAGTGGGCGTGGCTGAGGGCCAGCGCGTCGATCCGGCTCAGGTCGAGGCCCAGCCGTTCCGCGTTGTGCAGCAGGACGGTCCCGCTCTGGCCGGTGTCGAACAGCACCCGCCCGCCCGGCGCTTCGATCAGAAAGGCGACTCCGTGCTCGCCCCAGAACGGCGAACCTCGGCTGGCGGTGTTATCCACCACACAATGGACGTTCATCAGCCCCTCCGTCCTGTGACTCGTCACGCTTCCGCCAGCAATGTGCTGCGAGCCGGTCGGCCAGCGGCGCTGACCGCTTCCGGCTGTCTGGCTCGCTGCCGTCCAGTATAGTCGATTCGGCGCGGAAGCCCAGCCAACAGCCCTTCCGGTTGCGGGTCGCTTCATGGACGCCCACAGGAGAATCCGATGCGGTTGTTAAAGTGCGGATGCCGCGATGGGCCGTTCACGCCTCAAAGCCCGGCGTTCACCATGGCCTCGCCGTCAGACGAAGCTGACCAGCCCGCCGCCCGCGTACCGGACGCCGTACCAGGCCAGGGCCACCGCCATCACCGTGTCGTCGTGCGCGCCGGAGGCCGCCCCATAGCGGTAGATTCCGCTCGGCTGCCGCTCGATGGTGAAGGCGGCCAGCTCGCCGCGCAGCACGGGATCGTCCAGCAGCGTGACCTCGCCGCGCTCCATCGCCAGCGCCAGGGATTCGATCAGCGGCCCCTTGCTCTGAGCAGTGGTGTTGAAGGGCCGCACCGGCAGCCCTTCCCGTTGCAGGGCCTCGATGTTGACGCTGCCGATGCTGTTGGCTTCCGCCCAGATCACGTCCGGCGTCCAGCGCCGGTAGACGGCCTGGAGGCGGTCGCGCTGCTGCGCCCAACTGATCTGCCGGAAGCGATCCAGCGCCACCAGCCGCCGCCGCGCCACGTCGAAGACGGCGATGGCCGTGAAGTCGTCCACGCGCCCCCAGTCGATCCCCGCCGTGTAGCGCCCCTCCTGCCGCTTACGGCCCGGCCTCCCGGTGCAGACGGCCGCGATATTCCGGAACACCTGCCCGGCATCGGCCAGGAATTCGGCCAGGTACTCCTGGCGGAACCAGCGGTCGGGCATTTCCAGGCGGGCCTGGTCGACCTCATGGGGCGGGATTTTGGGATTGCCGGTCGTGGGCTGGTGGAAGGAGGCCCAGTCCGGCTGGAGCGGGTCCAGGCCCATCTGGTAGAGGCGGTGGAACCAGTTGAGGCCGTTGGGCGTGCTCAGGAACAGGGCGCGGCCCCGCCGGTCAGAGAGGGCCGGGCGGATCGCCCCCGTCCAGACTTCCTCCGGCATGAAAGCCGCCTCGTCCAGCACGGCCAGGTCGAGGCCCACCCCGCGCAGGGCGTCCGGGTCGTGGCCGCTGCGGACCTGGATCACGCCGCCGCCGCCCAGGGTCAGCCGCCGCCGCTCCTCGTCTTTCTCCCGCCACACGCCGTTCAGCGCGCCCTTCAGGCTCCGCCACACCTCGTCAGCCACGCCGTAAGTCGGCGCGATCCACCAGCAATAACCCCCGGACCTGGCCCCGTCAAGCAGCGTCATCTTGCCCAACTCCGTCTTGCCCCAGCGACGCCCGCAGGCCACCAGGCGGAATCGCGCCGGGCTGTCCAGCACCATCCGTTGCCCAGGGTGGGGCATCATGGACTTCACCGTCATAGACGAATTCCCAGCGGACGACCTGTTCTTGGGCGGCTTCATCGGGCGGTTCCAGCATCCTTAACAGCTCGACCGTCGTTTTGAGCGCGCTGACGATCTGGTTGAGCGGCGCGTCGGCGATCTTCGCCGGGATCGACTCGGCCAGCGCCCAGGCCGCCTGGCGGAGCGAGCGGACGATCGCGCCGTCGCCGGCCTCGCCTTCCTCGTGAAGGGTAAATCCTGGGTGGTGCATGATGTCTGGCACAGCCTGCCTGCCTTCGCATGACTGTCGTGCTCGCCGCCAGCGCCCAGGCGGTCGCTGAATCGCTGGCGCCCGGCCCCCGGAATCCGGCGCTCGCCGTCCGGCTGCTGACGGAGACGCCCGACGAAAGCGGGAGGTTGCGCTCCGTGCGCGGCGGACTCCGGGAGCCGCACCGACTACAGCCCCAGTATAGAACTAACGTTCTAATCTGTGGGCGAAAAATTTGGCCGTTTTGTTCCCGATCTGGGTGGGGACAATCCGGCCCGAATCGGCTGGAGCGCTTACATCTGGCCGGCGCGGACCCGCCAGCGGTAGCGGCCCAGCAGCTTACCCTCCGGCTGCCAGGGAGAGAGCGCCCCCGTCCCCAGGACGATGATGCCCAGGCTGGCCAGCAGCACGACGGCGTTATCCGTGGTGATCCCGGTCATGGCCATGGCCATCACCATATCGGCGGCCAGCGGCACGGCGATCAGCCGCCCGACGATGCCCAGCGCCAGCAGCACCACGGCGGCCACCTCGACCACGCCGACCAGCGCGACCGTGACCTCCGGCGCGGGGATTCCCCGGTCGCCGAAGAAACGGACCATCAGCTCGTAATCTGTGAACCGGCGCACCGCCGGGGTGAGCACCAGGGCGATCACCACCGCCCGCAGCGGCAACGGCAGCCACTTGGCCAGCAGGTTCCACCCCTTCACCTGGCCTGGCGTCATGGATCACCCTCCCCCACGGCCGGGGCCACCCGCCCGCCTGGGGCCAGCCCGCCCGGCGGCTCCCTTTCTGGCGAGACGCCGAAAATGTCCTCCCATCTGTCGGGAGCGGTCGCGTGGGGACAGGATAAGCGGGGCGGGCGACGGCAGGGCGCGGGTCATGGAAGGCCACATAAACAAACTCTTTTAGGCGAGGAACGACCAGCCAACACCAGTAACCGAAATAAACAGCGGTGGCCGTCAAGCAGTTGGTCACCTGGAGAATATGCAACCGGGCAAGGGGCGCGCCCGCCTGGCCGAAGCAGAAAATCGCCGGCTGACCTCCCGGAACCGCTCCTGCTGGTGAAGATGCCTGGCCCCACCAGCACAGAAGCCAGGGGAGGGCCGGGCGTGGACCGTTACCGGCTGGCGGTCAGGCGAGTCGCCGGCGCGTGGTGGCCGTTGGCCAGCCAGTTGCAGGCGTCCCCCTCATCATGGAAGAGGCGGACGTGGTCAGCAGCACGGGCGATCTTAAGCAGCGTCGAGGTGGTCTGCATGATATGAGACGGCCCGCCAAAAATTGCTACCCGTGGCGTCCGGTAGCGCCGCAGCAGGCGGACCAGCGTCCCGTGCACCAGCACTGGCGCGGGCGCGGCAGTATAACTCAGGTCGATCAACACCTGCAAATCTTCGTCCGCCCGCTTGACGTAACGCTCCAATTCCAGGCACAGTGTTTCCACGGCCTGCACCGATAACTGGCCGATGACTTGCAGCCGCAGGAAATGGGGAGCTTCTTCGGTTATTGCGTAGATGCCTTTCATGGCTCTGCACCTTACACTGATCATGCTTCGTCGCCGCCGCCCACAAAGAAAAATACTGCCGCGTAATATTAGTTTGAAAGAATTAGTGATACATTATGCCTTAAATTAACTCTCACTGGTGATCGTATTATAGCAGGGATGCCGATTCGACGGGGTAAAAAAACTATAAATAGCTTATAAATAAGTTCTAAACGTCGGCGTCCCCTGGCCAACGTCCAGGCCGCGTTTGTCCTGCCGGCGGGGGGAGAGCGCAACATCAGGAGGGGGGATTCGTCGCCTGGCAGAGGGCCGAGGAGCTATTCCAGGTCCCGGTCGAGGAACACCACCCGCTCGCAGGGCGGCAGAACGGTGCCGTCATCCAACTGGACGGTCAGCCGCAGGCGGTAAACGCCCGGCTCCAGCGGGCCAAAATCGACCGGCTCCGCCAGCACCCCGGCGCTGACGGGCTGGCGGGACGGCGGCCCCAGGAGAACCCACTCCGGGCTGACAACCGTGGGATCGGCCTGGCTGCCCCCCAGGTAGGCCAGTTCCAGGCGATATTCCTGGAACCCCGGCGGGTCGGCGCTGCCGTAGACCGCCCCCAGCGACGGGACCCGCGCCCCATCCGCCGGCTCGCTGATCGTCACACGAGGATTACCGCAGGTCGGCGCGGCCAGCGTGGGCCCCGCCGGCGTGGGCGACGCGATCACCCCTGGCGTTGACGTGAGGACCGGCGCGAGCAGCGTCACGGTGGCCGAGGTCCGCACGTACCAGGCAAACTGGGTGAGCGCCGCGTAGGACACGACCAGCATCAGCAGCAGCAGCGCCACAAACAGGTAGATATAACCGAACGGGCCGCGCAGCAGAGCCACCAGCGCCCCCCAGGGTGTAGCGGGCGCCGTCGACCGGGGCGGGGACGGGCGGGGACGGGCATACGGTTGGTCCCACCGGGGGGCGGACCCGTCGCTCCCCGCGGGCGAGGCCGGTCTGGCGTGCGGCCAGCGCAGGGTGTCGTACTGGCGGCGCAGGGCCGGATCGCTGAGCACGGCATAAGCCTCGTTGATCGCCTGGAAGGCCGCCGTCGCCCAGCCAGAACGATCAAGATTGTGATCCGGGTGCAGCTCCTTGGCCAGCCGCCGGAAGGCCCGCTGGATTTCTTCGGCGCTGGCGGTGGCGGGCACGCCCAGCAGCAGGTAATAATCGTTGTCGGGTTCGTAACGGAGCCTGGGCATGGACGGTGATGGGCGCTCCCCCACAATGCCGACTGGCGCTCAGCGACCCGCGTGGGGCCGGCAAATGGAATGGCGATCCTCAGCCTGTGGCCCGATGGACTGCCGGTCAATCCGGGAAGCCCGCGCTACCCGCCTCAGGACCTACGCCCGGTCGCCGGAGCGCCGTTCGATCTGTTCCAGGCGCTCGGTATCCACCTGAAACAGCACCAGGCCGCACGCCCGGCAGACCTGTGCCTCCACTTCGACCAGGCTGCGGAAGGGAAACAGGGCGTTGTGCAGCCGACGGAGGGAAAAGCGCGACGGCCGGTAGTAGGCCGGGCGGAAACTGGTCCCGTAGGTGACCAGCCCCCCTTTGCCAAAGTCAGCGCCGCCGCAGCGCGGGCAGACTCCCACGTCGGCGGGCTGGGGGGCCGCCGGCCGCGTGGCCTGGGCGAACTGCGGCATATCGACCGGCGCGGGCGGGATAAATGCCGCTTCCGGTGGCGCGGGGGGAGCCGGTGGCCGCACGGCCAGTCTCTCCTGAGTCTGAGCCGATGGCGGTGTTGGCTCAACCGGCCTGGACTGGACGGCGGGGGGTGGCCCTGACCGGACAGGCGCGGTCGGTCCGCCGGTTGTTTCCTCCGCCGGGGGCAGGATGGTCGGCGCTGGGCCACGGGGCGGGGTCGGCGGGACCAGCTTGGGTTTTTCCCGGGGCGGCGCTTCCTCCCCGGCGGCAACGGGCGACTCCGGCGTCCCCGACGGCGCGGCCTCGCCTGCCGGGGTGATTTCCGGCGGCATCTTGATCGCTGGCGGCGGCAGCGGCCGGCCCCCCTGGGCGGGCCTTTCCGCCGGTTGGTCGGATGAACGGGTCTCCGGCGGCGGTGACTGCGGGGTATCGCTCATCGGGCGCTCCTTCGATCGCTGTGGCGCTGCGCTCCATTATACATGAGGGATGCGCCCGGAAGAAAATCGGCGGGCGGTCAGCGGAGGGTTTCCGTAATGGGCCAGGCGCGGTAGCATCTCACCAGTTATGGTCCGCCCGCCTCTAATCAAAGGGTACTCCTGTGTCCCTGCCCATCGATGCCATCCTCCACCGCCTCGGCCTGAATCAACCCGCGCCGACGCTGGCCTTCCTGGACGGTCTGCTGCGGGCCTGGGCGGGATGTTTCCCCTGGGAGTCAGCGTCCCGCATCGCCCGACACCAGCGCCCCGGCGCGCCCGCCGATCACGCCCGCCGTCCGGAAGCTTTTTTCGCCGACGCCCTGCGCCTGGGCACCGGCGGCACCTGCTTCGAGAGCAACCTGGCGCTGTGGGCCTTGTTGACGGCCATCGGCTACCGGAGCACCCTGCACTTCTGCGACATGAAGGAGCGGGGCGCGTGGCAGATCGACCCGCACAGCGCCCTGATCGTGGCCCTGGACGGCGAATCTTACCTGGCGGATATGGGTTATCCGATCCCCGGAGCCATCCAGCTGGCCCCCGCCGACCCGGTCGTCAAAGAGACGCCGGTCTACCGCTACGAGGTGGTCTCGGTGGCCCCGGACCGCTGGGAGGTGCGGCGGAGGAGCGGCGACTTTCAGCAGGCGTGCTTCTGGCTGAAGGGGACGCCCATCGACGAGGATACGTTTTGGGCGCGGCTGGTGCGCGATCACCAGCCGGATGGCTTCTTCCTGAGCAACGTGATCATCCACCGGCTGGATGGCGAGGTGGTATGGCGCTTCGACGAGGGTAAGGGATTGGTGCGGCGGACAGTGGGCCGGGAGGAGCCGGTCCCGCTGACCGGGGCGGCGCGGGCCGATCTGCCGGAGGCGCTGGCGGCGCGCTTCCACATGGATGCGCGCGTCATCCGCTCAGCCCTGACCCGGACCCCGCCCGACGGGGTGTGGGCGTGAGACCCCGTAGCGGCAGCATGGACGCTGACGCGCTACAATGATGGCCGCGTTATCTGTCTTGATGGGCGCGTCCCAACGTCGCCCCATCGCCCAAGGACAGGCCAGCCATGCCTAAAATCGTCGTCACTGGCGGCAGTGGCCGGGTGGGCCGGGCCGTCGTCCGGGACCTGCTGGCGCAGGGGTATGAGGTGTTGAACGTCGACCGGGTCGCGCCGGATGAGCGGCTCTGCCCCCTGCTGCGCGCCGACCTGACCGACGCCGGGCAGGCGTTCGACGCGCTGAGCGGGGCCGAGGCGGTCGTCCATCTGGCGGCCATCCCCACCTCCGGCTGGTACACCGAGCCGGTCACTTTCCAGACCAACCTGATGAGCACCTACCATGTGTTTCACGCCGCCGTCGCGCTGGGCCTGCGGCGGGTGGTGTGGGCTTCATCGATCCAGGTGTACGGGATACCCTTTGAGCGGGAGGCCCCCGCCTATCTGCCGGTGGACGAGGCCCATCCCACCCGCGCCTGGACCGATTATCCGCTGTCGAAGATACTGGCCGAAGAAATGGCCCGTCACCTCAGCCGCCGCGCTGCTACGGTCTTTGTCGGCCTGCGCCTGTCCTGGGTGGTGAGGCTGGAAGAGGATATGCCCTCGCCCGTCTGGCGCAAAAACCAGCTCGCCTCAGGGCACCTGTGGAGCTACGTCGACGCGCGGGACGCCGCCCAGGGCTGCCGCCGGGCGCTGGAAGCCGATCTGACCGGCGCGGAGGTCTTCAACATCGCCGCCGCCGATACGACCGCCCGCCAGACCAACGCCGAGCTGGTCGCAGCGGCCTTTCCGGGGACGCCGCTGCGCCCGGGCACCGGCGATTTTGCGACGCTGTACAGCATCGAGAAGGCGCGGCGGCTGCTGGGCTACCAGCCGCTGCACTCCTGGCGGGACAGCATGCCTGCTCCGGAAGAGACGCCGGACGCCGAGGAATAACTATCCTGGCTCAGCGGCAGAGCTGGCGCTGACCGGGTTGAGCCTGGCCTGTGGCGCGGGTCAGGTCCCTTGAGCCATCGGAAGGTAATCGTTGCGCCCGCTACGGCCCAAACTATCGAAAGGATCGCCCATGAAAATCACCCGACTGGAAACGATACACGTCAGGCCGCGTTGGCTGTTCCTCAAGGTCCACACCGACGAGGGCCTGGTCGGGCTGGGGGAGCCGGTGGTGGAAGGCCGGGCGCGGACGGTGGAAGCGGCAGTCCACGAGATCGGCCGTTACCTGATCGGGCAGGATCCGCGTAAGATCGAGCACCACTGGCAGGCCATCTATCGCGGCCAGTTCTACCGGGGCGGCCCCGTCCTGGTCAGCGCCCTGTCCGGCATCGAGCAGGCGCTGTGGGATATCACCGGCAAGTGGCTGGGGCAGCCGGTTTACCAGTTGTTGGGCGGGCCGACCCGCGACAAAATCCGGGTGTATGCCCACTTCGGCGGCCAGACGCCGGAGGAATCCCTGCACCATGCCCGAAACGCGGTGGCCAGGGGCTTCACGGCGCTGAAGACCGCCCTGGACGCGCCGATCAACATCGTCGATACGCCCGCCGTGGTGGAGGCCCAGGTAGGGCGCATTGCCGCGCTGCGCGAGGCGCTAGGCCCGGCGGTGGACATCGGCATCGACTTTCATGGGCGGGTCAGCCCGGCCATGGCCGTCCGCTTCGCCCAGGCGTTGGAACCGTACCATCCCATGTTCATCGAGGAGCCGGTCCTGCCGGAAAACGTGGACGCCATGGTGACCGTGGCCCGCAGCACCTCGATCCCGGTGGCCACCGGCGAGCGGCTGTTCACCAAGTGGGGCTTCCGCGAGGTGCTGGAGAAGCAGGCCGCCGTCATCCTCCAGCCGGATGTCTCCCACGCCGGGGGCATCCTGGAGGTTAAAAAGATCGCGGCCATGGCGGAGTGTTATTACGCGGCGGTCGCGCCGCACTGCCCGCTGGGGCCGGTGTCGCTGGCGGCGTGCCTCCAGCTGGACGCCTGCATCCCCAACTTCCTGGTGCAGGAACAGGTGACCTTCGGCGAGGGGTACCTCAAGGAGCCATTCCGGTTGGCGGACGGCTACATTGAGCTGCCGACCGGGCCGGGTCTGGGCATCGAGCTGGACGAGGACGCGCTGGCGGACCAGGTCTTCGCCGGGGACTGGGACTGCCCCCGCCTGCTGCACAAGGATGGCTCCGTGGCGGACTGGTAGCTGAGAGCGGCCAGTTGATGACCTACGATCTCGTCACCCTGGGCGAAACGATGCTGCGGCTGGTCCCGCCCGGCAGGATGCGCCTGGAACAGACCGCCCGGCTGGAGATGACCTTCGGCGGGGCGGAGTCCACCCTGGCCGTCAACCTGGCGCGGCTGGGCAAGCGCGTCCTGTGGCACTCCCGCCTGCCGGAGAACCCGCTGGGCCGCCAGTGTGCGGCAGCGGTCCGGCGGCACGGCGCGGACGTGGACGTGATCTGGGCGGCGGGCGAGCGGCTGGGCCTGTACTTCGTGGAATACGGCGATCCGCCGCGCGGCGTCCGGGTGTGGTACGACCGGGCCGGGTCCGCCGCCAGCCGGATGGTGCCCGCCGACCTGCCCTACGAATCAATCGCCGGGGCGCGCTGGCTGCATGTCACCGGCATCACGCCCGCCCTCAGCGCCTCCTGCGCGGCGACGGTCCAGGCGGCGGTGAACCATGCCCGGAAGCACGGCGTGACTGTCTCCTTCGATGTCAACTACCGGGCCTTGTTGTGGGAACCAGCCGCGGCGGCCCCCGCCCTCGACCCGCTGGGCGCGCTGGCCGATGTTGTCTTCGTCGCCCGGCGCGATGCTCAGGCGCTGTGGGGCCTGACC
>DAOTXK010000021.1:0-14336 GCA_034435395.1 Anaerolineae bacterium | reverse complement strand
GCGCGATCAAAACTGGCCAGCGCCTCACCATAGTGGGACATCTCCGCCAGGATCACCCCGCGATTGGCCCAGGCGACAGCATGATCAGGGTTGTGTTCGATGACTTCGTGGAAAGTGACCAGCGCCTGGGTATACCTGCCCAGGTTAAACAGGGCAGCTCCCCGCTCATTAAGCTCGTCCAGGCTCATCTGCTCCTGGCTGGGCAGCGGCACAATGACCCGAAACTCACGCTGTAGAATCCGCGTCAAATCCTGCTCCAGCCGGGCAAAATTTTGATAACGTTCTTCGGGGCGTTTTTTTAAGCACCTGGCAACCACCCGGTCCACTGAGGAGGGCACGTCAGGGCGCAGCGCGCTCGCCGGGACAGGGTCGTGGTTAAAATGGCGGTCGCGGAGTTCTGCCGAGTTTTTCCCGTAGAAGGGACGAATGCCCGTCAACATCTCGTAGAGCATCACCCCAAAGGCGTAGATATCCGAACGGATATCAACCTGGTGAGCGCTGCGCCACTGTTCCGGCGGCATATACTCCTTGGTGCCAAAACCGGGCGAATCGGGATGGGTCACCCACGCCGCCACTGGTCGGGTGTCCTCCGGCGGAAGACTTTCACACACTTCTTCCAGGATACGCTCATCCCACATCTTAACCAGGCCGAAATCGGTGACCTTGGCCGTCTGGCTGGCCGTCAACAGAACGTTATCCGGCTTGAGGTCGCGATGCGCCGTGATCCCCCTGCTGACCGCGTGCCGCACCCCCCGACAGATTTCCACCGCCAGCCGCAAGATGGTAGTTATCGGCAGCTCGGCGTGATGCAGCAATGTCCGCAAACTGCCGCCAGAGACGTATTCCAGGAAAATGTGAGGCTGATCATCGAGGTACTCAAAGCCACGCGCCTGGACAATATTCGGGTGCTTTTGCAGGGCAATCCAGGTTTCGGCTTCCCGCTGAAACCGCGCCTTCAGCGCCGAATGGCGGCTCAGCGGCTCTTTGATGGTCTTGACGACAAACGGATCGCCGGTGCCTACATCCGTCACGATGTAGACGACTCCCATCCCGCCGACCAACACATTTTCCACGTGGAACTGTCGAGCGCCGCTCTGGTAAGGAACCCTGGTCCCGGCCTGCCACCGGGCCACCGGCGGAGCGGCCTTGCCCAGCAGTTGAGAAGTGGCCGATGGGCGGGCGCCAATCAGGTAGCGTCTCTGACCAGGCAGTGCGGTAGGCGCAAGATGGGAAGAGCGGGCAACCAATGACCTGATCCTCACTCCGGCCACAGAACGCCCTTATGGCAGCCCATGTCAATTGATCGGATTCAGAAGAGCACTTAAGAAATCGAGCGCAATCGGAATATATTAGTATATAACCTGCTATAGTGTACCACAAAGGCATCGAAAAACAAACCGCCGCCGGTGGTTCTGTTGGCCGAAATCTCGCCTTGAGGCGGTTCGGCCCTCATCATCAGCCAGGTCAGCTCTCGCCGGGCCGGCGAAAAATCCAATCTCAATTCTTGACAAATACCAGCTTTCCCTCTAAAATGTTAGTTTGCAGTTTTTCCTGTTACCTCTAGTCTACGCGGACACTGCTTCAATTCCTGCCTTGCTGCAGGCCACTCTGCAGATTGTACAACCATCCCTGGGGGATTCAATTGGTAACTGAGGAGTGCTCATGAGGCGGCGGCTGGATACCAAGAATTACGCACGGACGTATGACGTTCACGCATTGCCTTCCCTGATCGAGGTCCAGTTGAACTCGTTCAACTGGTTCCTGGAGGAGGGACTGGGTGAGCTTTTCGATGAAATTAGCCCCATCGAAAGCTTCAACGGCAATCTGCAGCTGTTCTTCCCCGGAAAAGGCCCGGAAGCTGAGCAGTTCGGGCTGAAATACTGGTTCGAAGAGCCGAAGTATGATGAAGAAACCTGCCTCGAGCGCGATATGACCTTCGCCGCCCCTCTGTATGTGCGCGTGGCGCTGATCAACCGCGAAGCGGGAGACGAGGTCACGGTTTCCGACATCTTCCTGGGAGACTTCCCGTTGATGACCGAGAAGGGCACGTTCATCATCAATGGGACCGAGCGGGTTGTGGTCAGCCAGCTCATCCGCAGCCCCGGTGTTTACTTCGCCGCCGAGGAAGACCGCACCACCGGTCGCTTCCTGTCCACAGCCAAACTCATCCCTGACCGTGGCGCGTGGATGGAGTTTGAAACGCGCAAAAGCGACTACATCACCATCAAGTTTAACCGCAAACGCACCGTTCCGGTCACTATCCTGCTGCGGGCGCTGGCCGCGGCCAAAGATGGCTACGACGCTCTGTCATTGATCAAAACCGGGTCCGACGAGGAACTGCTGGAACTGTACGCCGAGACGGACAACGACCCTGACCATCAGTACATCCTGGGCACCATGAAGATGGAGCCGAACTGGGAACTCAAGGAAGGTCAGACGATCGGTGAGGCCGCCCTGCTGGAGTTCTACAAGCGCATGCGTCCCGGTGACCCCCCCACGCTGGAAAACGCACGCGAATATCTGGAAAGCCAGCTTTTTGACCAGCGGCGCTATGACCTGGAGCGGGTGGGACGCTACAAGCTCAACCAGCGACTGCGCCTGGACGACCGGATCGAGCGCACCACGCGCATCATCACCAAGCTGGACCTGATCGAACTGGTGCGGCGTATGATCCAGATCAACAACGGGGCCGCCAGCCCGGATGATATCGACCACCTGGGCAACCGCCGGGTTAAAACCGTCGGTGAGTTGATCCAGAACAAACTCCGGGTGGGCCTGCGGCGCACCGAACGCGTCGTCCGGGAACGAATGTCGATCCGCGAGAACGACAGCCTGACCCCCGTCACGCTGGTCAACATCCGCCCCATCGTGGCGGCAGTGCGCGAGTTTTTCGGCTCCAGCCAGTTGAGCCAGTTCATGGACCAGACCAACCCATTGGCGGAGCTGACCCACAAGCGCACCCTCTCCGCGCTGGGGCCAGGCGGCCTGCGCCGCGAGCGGGCGGGCTTTGATGTGCGCGACGTGCATCACAGCCACTACGGGCGTATCTGCCCCATCGAAACGCCGGAAGGTCCCAACATTGGTCTGATCGGGCGGCTGTCCACCTACGCCCGGGTGAACGCCTACGGCTTCATCGAAACGCCGTACCGCAAGGTCCTGCGCCGTCTGCCGCTGGATGACGAACGCCTGATCGGACGCGTGTTGAGCGAGGATGTCACCCATCCGACCTCCGACAAACTGCTGGCGGAAGAAGGCACGACCGTTGACGAAGCGCTGGTCAAGAAGCTCAAAAAAGCCGGGATCACCGAAGTGCCCATCCAACCCTTCGTCAGCGCCGAGGTGCACTATCTGTCGGCAGATGAGGAGGATCATTACTTCATCGCCCAGGCCAATGCCCTGCTGGACGAAAAAGGCCAGTTCGTCAACCCTCGCGTGGCGGCGCGCCATAACCAGAGGTTCCTCCTCGCCCCCATCAACCGAATTGACTACATGGATGTGGCCCCCCGCCAGATCGTCGGCATCAGCGCCTCTCTGATCCCCTTCCTGGAACATGACGACGCCAACCGCGCCCTGATGGGGTCTAACATGCAGCGGCAGGCCGTTCCTCTGTTGCAGCCAGACGTGCCGATTGTCAGCACCGGCATGGAAGACCAGGCAGCCTACGACAGCGGCCAGGTGCTGGTGGCCGACCAGGACGGCGAGGTGATCAGTGTGCAGGGCGACCACATCACGCTCAAAACCGCCGATGGCGAGCGGGTGTACCGCCTGCGCAAGTATAACCGCTCCAACCAGTCCACCTGCATCGATCAGCGTCCTATCGTCCGCAAGGGTCAGTTCGTGAAAGCGGGCGAGGTCATCGCCGACAGCTCATCCACCGTCAATGGCAACCTGGCGCTGGGCCACGATGTGTTGTGCGCCTTCCTGAGCTGGGAGGGCGGCAACTATGAGGACGCCCTGCTGGTCAGCGAGTCGCTGATCCGCGAAGACAAATTCACCAGCATTCACATCGAGAAACACGAGATCGAGGCCCGCGATACCAAGCTCGGCCCCGAGGAGATCACCCACGACATCCCGAATGTCGGCGAGGAAGCGCTCAAGAACCTGGACGAGCGCGGCATCGTGCGCGTGGGGGCGGAAGTCGGCCCGAATGACATCCTGGTCGGCAAGATCACGCCGAAGGGTGAGAAAGAGCTTAGCCCGGAGGAAAAACTGCTGCGGGCCATCTTCGGCGAAAAGGCCCGTGAAGTGAAGGACTCTTCCCTGCGTTTGCCGCACGGCGAAAAAGGGAAAGTGGTCGATGTCAAAATCTTCACCCGTGAAGAACACCGCGATCTGCCTGCCGGGGTGGATCAGATGGTGCGCGTGAGCGTCGCCCAGAAGCGCAAACTCACCCAGGGCGACAAGATGGCCGGACGGCACGGCAACAAGGGCGTGATCTCCAAAATTGTGGCCATCCAGGACATGCCCTTCCTGGAAGACGGCACACCGATTGAGATCATCCTGAACCCGCTGGGCGTGCCCGGTCGCATGAACATCGGCCAGGTGCTGGAAACACACCTGGGTTGGGCTGCCACCCAGCTGGGCTTCCGCGCCATCACGCCCGTCTTTGACGGGGCCGAGGAGTACGAGATCGAGGCCGAATTGGGCCGGGCCTGGATGGTTGAGATGGCCTGGAAAGAGATCACCGAACGCGCCTGGCAGTGGCTGAAGGACATCGAGTACGACACCGAATACCTGGCCGATGACCAGGAAGCCCGCCTCCTGTACATCGACCAGTGGCTGGGCGACAACCCGGAATATGACGCCGAGAGCCTCGCCCTGGATGAGAACTACGCGCGGCGGGCAGTGCTCCGCGAGTGGCTCAAAGAAAAGGGAGTTAATGCCGACGATGTCCTGCTGTTCCACACCGAGGGCGTTCCAGCGGCAGAACGCGCCAGACGTGATCTGTATGCCCGCGATGTCACGGTGCGGCTGTGGCTGGAAATGCACGGCGAAAAGCCCGACCAGAACCTGAGCGGGGATGCGCTGAAGAACTACGCTGACCAGTACATGTTCCGTACCGGCGAACCGGTGCCGATCTATGGCAAAGTGTGGCTCTACGACGGCAAGACCGGCGAGCGCTTCGACCGCCCGGTGACCGTCGGCTACATCCATATGCTCAAGCTGGCGCACCTGGTCGAAGACAAGGTCCACGCCCGCTCCACCGGGCCGTACAGCCTGGTGACCCAGCAGCCGCTCGGCGGCAAGGCGCAGTTCGGTGGCCAGCGCTTCGGCGAGATGGAAGTGTGGGCGCTGGAAGCCTACGGCGCGGCGCACACCTTGCAGGAGATGCTGACCGTCAAAAGCGACGACGTACAGGGCCGTGTTAAGACCTACGAGGCCATTGTCAAGGGCGAGCCAATCGAGGAACCGGGCATCCCGGCCAGCTTCCGCGTGCTGGTCAAAGAACTGCAAAGCCTCGGCCTGGCCGTGGAGGCCATCACGGAAAGTGGCGATGTCATCCAGTTCGGCAAAGATGAGGAAAAAGCCCGCACGCCCCGGCTGGAAACGGGCCTGCTGGGCCTGAGTGAAAACCTGTAACCGGCACAAGGAACACGGCTCACCAACGGTCAACGCGCTGGCCCACGGGTCGGCGCGTTGCTTTCCCCGTGATCCCTTTAACCCGCCTACCATTATCCAGAGTTCGGCGGGACGAGGATGCATAACCAGGGGTTCGATGACCGATAACCGCACCCACCAGAAGACCATTGTGCAGCTCCAGGGCCTGAGCAAAACCTACGGCGACCAGACCTGCCCCCTCACGGTGCTCGACCGCATTTCGTTGAACATCCTGGCCGGCGAGTTCCTGGTCTTATTGGGCAGCAGCGGCAGCGGCAAGAGCACCCTGCTCAACTTGATCAGCGGCATCGACCGGCCCGATAGCGGGCAGGTCATCGTCAATGGCACGGACATCACCATGCTCAATGAGCACCAGCGCACCCTCTTCCGCCGCGACCACATCGGGGTCGTGTTACAGTTCTTCAACCGGATCCCGACGCTGACCGTCATCGAAAACATCACCCTGCCCCGTGAACTGCGGGGGGGCAGCCGGAAAGAGAGCGAGAAGGCGGCCTGTCTCCTGCTGGAACGGGTCGGGCTGGGCCAGCGTGCGGATGACTTCCCAGACAAACTGAGCGGCGGGGAGCAGCAGCGCGTGGCCATCGCCCGCGCCCTGGTGCACGAGCCGATGCTCGTCCTGGCCGACGAGCCGACCGGCAACCTGGATGAGACAACCGGGGAATCCGTCCTGGCATTGCTGCTGGAACTGACCCGCGACGCCGGAAAAACCCTGGTGATGGCGACGCACGATCCGGCCATCATACCGCTGGCGGATCGGGTATATCGCCTCCATCACGGGGGACTGCACCTTGAACCCCGCCAGCCCACCAGCGCCAGAACCCCATGATCGCCCCACGCCTGCTCATGTTCCGCCTGGCGCGTCGCTCCATCAGCCGCCGTCTCCTGCATAGCGTCCTGTTTGTGATCGGGGTGGCGCTGGGCGTGGCCGTGGGGGTGGCGATCGACCTGGCAAACGGCTCCGCCCGGCGCGCTTTCACTCTGAGCGCGGAAAGCATCGCCGGACGGGCCACCCACCAGATCGTCGGCGGGCCAGGCGGGCTGCCGACGGAACTGTACCGGGAGGTGCGCACCGGCCTGGGACTGCGCCAGAGCGCCCCGGTGGTCGAGGCGTTCATCCGCGCCCCCGACCTTGGCGACCAGCCAGTGCGCCTGTTGGGCGTTGACCCCTTCGCGGAAGCGCCGTTCCGCGACTACCTGGCGAGCAGCCTCGCCGAAAACGGGAACCAGCCCCCGGTCGACCGCCTGACCCGGCTCCTTTCCGAACCGGGGACCGTCCTGATCAGCCAATCACTGGCGGACCGCTTCGGGCTAGGCATGGGGAATACAATCGCCCTGCGGCCCAATGCGGCGCGGGTCGAGGTGCAGATTGTCGGCCTGCTCATACCGGGCGACGGCCTCAGCGCCCAGGCCCTCAGCCACCTGCTCCTGACGGACATCGCCACTGCCCAGGAGCTATTAAGCCGACCGGGCACGCTCACCCGCATCGACCTGATCCTGCCAGCGGATTATGACACCTCCGCCATCACGGCCATCCTGCCAGCGGGGGCAGCCCTGACCACCCCCAATGCCAGCAACAGCGCCCTCAACCAGATGACGGCGGCCTTTGAACTCAACCTGCGGGCGCTCAGTCTGCTGGCGCTGGTAGTCGGCACCTTTCTGATCTACAACACGGTGACCTTCAGCGTGGTGCAGCGCCGCGAGGTGATCGGCATCATCCGCTCGCTGGGCGCGACCCGCCGCCAGATATTCGCCCTCGTCCTGGGGGAAGCCGTCCTGCTCGGCCTGATCGGGACCGTCCTGGGGCTGGCCCTGGGCATCATCCTGGGGCGGGGGGTCGTCGGCCTGATTGCGGGGACCATCAGCGATCTGTACTTCACCGTCACCGTGGAACGAGTCACTGTCGCCCCCGGCACGCTGGCCACGGGCCTGGCCGTCGGCCTGCTGGCCAGTCTGCTGGCCGCCCTGGTGCCTTCCCTGGAAGCCACGCGCACACCCCCTGCCGGGACGATGCGCCGCTCCGCTGTCGAGGGAGGTGCCCGCCGGGTCACCGCGCTGATGACGGCTGGAGCCGTCATCCTCACCGTTCTGGGGGTGTTGGTGCTCGGCCTTCCCACGCAGGACATCCTGGCGGGCTTTGCCGCCTTGTTCCTGATTGTGGTCGGCTGTACCCTGTTCACCCCCCTGGCCCTGATCGCCGCCATGCGCGCCGTGACGCCGTTGACCGCTCGCCTGCTGGGGGTGCTGGGCCGGATCGCGCCCCGCGACGTGGTCCGCTCGCTCAGCCGCACGGCCATCGCTGTCGCCGCGTTGACGGTGGCCGTCAGCGTGATTGTGGGCGTCAGCGTGATGATCAGCAGCTTCCGGGGGACCGTCAGCGACTGGCTGGCGACCACGCTCGGCGCGGACATTTTCATCTCGCCGCTGTCGGTGACCGCCACCCGCACCGTGGCCGACCTCGCGCCGGACCTCATCGCCCGGTTGGAAGCGGTGCCGGGCGTGGCGACCGTCACCACCGTGCGCAACGTGGAGGCGCTCGCTCCGGAATATCCGGACCTGCCGCCGGTCAACCTGACGGTGCCCAGCCACGACCTTAGCCACGGACAGCGCCGCTTCGTCTGGAACCACGCGCCGAATGGTGACTACTGGGGGGCGCTCCTGGCGGGTGATGTGCTCGTCAGCGAACCGTTCGCCTTCCGACGCGGCCTCACGCCGACCCACCACACGATCACCCTGTTGACCGACCGGGGCGCGCAGACGTTCACCGTCGCCGGGGTGTACTACGACTACTCCACCGACCAGGGCACGCTGATGATGCACCATAGCGTCTACCGCCGCTTTTACGATGATCCGTTCATCTCCTCGCTGGGGCTGATCCTGGAACCGGGCGCAAACCTGGAGGACGTGATCGACCATCTGCGGACGGACACCCTGGCCGGGATGGACCTGAACGTGCGCAGCAACCGCGCCCTGCGCGATAGCGCGCTGGAAGTCTTCGAGCGCACCTTCTCGATCACCGTCGCCCTGCAACTGCTGGCGACGCTGGTGGCCTTCATCGGCATTCTGAGCGCGCTGATGTCCCTCCAGCTGGAGCACAGCCGCGAGTACGCGATCATGCGGGCTAACGGCCTGACGCCGCGCCAGCTCTGGCAACTTACCCTCACCGAAACCGGGTTGATGGGGGCGACGGCGGGCCTCCTGGCCGCGCCGATCGGGCTGGCCCTGGCCGTGGTCCTGATCGAGGTGATCAACGTGCGCTCCTTCGGCTGGACGATGCAGCTCACCCTCACCCCGCAGGAATTCCTGGAAGCTTTCCTGGTGGCGGTGCTGGCGGCGCTGGCGGCGGGCGTCTACCCGGCCTGGCGGCTGAGCCGGATGGCCGTGGCGGATGGGCTGCGGATGGAGTGAGTTTGCCGCCTGTATCCTTGTCCGCCCGACGGCGAACGGGTTACAATCCCCGCCATGACCCGGCACCCACCCGCCCCCATCGCCCTGCTCACCGACTTCGGCACCGCTGACGCCTACGTCGGCACGATGAAGGGCGTCATCCTGCGCCACTGCCCGGCGACGCCGCTGATCGATCTCACCCACGCCATCGCGCCGCAGAACGTGCGGCAGGCGGCCTTTGTGCTGTGGACGGCCTACCGCTACTTCCCGGCGGACACCGTGTTTCTGGTGGTGGTGGACCCCGGCGTCGGCTCAGCGCGGCACCCGGTCGCCGTTGACACCGCCCAGGGCCGTTTCGTCGGGCCGGACAACGGCGTGTTCAGCGAAGTGCTGACGGAACTGGGGGCATGGCGCGCCGTCGCCATCGAGCCGGAAAGGCTGGGGTTGCCGGAGCCGAGTGGCACCTTTCATGGCCGCGACGTATTCGCCCCAGCAGCGGCCCGCCTGGCCTGCGGCGACCCTATCGCCGCCCTGGGGTCGCCGGTGGAGAAGCTGGTCATGTTGGAACCGCCTCGCCTGGTCCTGACCCACCACACCATCGAAGGCGAAGTGATCTATGTCGATCACTTCGGTAATGCGGTGACCAGCATTGGACGCTGTTTCTGGCACCAGGAGGGCCTGATCCGGTTACAGCCGCGTCTGAAACCGGATGCCCCATCTATTGTCTTTCCGGCGGCGGCGGTGGTTCGTGCGGGCAGCCGCACCTTTCAGGGCATCGCCCGCACCTATACCCAGGTGCCGCCGGGACAGCCCACACCGCTGATCAACAGCGCCGCCCAGCTTGAGATCGCCGTCAACCAGGGGAATGCCCAGCAGACACTTGGTTTGGCGGTAGGCGAGCGGGTTGTGGTGGAGATCGCGACATAAGCGGCCACCCTCCAGCCAGGAGTCTCCCATGGAACAGTTTGTGATCGAAGGCGGACATCCCCTCAAAGGCGAGATCACGGCCAGCGGCAACAAAAACGCCGCGCTCAAGATGCTGCCCGCCTGCCTGCTGACCGACGAGCCGGTCACGCTGTACAACGTGCCCGACATCGCCGATGTCCGCGTCACCGCCGAGATCCTCCAGCATCTCGGCGTGGACATCACCCAGGTGGACCCTCACACCTGGCTCGTGCACGCCAGGGAGCTTCGCCTGACCCGCATTCCCCCCGAACAGGCCCGCCTGATCCGCAGCAGTATCGTGCTGGCTGGCCCGCTGCTGGCGCGCACCGGCCGCCTGGAACTGCCCATCCCCGGCGGAGACGTGATCGGGCGTCGCCGTCTGGATACCCATGTCCTGGCGCTGGAAAAACTGGGGGCCCATATCGACTTCGAACGGGGCGCATTTAAGATGAATGCCGACAGCCTGCATGGCGCGGACATCCTGCTGGACGAGGCCAGCGTCACGGCCACGGAGAACGCGATCATGGCGGCTGTCCTGGCCAGAGGCACCACCGTGATCCGCAATGCCGCCTCCGAGCCGCATGTGCAGAACCTCTGCCACATGCTGAGCGCCATGGGCGCGCAGATCGACGGCATCGGCTCCAACTGCCTCACCATCCAGGGGGTGGACCGGCTGAGCGGCGGCGAGCACCGCGTCGGAGCCGATTACCTGGAAGTGGGCAGCTTCATCGGGGCGGCAGCGGTCACGGGCGGCGCGATCACCATCCGGGAGGCCGACCCGCAACACCTGGACATGATCGGGCTGGTTTTTGCCAAGCTGGGCGTGCGCTGGGAGGTGCGCGGCCACGACATCTTCATCCCCAGCGGGCAGGAATTGACCATCCGGCGCGACCTGGGCAACCGCATCCCGACGATCAAGGCGCAACCCTGGCCCGCCTTCCCCTCCGACCTGATGAGCATCGCCCTCACCGTTGCCACCCAGGCGGCGGGGTCGGTCCTGCTCCACGAGTGGATGTATGACGGGCGCTTCTTCTTCACGGACAAACTGGTCAGCATGGGGGCGCGGATCGTGCTGTGCGATCCCCACCGGGCCCTGGTTTACGGGCCGACGGCGCTGCACGGTGTATCCGATATTTCCAGCCCAGATATCCGCGCCGGGATGTCGATCCTGCTGGCGGCGCTGGCCGCCCGCGGCACCACGACCATCCACAACGTCCGCCAGATCGACCGGGGCTACGAGCGGGTGGAGGAAAAACTCGCCGCCCTGGGCGCGCATATCGAACGGGTGACTGACTGAACAAAACGGGGGAGGCTCCACGGAGCGTCCCCCCATCTTGCTGTCCCCGCCTGTTCCGGGCGCGCGGCTAACAGATGCCGAGCAGGTCGTCGTAAATCGCCAGCATCGCTTTCGCGCCTTCGCCCATGGAGATGAGCACCTGGTCGGCTTTGGCCGTCGTCACGTCACCGGCGGCGTAGATGCCCGGACGGCTGGTCCGGTTCATCTCGTCAATCTTCACAAAGCCCTTGGGATCAAGCTCGACCAGATCGGCCACCAGGGCGGAGTTGGGCTTGAGGTCCTTCTCGACAAAAACCGCGTCCGTATGGAGTTCGGTGATTTCACCATCCTTGCGCAGAACCACGGCGCGCACAAACGCGTCGCCCTTCAGCTCAACCACCTCGTAGCTGTCCAGGATGGTGACGTTAGGCATGGCCGCCAGATTCCTGGCCACCGCCAGGTCGAGGTCGCCGTGCGTGGGCGCGACCAGCGTCACATGCCGGGCGATCCGCTGGAGTTCGGCCACAGCCCGGAACGCCTGGCAGCCATCACCGACGACCAGGGCGGTGCGATCAATGAACAGCGGCGCATAGGTCGCCGTGCTGTAACACAGCCCTTTCATCTCATATTCGGCCTCGCCAGGTACGTTGAGCAGTTCACCCTGCGCCCCGGTCGCCAGCAGGACGGCCCGGCCCCAATGCTCTTTGCCATCCTTCAGGATGATGCAGTACCCTTCATCCCGAGGCTCGATCCTCTCCACCAGGGTGCGCACCCGCAGGAAGTCAAGATATTCGATCTGGGAGCGGAAGCGCTCGACCATTGACTCGCCCACCAGCACGTTGTAGTCGTCAACCCAGGGCAGCTCCATCTTACGATTGGTGCGCCCGCCCAATCCCGGCGAGATGAGCAGCACGTCCATCCGCTTGCGAATGGCATAAGCGGTCGCCGCCAGACCCGCCGGTCCTCCGCCAATAATGATCACGTCATGCATCGCGGGTTCTCCTCACCCTATTCTGGAGGCGGTTCAGGGATAAAGCCTTCGTCCATCAACATCTGGGCCATGGCGCGGGACTGCCGGATGATGTGCGACGCGCACTCAAATTCCTCCTGATAGGAACAGGGTCGAGCAGCCACTCCCTGTTCCACCGCCTTAGCGGCCACTGCCGCTGCCTCACGCGGGAAGACTTCCCAGTCGTCCATCGTCGGCAAAATGTGATTGGGGCCCAGTTCCGCCTCATCCACCATCGAAGCCAGGGCTTCCGCCGCGGCGATGGCCATCTCATCCGTGATGGTGGTGGCCCGCACGTCAAGCGCCCCCCGGAAAATGCCGGGGAACCCCAGGGAGTTGTTCACCTGGTTCTCAAAGTCTGAGCGCCCGGTCGCCACCACAGCTGCCCCCGCTTCTTTGGCCTCCCAGGGCCAGATTTCCGGGATGGGATTGGCGCCCGCCAGCAGGATGGCGTCCTTGGCCATCGTGCGCACCCACTCCGGTTTGATCGTGCCGGGTCCGGGGGCTGAGAAACAGATCGCGGCATCCGCGCCGCGTAACGCCTCTTCAACGCCGCCCCGGATTTCGGCATCATTGGTGATCTGGCATAGACGCCACTGCTGGACAAACTCCGCCTTACGCAGCGCGAAGTCCTGGCGATGTTTGCCCAGAATCCCGTCGATATCCGCCACAATACAATTGCCAGGGTCCACGCCATACGCAAACAACAGGCGCGAACAGGCCACATTAGCCGCCCCGGCCCCCACAAATGTGATGCGCATCTCTTCCAGCTTCTTGCCCACCACTCTGGCCGCATTGATCATCGCCGCCAGGGTGACACTGGCCGTCCCCTGCTGGTCATCATGCCAGATCGGAATCCGGGCGCGCTCCCGCAGCGTATCCAGGATACGGAAGCATTTCGGCTGGGAGATATCCTCCAGATTGACGCCGCCAAAAGCCGGTTGCAGCATCAGCACAGTCTCGATGATTTTGTCCGGGTCCTTGGTGTCCAGCGTGATCGGCACGCAGTCGACGCCGCCCAGATATTTAAACAGCAGCGCCTTGCCCTCCATAACCGGCAAGCCCGCCTCCGGGCCGATGTCGCCCAGGCCGAGCACCCGCGTGCCGTCCGAGATCACGGCGACCGTATTCCACTTACTGGTGTACTCATAAACCAGCGCCGGGTCTTTGGCAATGGCCCGGCACGGCGCGGCCACGCCCGGCGTATACCAGATCGCGAAGTCGTCCAGGCTGCGCACGCTGGCGCGCAACGCGGTTTGAATCTTGCCACGGTAGAATGGGTGCAGTCGCATAGCCTCGGCGGCCGGGTTTTTGGCTCGTTCGAGCAACTCCTCCTTGGTGATCGGCTTTTCCATACTCAGGTCCCCTGGTCTAATCTCAACGCAGGCGCAGCACTACCGAAAAACCTCACAAACGGAGAAACCAGGAGGAAACCATCCACACCCCCTTCGCTACGAACGCCACCACGTGGCATCAGGCTCACTCTAACACAGCGACCAACGCCCACCACCGTGGACGATTGTTATCATGAACCCCCAGAAGGCCCCCAGCCCGGCCCCCTGACCCGTTTCCACCAGGAAAGCGGGCTGGTAGCAGTAACACCCTCGCCTCCGGGTGACTTCTACACACTTTGTACAAGCTCACCATAGCATGATTTGTGCAACCCACCTCATGACAACTGCCAATCTTTCCGCCATACGAACATCACATCTTAGGGCGGCGGTTCCAGACCCGGTCATCCCCTTCGCGTCGGGTGATTCCCCTGGCATCCAGGTATTCCAGAAAGGCGATCGCGTACTTCCGGGTGGTCTGGAAATGATCACGCAGCTCGCGGGCCGCGATCATCCCTCGCGTGTCAAGTATCGCGGCGACGACCTGGAACATCTCATCGTAAACCGGCGCGGCCAGCACGACATCCGGCGCGATCACGATCAGGTCGCCGCGCTCGACCAGCAGATGGAACAGGTCTTCCCCCACCCGGTCAATCGATTCCTTCACCGAAGGCGGCGTATATGGCGCTCTGGCGAAATCTTCCAGCAGGCCATCAATAGCCGCCTGCTGCTGGCGGCTCAGCTCAACCGTGTGGGTGCGCCGCCACCCCAA
>DAOTXK010000020.1:0-7807 GCA_034435395.1 Anaerolineae bacterium | reverse complement strand
GCGTCACCGTGACCGTCAACATCCAGCCGCGTGAGGACTTCCGGGAGGTGTTCGTCACGCCCAATATCGTGGGGGAAGTGGCACCCGGCTACGTCATCTTTGGTATCTCCTATGAGCCGCAGAGCGTCCTGGTCAGCGGCCGGCCCAACGCCCTGGAACAGCTTCCGGGCAGCCTGTTGACCGCTCCCATCGACCTCACGGGGCAAACTCAATCCTTCACCCGCACCGTGCCGGTCGAACTGCCAGCCGGAGTCTTCCTGCCGACCCAGCAGGAGATCACCGTCACCGTCCAGATCGACACGCTGATGGCCAGCCGCCGCTTTGAGCACGTGCCCGTGCAGGTGCAGGGCCTGGCCCCGGACCTGGAAGCCGTGATCGCGCCGACGGAGGTCACGCTGTTGATCACCGGCCCCCAGCCCACTCTGGACACGCTGACGGCGGGTGACATCGCCATCCTGGCCGATCTGACCGATCTGGGGCCAGGGGGGCACCAGGTGACGTTGCAGGCCGTCGTGAACCGCCAGGGCCTGGAGAACGCGCCCAAAACCGTGCTGCCACCCATGCTCGACGTGCAGATCACCGCCGGGACGCCCGCCCCCACCCTCCCCCCGGCCACAGACCTGACGCCCTCCGCCCAGAACTGATCCCACACCCCTGCCCTCACCCCCTACCCTTTTTCGGGCTTGATTGCGCCCCCGCACCCGGTTAGAATGATACGACTCACATGAGGGGCTGACTTATGAAACGGACACCTCTGGTGGCGCTGGTCGGGCGTCCCAACGTCGGCAAATCGACGCTGTTCAACCGGCTGGCCGGGGAACGACTGGCCGTGGTCCATGAGATGCCGGGGACCACCCGCGACCGGCTCCAGGCCGAGACCGAGTGGAACGGCGTGGCCTTCACCGTAGTGGACACCGGCGGCCTTGAGGCCTACCAGCCCAAAGGCTCGCGCGATACCTCCCCCCTGGCGGAAGGCAGCATCGATTTTGTCCCCCAGATCCGCGCCCAGGCCATGATCGCGGTGGAAGAGGCCGAGGTGGTGGTCATGCTGGTGGACGCCGTGGAGGGTATCACGGCCGCCGACCAGGAAGTGGCGGAAATCCTGCGGCGCACCCACAAACCGATCATCGTCGCCGCCAACAAAGCCGATAACGCCGCACGCTGGACGGACGCGGTGGAGTTCTACGGGCTGGGGGTCGGCGAGGTCTTCCCGATCAGCGCCCTGCACGGCACGGGCACGGGCGACCTGCTCGACGCCATCGTGCACGCCTTAAAAAGCGCCCCCGCCCCTGACTATGACGAGGACGCCGCCGAGGGCCTGCTCAAGATCGCCATCGTGGGACGGCCCAACGTCGGCAAGAGCAGCCTGGTGAACCGGCTGCTGGGGGAGGAGCGAGCCATCGTCAGCCCTCTGGCCGGGACCACGCGCGATGCCATCGACACGTATATGACCTGGGAAGGGATGCCGGTGCTGCTGATCGATACGGCGGGCATCCGGCGGCGCGGCAAGATCGCGCCCGGCGTGGAGAAATACAGCGTGCTGCGGGCCATGAAGGCCATCAAACGCGCCGACGTGGCCCTGCTGATGATCGACGCGGTGGATGGCATCACGGCCCAGGATGCCCACATCGCCGGTTTTATCCTGGACGAGACGAAGAGTGTGGCCATCGTGGTCAACAAGTGGGATGCCGTCGAAAAGGACAGCCACACCATCCACGCCTACACGGAAAAGATTCGCGCCGACCTGAACTTCATGCCCTATGCGCCGCTGCTGTTCATCAGCGCCACGACCGGCCTGCGCGTCCACCAGGTGATCCCCACCGCCGCCCGCATTCAGGAGGAACGGCTGCGCCGCATCCCGACCAGCGAACTGAACCGCATCGTCCGCCAGGCCGTGGAGCGCCACGCGCCGCCATCAAAAGCCGGGAAGCGCCTCAAGATTTTCCTCGCCCAGCAGGTCCGGGCCGACCCGCCGACCTTTCTGTTCCACGTCAACGATACCCGGCTGGTGCACTTCAGTTATGAGCGTTACCTGGAAAACCAGATTCGGGAACACTACGGCTTCCTGGGCACGCCGCTGCGGTTGACCTTCCGCCCCCGCGACGGCAGCCTGGGGACAAAAAAGCGGCGCGCCGTCACGCCGCCGGAGGGGCCGTCCCGCCATTAATCAGGCCAGCCCCAGCAGTTCGTATACGGTCACCGGCTTCTGCCGCCCTTTGACCTGCATGGGGCCCAGCGGTCTCACATTCACCAGGTCCCCCAGGCGCTCGATCACGCTCTCCGCCACCAGAATCTGGCCCGGCGCGGCCCGTTCCTGCAACCGCTTGGCCAGGTTCACCGCATCGCCGATGGCGGTGTAGTTCATGGCGCGGGCGGTGCCGATGTTCCCCACCACCGCCCAGCCCAGATTGACGCCGATACCAAAGGTCAGCCCATCGCCGCCCCGCCGCCCGTTCCATTCATTGACCGCATTGCGCAGGGCCAGCGCCGCGTCCACCGCCCGATACGGATGATCATCCTGTTCCTCCGGGGCGTTAAAAATGGCCATCACGGCGTCGCCCAGGAACTTGTCCAGCGTCCCCTCCCGCGCCAGGATCACGTCCGCCGCCAGCCGGAAATACTCGTTCAGCGATTCGACAACCTCCTCCGGCTCGGCCAGCTCGCTGTAGGTGGTATAGCCGCGAATGTCGGCGAAGACGATGGAAATCTCCTGCCGCACGCCGCCCAGTTGAAGGGCGTCCGGGCGATCCAGGACACGATCCACCACCGAGGGCGCGACATAACGCTCGAATGTCTGACGGATGTGCTGCTTTTCCCGTTCCTTGGCGTCCTCAAGCTGGGCGAAGTTATGGGCATTTTCCACCGCGATGGCGGCGTAGTCGGCCAGCGCGCTCAACAACGCCCCGTCGTGATCGGCAAACACTTTCGAATCGTCGCTGACGTTATCCACCCCCAGCACGCCAAGCACGCGATCGGCAACCATGAGCGGGGTATACAGGACCGAATACGGCACACCGGAATTATGAGCGCGGGCCTCGGCCAGATCATCTGGTGTCAGCAGGACCGGTTCACCCTCCTGGACCACCCGTTCGGCCAGCCGATCGTGTGCCTCGACGTATACGGGGCGGGCATGGGCGTCGGTCTGGCGTTTGGCAGCCCGGCAGATCAGCTGGCCCTCTTCCAGCAGCAGCAGGCTGCCTTCTTCCGCCCCGGTGACGTAAGTCGCCGCCTCCACCACCCGCACGGCGAGCTGGTCCAGCTCCAGATGCGCGGTCACGCTCTTACCCATCTTGTAGAGGACATTTAACTCTTTGACCCGCCGCTGCAACTCCCGATTGGAGGCCAGCAACCGCTCGGTCAGCGCCTCTTTTTCCTGGCGCAGACGGGTTTCGGCCAGGCTACGCTCGATCGCGCCCAGCATCTCCTCGACCGTGTACGGCTTTTTGACGTAGTCCTTGACGCCCAGCCGAAAGACCTCAATGGCGATCTCCTCCGACCCATGAAACGTCATCAGGATCACGGGGATGTTGGCGTTCTCCCGCGCCAGGGCTTGCAACACCTGGATGCCGGTCATGCGCGGCATCTGCAAGTCCAGCAGGATCAGGTCAGGACGTTCGGCGAGCGCCTTTTCCAGACCCTCCTGACCATCGCGGGCCGTCAGGGTGCGATAGCCATTGGGCTGCAGGACATAGTCAACGACGAAGTCGCGATTCTCCCGCCCGTCATCGACGACAAGTATGCGTTCTCCAGCCAAAACAGCGTCCTCAATTTCACCGTCATACTACGGGCACTGACCTGTCAGTATAGTTCAAAAGAACGGCCTGTGCCATTCCCGCGGGGAGGGAACAGCCAGGCGCAGGCTGTTCCGTCGACCTGTTGCCCTGGCGGCCACTTCCGGACCGCCCCGGCTGATTGCCCCTCACCCCATGGTGCAATATAATCGGGCCAATCGTTGCCGCACTGGGGAAAGAGACTGTCGCTTGTGGGAACGCCGGACCGTGAAGCCCTGATGACGGGCGATGTTATGCCCCTCCCGCCGGATGAGACCCCCGCCAAACCGGCTGTCTTGCCGCGCCCACGCGCCAGCAGGCGATCCCTGCTCCGCGAGATCGTGGAAACGTTGATCCTGGTCGCTGCGATTTACACGCTGGTCAACCTGGTTTCGGCGCGGTTCATTGTGGATGGGTCCAGCATGAGGCCGAATTTCACCACCGGCCAGTTCATCATCGTCAACCGCCTCAGCTACCTGATGAGCCAGCCCAGTCGCGGCGACGTGATCGTTTTTAACTCGCCGGACGATCCGGGCCGCGATTTCATCAAACGGGTGATCGGTCTGCCAGGCGAAACAATCGCGGTCCGCGACGGGCTGGTATACGTGGACGACGTACCGCTTGACGAGCCGTACATCGCCGCGCCGCCGCGCTACAGCGGGGAGTGGCGGCTGGGGCCTGGCGAATATTTCGTCCTGGGCGACAATCGCAACGACAGTCAGGATTCGCACACGTTCGGGCCGCTGGAACGAGGCCGGATCGTTGGGCAGGCCTGGATCATTTACTGGCCGCCCGAAGATTGGAGCATTATCCCCCATTACAGCTATAATGGCCGGCCGCCATCACCAGCTACGCGGTCACTGCTGGCCCCGTAGCCCCGACTCCTTCCGGGAGGATAGCATGCCACAAGAAGACCGTTACCTCTGCCCGATGTGCCAGATGGGACGCCTGCATTTGCGGCTGGTAACTTACGTCCATGTTTACAATGCCACTCTGGTCAGCGTGCCCAATATGCCGGCCTGGGAATGTGACTTCTGCCACGCCGTCGAATACGACGCCGAATCCCTCCAGCGGGTGGAGGCGCTGGTCGGCCAGGCCGGTCCGCCGCCCAACCGCCATCGTATCCGTCCCAAGCCATCTTTGCGGGCCAAGCCACGCGCCTATCCGGCGGAAGATTGAGGCGCGGCGGCGGTGGCCCATCCCTGCCGGGCAACTGGGGGCGTCAGCGGGCCTTTCCGCGTGGCCTGCTGTGGGAGCCATCAGGCGCGATTTGGGGAGAGTTGGTAGTTGTAATCCATACGGGAATAACGGCGGTTAACTGATAAGAAGGGTGTTAAAGGTATACCATGGCAGTCAACCTGTGGCATGGGCTGATGCCCGGCCCTAAAGTGCCGGATGTCGTGTATTGTATTGTCGAGATCCCCAAGGGCAGCCGGAATAAATACGAGTACAGCAAAACCGCTGGCGTGATCAAACTGGATCGGGTGCTCTACAGCCCACTTCACTATCCCAGCGACTACGGCCTGATCCCGCAGACCTTCTACGAAGACGGCGATCCCCTGGACATCCTGGTGATGATCAATGAGCCAACCTACCCCGGCTGTGTGATTGAAGCCCGCCCCATCGGCATGTTCCGCCTGATCGACCGCGATATGCCGGATGATAAAGTGCTGGCCGTCCCGGCCACCGATCCCATCTTTGACGAGTATTATGATCTGGATGATGTGCCCAAGCATTTTCTGGCGGAGGTTGCCCATTTTTTCCAGACGTACAAACAACTGGAGGCCGGAGGGGACATCATCCCCAAAGGATGGGTCGGGGCGGAAGAGGCCAAACAGCACATCCTGCATGCCATTGAGTTGTATAAACAGAAGTACCCGCCGACGGGCGTCTGAGCGGGAGTGCGTGCGGGCGATGGGGGCCGATGAGCAAGGGCGTACAAACCTCCCTGGGCGGCGAGCGGCCACGAGTCGGCATGGCGGGATGCGCTCCGGCCCTCCCGACGCCCGGCCACAATCGTCCCCCTGCCATCATCCCCCCTCCAGAGTGCCTTCTGCCCCCACCCAGAACCCGGCCCGCCTCCGGAGGTGTGGCAGCGGCTGAGACGCCCGCCGACCCGCTGCTGAAACTGACCGATCAAAGAAGGCAGCCATGATCCAGAGCACACTCCATGACCTCATCGCCATCATCACCAATCTTCTGACTCTCAGCGCGGCCATCGGCCTGCTGTTGGGCCTCATCTTCCAGCCGCGCCGCGAGCGGGCCAACTGGTATTTCGCCCTGTTCCTGACCGTGCTGGCGCTGTGGGCCTACGCAGCGCTGATCATGCAGGTCCCTGAGCTGAGCGTCCTGCCCGGCCAGACCCACAGCGTTTACCTGCGCCTGTCCAGCCTGGGGCTGGCCCCCATCGCCTTTTACCACGCCGCGATCGCCTTTTGCCGCATCCAGGCCCGCCCGGCCAGAATCCTTGGCTGGATGGCGCTTCCCCTTTCTATCCTCTTTCTCGTCCTGCTGTGGAGCAACCAGATCGCCGTGGTGCACGAGGAAAACCTGCCCCCCGAAGCCAGCTTCAACGCGGGATCGGCCAACTTCGACTTACGGCCCATCGGCTACCTGGCGCTGGCCTTCATGGTCTTTTACCTCATGGCGGCTTACTACTATCTGCGCAGGGGCGATGACCCACGCAGCAAGTCCCTGCGGGTTCCCGCGCTGCTGCTGTTCGCCGCCGGCGTCATCAACTTCATCGAGCCGCTCCGCTGGCTGCCCTTTGACACGGCCGTGGCGGCCATCGCTGCGGCCATCATGGGGTACTCAACGATCAATCACCAGGTATTCCATCCGCTGCAAGCCGCCAACCAGCAGTTGAGCGATTCCAACCGCAGTCTGCGGGCGACCATCGCTGAACTGGCCAGTGAGCGGGAACGCGTGCACCGGCTCAACCAGGAACTCCGCGCTGCCAGCCAGTACAAGAGCGACTTCCTGGCCAAAATGAGTCACGAGCTGCGAACGCCCCTGAACTCGATCGTCGGCTACAGCGAGTTGCTGCTCCAGCAGCTTTACGGCCCGCTGACCGATAAACAGGCCGACCGATTGGAGAAGATCCACCGCAATGGGCGCGACCTGCTGGCCCTGATCAACGACATCCTCGACCTGAGCAAGATCGAAGCCGGGCGGCTGGAACTCGTCCCGGAATATGTGGAGGTGGCTGAGGCGATCTCAGCCGTGGTCCACACCATGGAACCGGTCGCCCGCGAAAAAGGGCTGGCGATGACCGTTGATGTCCAGGACAGCATCTATCCCTTGTTTGCCGACCCGCTGCGCATCCGCCAGATTCTCACCAACCTGATGAGCAATGCCATCAAGTTCACCCGGGAGGGCATGGTGAAACTGGAAGCGCTCAACGCGGACGTGGTGAACGGCCGCAGCGAACAGCTACCGCTGCCGGTGCTGGGATGGCTCGGTGATGGTCATTGGGTCGTCATCACAGTCACTGATACCGGCATCGGGATTGCGCCGGAGCACCACGCCACCATCTTTGACGAATTCCGGCAGGTGGATGACACCAGCACCCGTGAGTTTGGCGGCACGGGCCTGGGCCTGGCCATCACCATGAAGCTGGTGGAGATGCACGGCGGGCGCATCTGGCTGAGCAGTCAGTTGGGCCAGGGCAGCACCTTCTTTGTGGCCCTGCCAGCCAGCAGCACGGTTTCCCGCCAGCCCGCCAGCGATACCGCCGAAACGACCGGCGGCAGCCAGGGCAGGCACGTCCTGGTCATCGACGACAGCCAGGAAGCCGCCGACATCCTGACCGCCTACCTGGAGGAGGCGGGATACCGGGTCACGCACGCCCCAAATGGCCGGGCCGGTCTGCGACTGGCCCGCGAACTGAAACCCGCCGTGATCACGACCGACATCCTCATGCCGGAAATGGACGGCTGGGAAGTGATCGAACGCCTGAAGGCCGACCCGGTCACCGCCGCCATCCCGGTGATCGTGGTCAGCATTGTCGATCAGGAACCCAAGAGCCTCTCCATGGG
>DAOTXK010000019.1:0-2840 GCA_034435395.1 Anaerolineae bacterium | reverse complement strand
CGCGGCAGCGCCGATCCTCAGACAGCACGGTCTTCCAGCCACGGTGTTTGTCCCGACCGGGCTGGTCGGCAGCCGGGCGCACTGGGATAGTTATGACAAAACCGAACGTTTGATGGACTGGGATGAGCTGCAGGAAGTGCAAAGGTTGGGCTTCAGCATCGCCAGCCATACCGTTTCCCACCTGCGCCTGCCGGAATGCGACGAGAAAGCTCTGGCTTACCAACTGACGCACGCGCTGGAGACGTTGCGCACACGCCTGGCCGAGGCCGTCATCCCTGTGCTCTCGTATCCCTTTGGGCACTTTGGCCACCGCGAAAAACAGGCCGCCCGCCGGGCGGGATACCTGGCGGCCGTGGGCACAGCGGGGCGTTTGGGCAACTATCCCTGGACGGACCCGTACCAGTTGGAACGCGAGGAGCCGAACCAGTGGTGGCGACCGGCTGCGGACGCGCGCCGGCGCCCGTGGCTCAGGAGGCGGTCTATTCGCTAATCGACGCTAAGAATGACATTCAACCGGACAAGGAATGAGGCGGCCGTGATTGACGTTGTGTCGGAAGTATTGGAAGTGTCGGAAGTGGAAGCAAAGGGTGAGCAAACGCAGTTTGATCGTGGCGTGATGTTGGCGCTGACGATGCCGAGTCTGGAGTACCGGTATGCTTTTGACCTGTGCGCGGTGGAAGCGCACAACAGCGGCGGACCGGCGCTGGTGGTGGCGTCGGAGGCCCTGTACGCGCGCGAGCTGCTCAAACGGATCGTGGCGCGCCCGGTGACGCTGGTCCCCCTTGGGAACTGGCTGACTTCGGCGGATCGCCTCGAATCGGTGTTAGGGATTGAAGTGGAAGCGCCGGACGTTCGTCCGCTGGAAAACGTCGCGGGGCCGGTGCCGCTGATCATCTGCGCCGAGCCGGTCTCTCCCCAGGTGTTCGGCGCGCTCTACCGGCTGCTCCAACCAGGGGGCCGCCTGTGTATGATCAGTCCGGGCCGGCTGGCTCCCTTCATCCCTCACGATGACACCCGGCATAAGTCCCTGGGCTGGCGGCAGACAAAAGCCCTGCTGGCGCAGCAGGGGTTTGCCTGGGAATCCCGGCACGGTTTTCACGGCCCCGTCAGCGTTTTTTGGAGTTATGCCTTTCGGCTCAGCACCCTGCTGGGACGCAGCGACCTGGCCGACCGCTGTCTCTACCGGATGCACGAGACATTCATGACCGCCCAGACCTGTCTGACGACGTTGAACCTGGCGCTGGTGAGTAAGGCGAACGGTGATGAGCGCTGTTGAAGAACGCCTCGATCTGGCGCTGCGCCTGGCCGCGCTTGACGCCTGGCTGGAGACCATGCGCGGCCCCGGCGGCTACGGCGGTCCGGTGGCCCACTGGTGGCATAACTGCCTGCGGTTCACCGGCCCTGGTCTGGACTGGCGCTACGAAGGGATCGTCATCGGTTATTTGAACCTGTATGAAAAAACCGGCGATCCTCGCTGGCGGGAGCGGGCCAGACGGGCGGGCGATGATCTGATCCGTGGCCAGTTGCCCGGCGGTAACTTCCGCGACTCGCACTTCGAACTCAACCCCTATTCGGGCGGCACGCCGCACGAAGCCGCCGATTCGCTGGCCTTGCTGGCCCTGGCCGGGGCGCTCAAGACGGAGGGCGATGCCGCCTGGGGAACCTATTTAGGGGCGGCGGTCCGTAATATCAAGGGGTATTTTATTGCCCGGCTGTGGGACACCGGGATGCGGATGTTCAGCGACGGCCTGGATCATGCCACGTTTGTCCCGAACAAGGCCGCGACGCTGGCGGAAGCGCTGTTTAAGCTGGCGGCGATGACCGGGGATGAGACGTTCGCCACGGCCTATGCGCTTCCCACCCTGGAGACCATCCTGGCCCATCAGGTTCGGGGCGGCCCGCTGGACGGCGCGATCGACCAGTATAGCGAAAAAAGGCACCGGGTGGCCTGGTATTTTCCTTTTTATATAGCCCGCTGCATCCCGGGGCTGGTCGCTGGCTACGCCTGGACTCAGGACGAGCGCTACCTCGACGCAGCGGGCCGGGCGATGGGCTTTGTGTGCCGCTGGCGCGAGGAAGATGGAAGCTTCCCGCAGGTGATCTATCCCGGCGGACGCGTGAACCGCTACCCCAAGTGGGTCGCCGGGGTGGGGGATATCCTGCGGGCGATGGCGATGGTCAACGCGCTGGGCTTTGCCTGTGATCAGGAGCCGACGCGGGCCTGGCTGCTGGCGGGGCAGGAGTCGATGGGCGGGTTCCGCACGGCGTGGGGGTTCGCCGCGCAGGCCTCGCAGCGACCGCCGGGGCCGCTGCCGGAGTTCCGTGACCTGCTCCCGATCTGTGGATGGACCGACAAGGCTTTCCGGTACCTGTCGGAAGCGCTGCCGTCTGGCAGTCAGCTGCCGACCAAGGTAGACCGGCAGCCGTTTGCCGCTCCGTGCACGGTGCGCGGTCGCCGGATGACGTACAGGGAAGATGACACCCAGATCGAGCTGCTCCACCAGGGGACGCCGGTCTACCGCTGGCGCAAGGGCGATCCTTGGGTCGAGATTGCCACGAGGGAGGTCGTATGGAAATGAGCGTCGGCCAGGTGTGGAGGTGGCTCAATGCCCAGGCTGGCTGGGTGTTTCTGGCGGGCCTGGGCGCGGTGGTTCTGGTGAACGCCCGCCGGTGGTCTCAGGATCGGGCGCGGGCGCTGCGCCTGCGGGAGCGTCAGGGGCCGCCCGCGACCCTGCGGGCCACGCCCAAAGTGAGCGTCCTGGTAGCCGCCTGGGACGAGGCCGACATCATCCGGCAGCATATTGAGTCCTTCCGGCAACTGCGGTACCCGGCTAAGGAGC
>DAOTXK010000018.1:0-4458 GCA_034435395.1 Anaerolineae bacterium | reverse complement strand
GTTCAGGCGGCCCAGGTCCACGGTCAGCGTCGGGGCGTCGCCGGGCAGGGGGGTGATGTGCCCGACCACGCTGGTCCCGCCGCCATAAGGGATCAGCCGGACGCTCTGTGACACGGCATAACGGATCAGGTCGCGGACCGCGTCAGCGCTGGAGGGATAGGCCACGCCATCCGGGAAGGCCGGGATGCGCCCACTCCGCAGGGCGATCCAGTCCGGCAGGCTCTGCCCCCGCGCATGACGGACTCGCTCCGCCGGGTCTGCACTGACCAGCGGATGAGGGGGCAGCCGCGTCTCCGGCACCGCCGCGACCACATCTTCGAACTCAACGTCCAGCGGCGGCGTCCCCGGACCGATCCGGTCCGCCAGGAACTGCGCTGCCCTGCCGGGCACCGGGTAATCAACCGTGTCATCTCCCCAGCCGTTCCACCGCCTCATCTGGTCATCCTCCCGGCACTCCATCGCCGCTGACTCTGCCCCAGATGATGATGCTCTCCTGCATAACTTCCCGCGTGACCTGCTCGGCAGCGGCTGGATCACGCGCCTGGGCGGCGGCGTGGAGCGCGGCGTAAAAGCGCCGCGAGGTCTGCCGCGCCTCCGGCGGCGTGAAGTACCGACGGGCCAGCTCCTCGTAAAAGCCGGAAAAACCGTTGAGAATCAAGGCGTAAACCGGGTTACCGGAGGCGACCGTCAAAAAACGCTGCAACTGCCAGTCAAACGCCGCGAACGCCGCCGCCGTGTCTTCCAGCGCGGCGCGGTCAGCCAGGAAGGCCGCGACTGCGTCCGCCGCCCGGATGATGGCCGCGCGGGTGAAGGCCGGGGCCAGGTACAGCCGCACTTCCAGCAGGTTGGGGACAAAATCCGGCGGCAGGTGCTGGCTGTAGCGCACGATGCCGCTCAGCACGTTCAGCCCGCCATCCCACCAGAAATCGTTGACCACGGTTGATTTGCCCTGGTGAATGGCCAGCCAGCCGTCGCGCTCCAGGCGGCGCAGGGCTTCCCGCAGCGTGGGGCGGGTGACGCCCAGTTGAGCCGCCAGCTCCCGCTCGCCGGGCAGCGCCGCGCCAGCCGGGAAATCGCCCTCCAGGATGGCCGTGATCAGGGCTTCCTCGGCATGATCGACCGGGCGCTTGGGCGCGGACCAGTTCATGGATACCTCCTTGTACGCGACGTGGTGACTGGTCAGTGGTCTGACCAGTTGTGATCAGTATGGCACGAACTGGCTGGGGCGTCAAGAGCAGCCGTTCGCCTCGCCTGATGCTCAAAGCGTCAGGCTGGAAGCAGTGAGCGCACTCATGGCGCTAAACCGTCGCCTCACGTCGAAAAAGCGGAGGTGGTCCGCCGTTCGCGGTATACTAACGCTGTTGGCTGCGCCCGATACAGCGTCGAGCCGAACCGATCCGGCTCGGACAGAAACGACATCCCATGCCCGAACCATCCGATGACCAGCGCCACATTCCATCCAGGCCCGATGGAGGTTCTCCAGCGGCGGGCGAACACACTCACCGCCTGATCCTGATGCCCTCTGGCCGCCAGGGCGACGTGCCTCACGGCACCACGGTGCTCCAGGCCGCCCGGCAACTCGGCGTGGCGATCGAGTCGATCTGCGGCGGGCGGCAGACGTGCGGCAGGTGTTTGATCGCTCTGGAGCGCGGGCACTTCCCCAAGCATGGCATCACCTCCAACGACGGGAGCCTGACCCCGCCGGAGGAGGCGGAAATCGCCTACGCCGCCCGCCACAACATCGACCTGGGCGAGCGGCGTATGGCCTGCGCGGCGCGCCTGGTCGGCGACGCGCTGATCACGGTCCCCGAGGAGAGCCAGGCCCGCAAGCAGGTCATCCGCAAACCGGCCAGCGAGCTGCTGATCGAAGTCGCCCCTGCCGTGCGGTTGTACTATGTGGAGGTGGAGCCTGCCGTATTGGGCGGCCCCGCCGACTGGCAGCGGCTCCAGGCCGCGCTGGCCGAACAATGGGACCTGGGCGAGGTGACCATCGACCCGCTGGTCCTGCGCGAGGTGCCGCGCGCCCTCCGCGACGGTCGGTGGGCGGTCACGGTCACCCTGTGGGGCGGGCGGGAGGTCGTGCGGGTAGCGCCGGGCTATGAGGAGGGCCTGTACGGGCTGGCGGTGGATGTCGGCTCGACGACGGTTGCCATGCACCTGTGCGACCTGCGCACGGGCGCGGTGCTGGCCACCGAAGCCATGATGAACCCCCAGGTGCGCTACGGCGAGGACCTGATCAGCCGCATCACCTACGCCATGCAGGAGCCAGGCGGGGCGGAGCGGATGCACCGCGCCATCATCAAAGCCCTGAACGGCCTGACCCGCCGCGCCGCCGGGTCAGCGGGCGTGGACGCGGGCGCGATCACCGATGTCGTCCTGGTGGGCAATACGGTGATGCACCACCTGCTGCTGGGCATAAACCCCCGCTACCTGGGGGCCATCCCCTTCCCGCTGGCGACGCAGGGCGCGACCGACCTCAAGGCCCGCGACCTGGGGCTGGACGCCGTCCACCACGGGGCGATGGTCCACCTGCTGCCGTGCATCGCCGGGTATGTCGGCGCGGACAACGTGGGGGTGCTGCTGGCCGAGCAGCCGCACCTGGACGATCAGGTCTCGCTGGTGGTGGACATCGGCACCAACGCCGAGATTCTGCTGGGCAACCGGGAGCGGATGCTCTCCGCCTCCAGCCCGACCGGACCGGCCTTTGAGGGGGCGCAGATCACCCATGGGCAGCGGGCCGCGCCGGGGGCCATCGAGCGGGTGCGCATCGATCCGGCGACGGGGGCTGTGCGTTACCGGGTGATCGGGGACGAGCGCTGGAGCGACCAGCTTGAACCGGGGGCCAGGTTAAGCGCCACCGGCATCTGCGGCTCTGGCGTCATCGAGGCCGTGGCGGAGTTGTTCGCCGCCGGGTTGATCGACCGCTCCGGACGGTTCCTGCCGGATGCCGACCGGCGTTGTCCCGCTGTGCGCTTCGGCGGCGGTCTGGGGGAGATCGTGCTGGCGCGGGCGGAGGAGACCGCCACCGGGGGCGACATCGTCGTCACCCAGCAGGACATCCGCAACGTCCAGCTGGCTAAGGGCGCGCTCTACGCCGGGGCGCGGCTGCTGATGGACCGCCTGGGCGTCGATCACGTGGACCGCATCAAACTGGCCGGGGCCTTCGGCAGTTACATCGACCCGCTGCGGGCCATGATCATCGGCCTGATCCCGGACTGCGACTTAGACCGGGTGTCGGCGGTCGGCAACTCGGCGGGGGATGGGGCGCGGATCGCCCTGCTGAATGTGGAGCAGCGCCGCGTCGCGCAAGAGGCGGCCCGCGCAGTAGAATATGTGGAGACCGGTGGCGACCCTGACTTTCAGGAGCGGTTCATCCAGGCGATGACCCTGCCCCACGCCAGCGACCCGTTCCCGCACCTGGCGGGCATCATCCCCGACGCGGCGGCAGAACGTCGATCTTAGGGACAGCCGCCGCAGTTCATAACAGGAGAAATGGCCATGAAAACCACGCTACAGGCGCTCATCGATTCCGGCAGGCCCGTCATCGCCGACGGGGCGATGGGCACCATGCTCATGTCGCTGGGCCTGGCGCAGGGACGCCCCCCGGAACTGTGGAACGTTGAGCAGCCGGACAATGTGCGGCGCGTCCACCGGGGGTACATCGAGGCCGGGGCGCAGATCGTGCTGACCAACTCCTTCGGCGGCAACCGCTACCGGCTGGATATGCACGGCCTGGGCGACCGCGCCGCCGAATTGAACGAGGCCGCCGCCCGGCTGGCCCGCGCCGAGGCTGATGCCGCTGATCACGGCGTGGTGGTGGCCGGGTCCATCGGCCCGACGGGGCAGATGTTGCAGCCGCTGGGTCTGCTGTCCTTTGACGACGCCCTCGCCGCTTTTGAGGAGCAGGCGCGGGCGCTGGTGGCCGGCGGCGTCGATGTGCTGTGGATCGAAACCATGGCCGATCTGGAGGAGGTACGCGCCGCGGTCGAGGGCTGCCGCCGGGCCGCGCCGGGCTTCCCCCTGGTGGCCACCATGACCTTCGACACCAACGGGCGCACCATGATGGGCGTCACGCCGGAGCAGGCCGTCCGGGCGCTGAGCGGGCTGGACGTGGTGGCGCTGGGCGGCAACTGCGGCAGGGGACCGGATGAACTGGAAGCGGTCATCGCCCAAATGCGGGCCGCCAATCCGCAGGCCGTGTTGATCGCCAAAGCCAACGCGGGCCTGCCGCGCCTGGAGGGCGGCGTCCCGGTCTATGATGCTTCGCCAGCAGTGATGGCCGAGCATGCGCAAAAACTGCACGCCGGCGGCGCGCAGATCGTGGGGGCCTGCTGCGGCAGCACGCCGGACCACATCCGGGCCATCGCCGAGGTCTTGCGGGCGGGGTGACGCCGGGCGCGGCGGACCGCCCAGGCGTTCCACGCGCCGGGATGCCCGCGGAGGGGGAAAGGGGAAGAA
>DAOTXK010000017.1:0-2241 GCA_034435395.1 Anaerolineae bacterium | reverse complement strand
GGCGAACCACTGCACATCCCAGAGATCAGTGCCGCTGAACACAGCGCCGACATCCAGCCGCCACCAGTCCGGGTGAGAGATATCGTCGTAATAGGGGGCTTCGTGGATGACGTCTTCCGGCGTCGGGCTGGGGCCGGGCGTCCGGGTGGCGGTCGGAGTGGCGGTCGGTGTTTCTGGGGTGTTGGTTGGCGACGGCCCCGTCGTCGGCGTGTTGGTGGGCGGGGCCAGGGTGTTGGTGGGCAGGAACACCTGTTGAGGCGTGAAGGACGCCACGGCTGTCACCAGTTCCCAGAATTCCGTGGGGTTAAGCGGGGTCGATGACGGCGCAGGTGCCCCGATCAGATTGAAGACCGTATTGCTGAAGATGTTGCCCACAGCAGGACCGGCTGCCGCCATCGCAACCATGACTGCCAGCACGATCAGGACCGTGATGAGGGCATACTCCACCAGGGCCTGACCGCGCGCTGCGCTGTTCCGGCGTCGGATGAGGCTGATGAATGTAGACATACGCAATCCCCTTATTCCTCTGGCAGACGGACGCTGGGTATGAGCCGCACCGTTATTGTATCACTATCCCGAGTCGCATCATCCCGTAGGATAATCATAGTCAATCATAAAGAGTTGGCACGGCTCAATGACATGGCCCTTGCCTCCTGCTTTTAATGGTACCTGACTACGGCGGTCATGCGATTCATATTTGTCGGAAAGTTGTACGTAACCTTTTACAATTGCGTTTCCGCCTCAAGAAGAAAGGCACTGTCCTCCGGTTTTCCTTTTGTGTTATGGTTAAGTGGCAGGTCGCGCCGGTTTTTTCTAAAGGAGGGACGCTTGAGCGCTCAAATCATCGATGGCAATGCCATTGCCGCTCGCATGCAGGATGAGATCGCTGCCGCTGTTCAGAAGATGAAGGCCGAGCATGGGGTGACACCCGGCCTGGCCGCCGTACTGGTGGGTGAGAACCCCGCCTCACAGCAGTATGTGGGGATGAAGCGACGCCGATGCGCCAAGGTGGGTATCGACTCCTTTGGGCACGAATTGCCCGCATCCACCACCCAGGAGGAACTGGAAGCGTTGATCAGGGACCTCAACGCAGACCCCAACGTGCACGGCATCCTGATCCAACTGCCTCTACCCGATCATTTAGATGAGGAGCGGGTTCTGGGAACCGTTTCCCTGGAAAAGGATGTCGATGGTTTCCATCCCGTTAATATCGGTCGTTTGGCGATGAAAGGGCGTGAGCCGTTGTTTATCCCGGCCACGCCGTATGGGTGTATGGTGCTGCTTGAGGAAGTGGGCGCGCAGATTTCCGGCGCGAATGCGGTTGTCCTGGGGCGCAGCAACATCGTCGGGTTGCCTGCTGCCATGCTGTTGCTCCACGCCAATGCCACCGTGACGATCTGCCATAGCCGCACCAGGGACTTGCCGGCGGTTTGCCGCCAGGCGGATATTTTGATCGCGGCTGTTGGTCGCCCTGAGATGGTCCGGAAAGACTGGGTGAAGCCGGGCGCGGTGGTGATTGACGTGGGGTCCAACCGCGTCGATGATCCCCAGGCTGAGAAAGGTTATCGGTGGGTGGGGGATGTGGCCTTCGACGAAGTGAAGGAAGTCGCTGGGGCGATCACCCCGTCACCGGGCGGCGTCGGGCCGATGACGATCACCATGCTGCTCAAGAATACCCTGCGCGCGGCGGAGATGGCTATTGCCCGCCGACAGTAACCATCCGGTGAGATGAGTGAGCACTTCCGGTAGTCCTCTGCGCAGCTACCGGAAGTGCTTGTTTCCTGCCGGGGGGCATGTTATATTGCGCGGACACCGATCGCTGGCTTGATGACCACCATGCCGCCGATGGTATGACCCAGACTGACCAGAGGCCGTCCTGACATCTGTGCCTTGCCAGAGGACAACCCTATGGCCACATTGCTGGTGAAGAACATCCATACCCTGGTCACCATGGATGAAACGCGCCGAGAAATACCTGATGGCGCGTTGTTTGTACGTGATGGCGTCATTGAGAGGGTGGGCCAACTGGCAGAGATGCCTGCCGCTGCTGACGAGGTGTTGGATTGGCGAGGGCATGTTGTGCTTCCGGGGTTGATCAATACGCACCATCACCTGTACCAGACGTTGACTCGCGCGGTGCCTTCCTGCCAGGATGCGGAACTGTTCGGCTGGCTGCGCACCCTGTATCCGATTTGGGCGGGGATGCGAGCGGAGCATGTTTACGTTTCTGCCCTGCTGGGC
>DAOTXK010000016.1:0-2703 GCA_034435395.1 Anaerolineae bacterium | reverse complement strand
TGTGTCCGGTGAAGCGCGCGGCATCCTGGTCGGAAGCCCTGCCCTGCAACGCCCGCTGGAAGATGGCATCCGCTTCGGCGTCGGAGAGTCGCCCGGTATAGGCCGTCAGCGCCGCGTGATCGGTGGCCACTGCGCCCATCGCTTTAAAAAAGGCCCGGCGGTTCTCCAGCGCCTGGATGAAGGTCGCGTAGCGGTCGACCGCCATCCCGGTGACCGCGCTGAGGGCCTCGATGTTGGCCGGCCAGCCCTCGGTGTCAATGTTAACCACGGCATCCGGGCGGAAAGTTGGCAGGATGTTCGCCTTCCATCCCGACTCGCGGATGGTCTTATGGTGCTCCAGCGTGTCCGTGGCCGTGTCGGTGGTCGCCAGCACCTCGATATTAAAGCGTTCGAACAGGGCGCGAGGATGGAACTCCGGCTTTGCCAGGCAGGCGGCGATCTGATCGTAGATGGCCTCCGCCGTCCGACCGTTGAGTTTTTCCGTAACGCCGAAGATCGATTCCAGCTCATGCGTCAGCCAGATGCCGGTCGGCGTTCCCCGGAACAGGTAAAAGTTCTCGGCGAAGATCTGCCAGATTCGGCGGTGATCCTGTTCAACGGGTGTCCCATCCCGGGTGGGCACGCCCAGGTCTTCCAGCGGGATTCCTTGCGAATACAACATGCGGAAGATGTAGTGATCGGGGATGATGATCATCTCCGTCGGCGTGCCCCACGAGCAGCCTGGATCAGCAAACATGCGGGGGTCCACATGCCCATGTGGGCAGATCAGGGGCAGGTTGGCAACCCTCTCGTATAGCTGGAGGGCAATCTCCTTCTGGCGTATGTCCGGGCCGAAGAAGCGGTCTTCCGGTAAGGGCATTGTGTTATTCCTTCTCTCCAAAAGGCTGGATGTGTTTGTCAAAATGAATCTTGAGCACCCGCTGGTAGGCATCAAGATTCGCTTCCAGGGTGGCGAGAATCGGATCGCGGAAGGCAGCCAGTAACGAACCGAAGGTGACGTGCAGCACCTGCCGCGCATCAAACTGGTCCAGTAGTTCCGGCAGGCGGTCATCCGGCAGATCGGTCGGCACCCTGGCCACCTCCGCCGAGACGTGGTAGGTTGCCCGGTCACGGGGATAACGTTGCCGCGCGTGATCCAGCATCTGGCGCATGAGGGGCGGGTTATGCAAGGCAATCACCCGAACGGCCTCCAGCCAGCTCGTCCCCGCCGTTTTGAGATGCACATAAGGATTGGCCTGCCGGGCGATGATGCCGTAGATGCTGAACTTATCCGAACCGGAGTGAATGCTCAGCTTATACGGCCCAAGCTCGCGGGCGATACGGGCGTGGACGGCGAAGTCCGCCTCAAACGCTTCCAGGTCGCCGATATAATCCACCCCCTTCTCAAACCGCCCGACAAACCGCGGGGCCAGGCCATGAAAGGTCACGCCCATCCGCTGCAACTCCGCCGCGAAGAAGTAGTGCTCAGCCGGGCTGGTCGGCACTTCGGTTTCATCGACAGAGATCTCCAGGTCATACGGGCGACCGGCCATCCGCCCGGCAATGTGGCGGGCCATGTGGACCGCAGCCGCCAGGGCGGGACCATATTTGCAGGCGGCGCGGGTTACCGCCACTTCGTCAAATAAGCCGGCGGGAGAATGGCCCACATACCGGCGCAACAGGTCCCCTGGCGCGATCTCCAGCTTTTCCCAGGGCAGCGCGGCATACTTACGCCGCAAGGTCGCCCCATCGTCCGTTTCAGCAGCGTTGTCCACGCTGTCGCCGGGATCGAGGGTGAAGCCCACAAATCCGGCGGCAATGGCGGTATCGATGACCTCAGTATTCTTGAGATGGTCGGCATCGCAGCCATAACCGTCGCGGTAGTCCATCGCCAACACGCCCCAGGTGGCGTCGTTCATCACGTCCTGGGCGGTACGCCGGGAACGCTCCATCTCGCGGACTGACTGCTGAGCAAAAACCGGAAACATGTCGCCCTCGCGCACGGCGGCGATATGTCCCGGCGTCGCCAGGCCAAGGCGGTCGCCACAGCCGACCGATTTACGCAGGCCGACGGTCGTCGGCGCCGTCCAGCTGAGCAGGCTGCGCACGGCTGCCGCGTTGGCCGCATCCAGGGGACAAATCCAGGTATCCCCCTGCTGCTCGCCGTGGAAGCCCGGCGGCAGATCGCCCTCAATCCGCAGACGCCGTCCGTGCAGCGTATTGATCAGCGAAACAGTCATCACTCATCCTCTCTTCCGTTTACTGCGCCGACCCCCAACTGCCGGGAAGCTCCCCGCCCGGCAGCGCAGGGACATCCTCACCGCCAGACGAGCCGCGCACATGGCATCACACATCCTCAATCCCCATTCCACAATTCGCGCAGGCGATGGGCGGCCAGCTTGGGTTGCCGCTCCCGAGTGAACACGCCCTTAAAGTTCATCCCGGCAACCCGCCTGGGCGACTGCGCGGTCCGAAAGTCGCACATGTTCCACACATGCTGGCCGACGACGAAGGGCTTTTCATTCAGCAGTTCGATATAGCGGGTGAGCATCTCCTCCTGATACTCCTCGGTAAACATGAGCGGCGGATTGGCGTGCATCCCGGCGATGGTATCCGCGCCAAACTCGGCCAGGATCAGCGGGCGCGGGTACTGCTGGTGAATGGCGTCAAGCTCCTTCGACAGCAGCCCAATACCCTGATCAAGCTGCCCCCCCTCCGTGTACC
>DAOTXK010000015.1:0-10734 GCA_034435395.1 Anaerolineae bacterium | reverse complement strand
GGCGCGAGGGCCGCGCTCATGGCGGCGGGGTTCCGCCCCAGCGGGCAGAGCATCCAGCCGCCGCGCACCATCGTGCTGGACATCAGCGACGACGAGGAGGCGATCCTGGGGCGCATGAAGCAGAAGACACGCTATAACATCCGTCTGAGCGCCAGGAAGGGCGTGACCGTGCGGATCGGCTCCGCCGAGGACGTGGCGAGCTTCACCGCCATGATGGCCGTCACCGGCGCGCGAGATGCGTTCGGCGTGCACGCCCCGACCTACTACGAGCGCGCTTACGAGCGGTTCGCGCCCTCCGGACGGGCAGTTCTGTTGCTGGCATCTTACGAGGGGAGAGACCTCGCCGGGGTGATGGTCTTCGCGCTGGGGAAGACGGCCTGGTACTTCTACGGCGCATCCACCGACGAGGAGCGCCAGCGCATGCCTGCCTACAGCGCCCAATGGGAGGCCATCCGCTGGGCCAGGGCGCGTGGCTGCGCCGTCTATGATCTGTGGGGGGTGCCGGACGCCGACGAGGAGACCCTGGAAGCGGAGTTCGCCCACCGGAGTGACGGCCTGTGGGGGGTATACCGCTTCAAACGCGGCTGGGGCGGACGGCTGGTCCGGCAGATGCCCGCCTGGGATTACGTCTACAGCCCGCCGATCTACGCGCTGTACCGGGTCTATCTGGCCCGCCGCGGGAGAGGGACCGCCGATGTCGGTTGAGCGCTTCACCAGTGGACATCCCCTTTGGCCCGCTTACGTGGCCCATCCGCAGCGCGTCGACGCGGCTCGCTGGGTGCTGGGAGAAGACGGGACACCCCAGGGCTGTGTTTTTTGCCTCGGGGTGGCAGCAGACGGTCAGGTCGTGGGCAGCCTTACCCTCCAGGTACAGGACATCGTCATCCCGCCAACGGCGTGGAGTGACGCTGAGCCTGAGCTTTGCCGTCCATCCGGCCATTCAGGAAGCGGCGGGCGGCCAGTTGATCAGCGGCGTTTACTTTGTGAAGTCAGCCTGACCACACCATGGTAACGATCACGGCGGTCAGCGACCGCGCCACCTGGAACGATCGGCTGCGCCCCCTGCCCGGCGCGCACGTCCTGCAAACCTGGGAATGGGGCGAATTTAAGCGCCTCACCACCGGCTGGACTCCGGAGCGGGTCGCCTTCCAGCGGGACGGGCAGACCGTCGCCGCCGCCCAGATTCTGACCCGCCGCTTCGGCCCGCTGGGTGTGATGTACGTCCCCAAAGGCCCGGCGCTGGACCACACCGATGGAAACCTGCTGGCCGCCGTGCTGGATCACCTGGAATGGCTGGCCCGGCGGCGCGGCGCGATCTGGCTCAAGATTGACCCCGATGTCGTGGCAGGCACGGGAGTCCCCGGCGAAGCCGACGCCCAGGACGATCCAGCCGGACAGGCGGTCATCCGTGAACTGAGCGGGCGCGGCTGGCGCTTCTCGCGGAGCCAGGTGCAGTTCCGGCACACGATCACGCTGGACCTGACCCGCCCCGCCGATGACCTCCTGATGGGCATGAGCCAGAGCACCCGCCGCAAGGTCCGGGCCGCCGGGAAAAAAGGCGTGACCGTGCGCGCCGCGACCATCGACGACATCCCGACGCTGTACGCGCTGTACCGGATCACCGGGGCGCGGGACGGCTTCCTGATCCGCCCGCTGGAATACTACCGCCAGGCGTGGGGCAGTTTTATGGAAGCCGGGCTGGCCCATGCCCTGATCGCTGAATACCAGGGCCAGCCGATTGCGCACGTCATCCTGCTGCACTTCGGGCGCAAATGCTGGTACTTTTATGGCGCGTCCAGCAACGAGGAGCGCCAGCGTATGCCCAACTACGCCCTTCAGTGGGCGGCGATCCAGTGGGCGAGGGAGCAGGGTTATCCGGTCTATGACTTCTGGGGAGCGCCGGATGCCTTCGCCGAATCCGACGGCCTGTGGGGCGTCTACCAGTTCAAGCGCGGCTTCGGCGGGACCGTGGTGCGGCACATCGGCGCATGGGACTATGCCCCTTACCCGCTGCTCTACTGGGCCTACGAGACGCTGATGCCGCGCCTGCTCGGCTGGATGCGGCGGGCCAGTGGCCGCCGGAAAAGCAGTCAATAACCGCCGTCAACGCCCGGCAAAAAGCTCCCTGACCAGGGCGACCGTCTTCGTTTCGGCCTCGTCGGGACAGGAATACCCCAGCCGTGTCGCTGTCTCGGTCGCCAGCCAGCGGAACAGGTCCATGGTGGCGAAGAGCGCCCGCCACAGATCGTCGGCCTCGTAGCGCCCAAACGCGCCCCGCAGCCCGTCAATGGCGCGCGGGTCGGCCCACCGTTCCAGAAACCGACCTCTCAGCCAGGTTTCGTAGTCCCAACCGTGGGCAGCGCGGGCGTGCCACTCGATCATTGGCAGCAGGCACCCCCATTTTAGATAGCTGTCCACGCAGCCTTTGGCCGTCCATAGTTCGCCGCGCCGCAACTTCTTGGCCGCCCACACGGTGTGGTACCAGAAATCGTTGACCACATTCAGAAACCGCTCTTCGGCGGGCGGCTCCTGGCGAGCGGGCCTCGCCAGCGAGGACAGCCGCGCCAGCGCTGCCGTGACCGCCCCGTCCTTGTCCAGCAGCACCCGCGCCCCGCGCCGGATCGGATCGGGAACCTCCCCGGCCCGTATCGACTCCTCAAGCTGGGCCATGCGCTCCACGGGCAGCGGCACGAAGTCCACATCCAGCCCGCCCTCGAACAGAACACGGCGCTCCTGCTCGCCGTCAGGCGTCGTCTCCACAAAGGTGAGCCAGTAGTCGCCCATATTCGCCAGCCAATCGGCAGCGGCGATGTAACGCCCCGGCTCGGACGTGATGAACAGAATATCCAGGTCGGCCCACTCATCCGCCGGATTCACCGTCCGCGCCCGCGACCCGATGACCACGGCGGCGCGAATATTGGGGACCGTCGCGGCCCAGGCGACAAACCGGGCTTCTAGCCGGGCGTAGGCCTCAGCGGTTGGCGGCATCGTCCCCCCTCCCGTTCTCATCCCGCTCCTGATAAAGCGCCTCTATCCAACGGGTGATGTTCTCGTCGGTGGCAATCGGATAAACATAACCCAGCCGGGCCGCCGTCTCGGTCGCCAACCAGCGGAACAGGTTCATCGTCGCCCACAGCGCCCGCCACACGTCTTCCGCGTCGTAGCGAGCAAACGCGCCGGGCAGCCCGGCCAGCAAACGCGGATCGGCCCAGTCTTCCAGGAAGTGCCCTTCGTACCAGGTGTCAGCAGACCCGTCCGCCGCCCTCACGTGCCACCCGGCCATGGTCAGCAACACGCCCTTAAGCAGCCTATCGCACAGGTCCTTCGCCACCCACAGTTCGCCGCGCCGCAGCTTTTTGGCCGTCCGCGCGGCGTAACGCCAGAAGCACTGTACCGTGTTGTGGAAGGTGGCCGCGTCTGGGGGCGACTCGGAGACCGGTCCGTCTGACGGCAACTGGCTCAACACGCCGTCCCGGTCGATCAGGGGACGAAAGCCACGGGCCAGCACGTCGTCAAGCCGCGCCGCCTGGGCCGCCTGGACCGTGGAAGCGCCCTCGACGGGAAACACGACCACGTCCAGGTCCAGCCCGCCCGCCAACACGGTCAACCATTCCACCACACCGACGCGTATCTGCTCCCGGTACGCCGCCCACACCTCCCCCAGTTCGGCCAGCCAGTCGGCGGACAGGTAGGCGTCTGGCGCAGTGGTGAACATGACAACATCCAGGTCGGCCCATTCGTCAGCGGGGCGATCCGAGCGCGCCCGCGATCCCACGACCAGCGCCAGCCGGATGTCGGCGCGCGCCCCCGCCCAGGCTGTGAAACGGGCCTCCAGTCGGTCGTAGTTTTCGGCGCTGTCCGGCACAGGCGCTCTCCTTTGCCACAAGACGTGTCCAGGCCGTCGCCAGCACGTTCCGTCCATTATACGATGCCAAAGCGGTCTTGGTTATACTCGCGGGTGAACATGCCCCATGTAGACGGCGGTTACGAGCCGCTGCCCTGGCGAGGAGAGGGCCGATGGACCATGCCGATCATGTCAGGCTGCTGCGGGAGGGCGTTCCCGATCCCGGCGGATGGTGGGCTGATCTGGGATCAGGGACAGGAGCCTTCACGCTGGCGCTGGCCGAGTTGATCGGCCCCACCGGGCACATCTTTTCGGTCGACCGGAATCAGCACGCCCTGCGCCAGCAGAAAAGGGCCATGGAGGCCCGCTTCCCGGCGACCACCGTCCATTACCAGGTGGCTGACTACACCCAACGGCTGGAGCTGCCGCCCCTCGACGGCGTGATCATGGCCAATGCGCTGCACTTCCAGCGAGTCAAAGCCCCGGTGATCCGGTTGATCCGGGACTATCTGCGTCCCGCCGGGCGGCTGATCCTGGTTGAGTACAATACCGACCGGGGCAACCGCTGGGTGCCCTACCCGCTCTCCTACCAGACCTGGGAGATGCTGGCCCGGCAGGCCGGTTTCGCCAGCACCCGGCTGCTGGCGACGCGCCCCAGCAGCTTTCTCCGCCAGATTTATTCGGCGTTGAGCATCCGCTAGGACCACACCAGCCCCTGTGAGCGGAAGCGGTTAACCAGGGGGAAGAGGGGGAAGGCGGGCGCTCTGGCCCCGCCGTCCCCGGGAAAGCCGCAGGGGCGACCGGCTGGCCGCCCCCGACGATTCCTCACCTGGCCGCCCTGACGGGGCCCTACGCGACCGTCACGTCCTGGCAGAGGTAAACATCCTGGATGGCGTTGAGCAGCTTGACGCCCTCTTCCATCGGACGCTGGAAAGCCTTGCGGCCGCTGATCAGGCCCGTGCCGCCCGCGCGCTTGTTGATCACGGCGGTCTTGACGGCCTGGGCGAAGTCGTTCTTGCCGCTGGGGCCGCCAGAATTGATCAGGCCGACCCGTCCCATATAGTTGTTGGCCACCTGGTAGCGGCACAGGTCGATGGGGTGATCGCTGCACAGTTCGGTGTAGATACGCTTGTCGAACTTGCCGTAGGACGAGCCGCCCACGTTAAGCGCTTCGTAGCCGCCGTTTGTTTCGGGCAGCTTCTGCTTGACAATGTCGGCTTCAATGGTGACGCCCAGGTGATTGGCCTGGCCGGTGATGTCCGCCGAACCCTCGTGGTTGACGCCGTTCACCTTAAAGGCCGAATTGCGGACGTAACACCACAGCACGGTCGCCATGCCCAGATCATGGGCCATCTTAAACGCCTGGGACACCTCGACGATCTGGCGGGAGCTTTCCGGCGAGCCGAAGTAGATAGTCGCGCCGACCGCCACTGCGCCCATGTCCCAGGCCTGCTTGATCGTGCCGAAGAAAATCTGGTCGTACTTGTTGGGGTAGGTCAGCAGTTCATTGTGATTGAACTTGACCAGGAACGGGATTTTGTGGGCGTACTTGCGGGCCACCGCGCCCAACACGCCAAAGGTGGAAGCCACGGCGTTGCAGCCGCCTTCCATGGCCAGCCTGACGATGTTCTCCGGATCGAAATAATCCGGGTTTTTGGCGAACGACGCGCCAGCCGAGTGCTCGATGCCCTGGTCCACCGGCAGGATGGACAGGTAGCCAGTGCCGGCCAGCCGGCCATGGTTGAACATCTGCTGAAGGCTGCGCAGGACCTGCGGGCTTCGGTCGCTGGGGGCGAAGATGCGGTCCACGAAGTCCGGGCCGGGGACGTGCAGACGCTCTTTCGGGATAGCCGGGCGGTCGAAGTTGAGCAGATAATCGGCTTCATCGCCGAGATAGTCCACAATCGCGTCGACGCTCACTTTTTCGGTAGCAACGGTGAGTACCATCGGTCGTTCCTTTCGCATCTCACAAAGGGTTACCAGCCATTGTCTATTCTAACGCGGAACGGCCACTTCTTCACGCGCCAGGTGCCCTCCATCAGTCACTTGCTGGCATGATATTCGTCCAGATCGGACATCCCCAGAGCAGACCTTAACCAACGTTATTGATACGGGCTTTGTGCCAGTGAGCCTAGTAACAGCGTGAAATGCCTGAGGTCTTGGGTGTAAAGTGGCAGCTGCAAACGATAACTGGCGGAAGCGATGAGGCAGTCCATAATACCTACACTGTGACTGAGCTTACGCACCAGAAGTTGCTCCATTGCCCAGTCCATGTCTTCCTGCGTGTAGTAGACCATAACAAAGTGTGCAAGCAGTTGTGCTGCCTGCCGCTGCGCGACCTTGTTCTGCGCCCCGGCAACCAGTTCCATCCAGACCACAGGCGTGATGCCCAGTTCCCCTTCGGTCTGTGCGCCGATCCATTCTGCGGCGGGTGAGTAGGCGCGCAGCAGATCTACCAGGATGGTCGTATCCACCAACGCGCTTACCACCCACGCCGCTCCTGTTCTCTACGCCGAACCTCCTCAACCCACATCACACTATCCGTGATACCCTGGTCAGCCCACGCGCCAATCAGACCGGACTGAGCGATCTCTGCGCCTGTCTTTGGCTTGAACTGCAACAGTTCATGGATTTCATCTGGTGTCCAGGGATGCTCATGCCAGGAAGCGCCAGCCTCGCCTGTGGCTCCAAGCTCAATCACAACCCGCACTTTCCCCGGCGGTAAATCAGGCGGCAGATCAATCCTGAGGCTGCCCTGTTCGTCAATGTATCCATCGAGTTGAAGTATCGTCATGGCCACATCTCCATCGCTTTCGCCTCATTGTAACACAGGACGCCTGGGCACGAATAACGAGGCCGGAGTCCCACCATATCCGGCGAGACTCCGGCGTTGAGCATCCTAGCCGTTTCGGGTCAGACTGCGCGCTACTCCGCGCCCTCCTCCGGCGTGATGGTGAACAGCGTCCCGGCCCCGCGCCCATAGACCTCCGGGAAGTAAAACTCCTGCCCAGTGGGCGGGATCACGTTGAACTGGCCCGGCAGCCCGGTGCGGATGATGTAACTGTACTCATACGTGCCGCGCGGCAGGTAGGTGGCATAGATCACCACCTTCTCGTCGCGGAACTCGGTCTGGCTGAAGTACCACCAGCCCCACCCCCGGCTGAGCGGATCGGTGCGGTCCACCTCCGGGCGCGTGCCGATCTGCTGCGAGGTGCGCAGCCCCGGATCGACGGCGTCCGTCCCGGCGGGGATCGGGTCCTCGATCATCACGTAGTGCAGGTTGTTGGGGGCGATGATGGTCAGCGTCACCCGCACGTTGGTGCCCACCGGGGCGCTGGTGATCGGCGTCCGGTCGGGGTCATCGGCCAGGCTGTAGCGCCGGTCCACGATGATGCCCCGGTTGAGCGGCTCGACCTCCGGCACCGGCAGGAAGGCCCGCAGGTGGGCGGTGTAGTACATCACCCCCGGCCCGTCGCCATGGGTGAGGGCCAGCATGTTGGCCTGGTCAGCGAGCAGGTCGGCCACCTGCACCCGCAGCGTGTAGGATTCGCGGACGTTCTCCGGCGTGGCCTGCTCCTGCAACAGCCGCTCGCCGTTGAGGGCCGCCGCCATGGTGTACTCCGGCTGCAACTCGCCAGTCAGGACCATCCAGTCGGTGAGGGCCATCAGCGCCCAGGCGGTCTCCTGGGTGGTCTCCCAGTGATCGGCCGTGCGGGCCACCATCAGCCAGCGCACCGCCTGCGCCAGCAGATCGTTCTCCGGATCAAGCTCGATCAGCGCGCCCAGGACGATGGCTGTGGTACGGGTATCAGTGTTCCAGTTCCACCAGTCGTTCCAGTCCTCCTCCCAGTGCGCGCCGGTGGCGCTGAGGATGGCCTCGCTGATCAGGCTGCTCACCAGCCCATCGATCTCGTCGTCCATATCCAGCGCCATGCGGTTGAGCGCCACCGCCAGGAAAGCCTGCCCATAGAGACTCAGCCGCTCGCGCAGTTCGAACAGGGTCATCGTGCGGGCGATGTTGCCGCGCTCGGCCCGCGCCAGGGCGTAAAGGATGAAGGACTGACGGTTGAGCCGCCAGGTGTCCGTGCTTTCGGTGACGGCGATCAACTGCCCGTTGAGGTACGCCACCGCCCGCAGGACCACATCGTCGGACACCTCAAAGCCGCTCCGCCGCGCCTCCATCAGCCCGATCAGCGCGTAGGCGGTGGTCAGCGGGTTGCTGTCGTCGCTGACGAACCAGCCCCAGCCGCCGTCCGACTTCTGCTGGGCGTATAGCCGCTGCAAACCCCAACTGACTTCGCGGTCCAGGTTGGCGCGCAGTTCCTCGTTGGCCACGCCCAACGACTCCAGCGCCCGGTAGGTCATGACGTTGGGCAGGAAGCGGCTGACTGTCTGCTCGATGCACTGGTGTGGGAAGTTTTCCAGGTAGCGCAGCCCATCGAGCGTCGAGGCCGCAAGCGAGGGATCAACGCGCACGGTCAGCTCGCCCTGAGTCACGTCGAAGCGGCGCGGCAAGCTGATCGCCTCGGTGCGCGTACCCGGCTCACTGATCATGCCGCCGGTGCCCACCGTCTCCGGCACTTCGTAGCGGTAGACGGGCAGCAGGCGGTCATCGCCCTGCCCCAGCGGCGGCTTGCTGGCGTCGGTATACGCGCCGTCGTCTCCGCTGGCGTAGAAGGTCAGGTCAACGGCTTCCACGTCCTCCACCGTCACCATCCACTCGAAGCGGTGGCGTTGGCCGGACTCGATATCAACCGTGATGTCCTGCGGGCTGTTGAAGGTGACGCCCGCCCCTTGCAGGGAGGCATCGACCGTCATCGTCTCGCCAGTGTTGTTGTTGACCACGGCCACCAGCGCCAGCGCGTCGCCCACCACCAGGAAACGCGGCGTGATGGGGCGCAGCAGCAGCGGCTTGGTGCTGATCAGGTCTTGCGTGGTCTGGCCGACCAGCGTCAGGCCGTCCGCGCCGCTGGTCACCGCCCGGGCGTCCAGCCGCCAAGTGGTCAGGTTATCGGGCAGGGTCACGTCGAAAGTGGCCCGCCCGCTCTCGTCGGTGGTCAGCGTCGGGTTCCAGTACGGCGTATCCACGAACTCCTGCCGCACCTCAAAGATGCCGCCCTCGCCGCCACCGCCACCGCCGCCCTTGATCGTGTCCAGCGTGGTCTGGGTGAGCTGATCCACACTGATGGTCAGCGGCACCGCCGTGCGCACGCTCAACCCCTGCTGGCCGTAGAAGTGGCTCATCAGCGGGATGCTGTTGGGATCGGCGATGCTCAGCACCGCCAGGTCGGTCAGGCCGACGCCAACTTCGGCCGGCACCGGATTCCCGGCGTAATCCCTGGTCTCGACGGTGTACGTCACCGTCTCGCGCGGCCCGGCCTGCTCGCGGTCGGGCCGGACCGTCACCTGAATCTCCCGCCGCTCCGGATCGACCGTGATCTGGGCCAGGCCCATGCGGAATTCGGCCACCGGCGTGGTCTCATCCACCCCCTTAACCAGCAGGGCGGAGATAAACACGTTCGGCGCGTAAGCATCCTCGATGGGGAAGCGGTAGACCGTGCTGTTGGTCTCCAGCGTGATCACCTCATGCCAGAGCACGTCGCCGCGCTCGATGGTGATCAACGCGGTGGCCGGCCCCTGCCAGGGCGAGGCGATCAGCACTTCCGCCGTGTCGCCGACCCGGTAGCTGTCGCGGTCAGTGATCAGGTCGATGCGGTGGCTGTTTTGCTGCCGCCAGGAGACGTACTGCCTGCCGGACACCCACAGGAAGGCCGAGGACCTCACCTGGTTGCCCCGGTTGTCGCGGGCCGTGGCATAGACCTTGTACGTCCCGGCGAACGGCGGCACGAAGGTGAAGGTCGCCAGGCCGTCCGCGTCGGTGGTGACCGTGCCCGCCCCGCCCTCCACCGGGAGTTCCTCGACCTCCCAGGTCCAGGTGGTGCGCCCGTATTCGTCTTCTTCCTGCACGTTGGACCAGCGCCGCTCCACCACTTCCACGGCGATCTCCTGTCCGGCGACGCCCTCGCTGTCCCAGTCCACCGCGATCAGGTTCACGAGGTTTTCCTCGCCCGCCTGGCCCACATAACGCTCCGGGCGCAGGCCGACATACACCTCGCCCTGGTGGACCACGACATCCGCCCGCCCGGCGACCAGTTGACCGCTCTCGTCGGTGATGCGCGCCTCGATGTGATACGTCTGGCTCTGGGTCCTCTCGCCCAGATCGGCGGGCAGCTCGATTGGGAAGCGGCCCTGCTCATCGGTGAGATCTTCGCCTTCCGCGATCACTTCGCCGTAGCCACCATAACCGTAGTACTCGCCCGGCCCGTAGTCGTAGTCGTAGTCGATGAAGCTGTAGCGCTCCCGCCCCGTGTAGTTGAAGAAATAATTCTCAGAGAGCACGGAGTAACTGACCTCGGCGTTGGAGACCGGCCCGCCGAAGAAGTAGGCGCTCTCCACCATCAGGCGGATGGTGTCGCCCTGGACCACCTGATCCGTCTCCGGCGTCACGGTGACCTGGAACTCCGGGGCGCGGTATTCCGCCACGCCGAAGGTCAGGCCGAAGTTCCGGCTGCTCCAGTAGCTGGTGTCCTCTTCATCAAAGATGGCGATCAGCCGGTAGTAGCCGAGTCGGGCGTCGTCCGCCAGCTCAAACTGGCCGTTGAACGTCCCATACCGGGTGAGCGGCAGCCTGGTTTCGTAGATCGTCTCCCCCTGGCTGTCCTCCACGCGGATCGGCACCTCGCTGACCGGCGGCGGCGTGTAGGTCACGTCATCGCGCGCCCGGACCACGCCCCGGAAGTACACCGGCTGCCCTGGACGGTAGATCGGACGGTCGGTATACAGATAAGCGGTGATGTCCTGCGGATAGTAGTTGGGCATGAGGTTGAAGG
>DAOTXK010000014.1:0-2928 GCA_034435395.1 Anaerolineae bacterium | reverse complement strand
GGGTGGCGCTGTACAGGATGATCAGCGACAGCAGGTTGTGATACAAAGACCCCCATCCCACCTGCCACTGGCCATCCACCACGCTGATCAGCGGGACGACCTTGTAGGAAACCATCTGCTGGAACTGGGCGATCAGGCTGATCTGCGCGGGGAACATGACCGAGATAAACATCAGCCCAAACAGCAGTTCCCGGCCCCGGAAGCGAAAGCGGGGCCGGGCAAACCCATACCCCGCCAGGGCCGCCAGCATCGTGCTGAGCACCAGCGCGCCGCCGGTCACGATCACGGTGTTCCAGACGTAACGCAGAAAGTCGATCTGAGGATCGGTGAACAGCGTGACGTAGTTCCTGAGGCGGAGGGGGATAGGCAGCCCGAAGGGATCGGTGAGGATCTCGGTGGTGTTGCGGAAGGAAAGGATCAACATCCAGATGAACGGGAAGCCGACGATCACCGTGAAGACCACCAGCCCGGCCATGATCGCCCACTGGCGGAAGTGGCGACGGCGCGGTCGCAGAGTCAGGGTTGCCATATCAGAACTCCAGGACCTCACGCTGTTGCAGATACCGCTGGAGCAACACGGACACCGTAAAAATGACCAGGAACCAGATCACGGCCATGGCTGAGGGGTATCCCAGGTCCAGGCCGCGCCAGTTCCAGGTGCGCGTATACACCCAGGTGGCGACGGTCTCGGAGCGGTGCAACGGGCCGCCGCCGGTCAACACAAAGACCGTGTCAAAGGCGCTCATTTTGCCGATGAACGACAGGATTAGGACGTTAACCGCCGTGCGGCGGAGCAGCGGCAGCAGGACGTGCCAGATCACGCCCCACCGGCTGGCCCCGTCAATGCGGGCCGCCTCAACCAGTTCGTCGGGGATGCCGGAGAGGCCCGCCAGCAGAATCACCATCGAGAAGCCAAACGTGCGCCAGAAATGCACCAGGATCACGGCGGCCAGCGGCGCATCAACCAGCCAGTTGATGGCCAGATGGCCCAGCCCCAGCCCTTCCAGGATCGTGGTGAGCGGTCCCCAGTCGGGGTTGAACACCCAGCGGAACAGCCAGCCGACCACCACCCCCGAGATCAGAATAGGTGTGAACCAGATCGCCCGGAACAGACGGTGCAGGGGCACGCGGAAGTACAGGATGAGCGCCAGCGCGGTGGCCACCGTCATCTCCAATATCGGCCCCACCACCGCCCAGATGATGGTGTTGGGCACGGCATACTGGCCGAACCACCGGTCTCTGGTCAACGCCTCGACGTAGTTGTCCAGGCCGACATAGGTGGTGACCAGACTCCCGCCCGTCGGCTCGATGCGATGCAGGCTGTTGTAGAACGTGGTCAGGACGGGCACCAGCAAAAAAAGGATGTACAGCGCCAGCGCCGGGCCGATGAACATCATGATGGAAAGCCAGGGCTTCCGCGGCTGGCCGGATTCTCTCGCCAGAGACCGGGTCTCCGCTGCCAGTGCCGGACGGGCAGTGGCCATTCCACTCACCTCCTGGGGCAAAGGAGGGCCGGGTTCGCTCCGGCCCTCCCGGCGTTCAGGTTGTTGTTACTCGGCGCCCTCACAGAGGCCCTCGTTGAGCAGCTCGATCGCCTCGTCCACGTCGGTGATGATGCCCAGCGGGATACCACTGTTGATCACATCGGAGATCGCCGTCTCGATCTCACCGCAGGCAGGGGTGACATTGGGCACCACGACTTCCACATCGCCGTAGACCTCGTCCAGAATCTGGAAGTACCAGCCGTATTCGCTCTCCACGTCAGCCGGGTCGTAGAGGATGGCGGTGGGGCTGGCCGTCTTGCCGACCCACATCGCGCCGTAGGTGGGCGACGCCAGCGAGGACAGGATGTCCCCCACGATGTCCGGATGGGCGCTCTGGGCAGCCCCAGCATACCCGGAGCCGACCACGCCGATGCCCAGGCCGTTATACTCGGCGTCCGGGTATTCCACCGGCCGCAGCATGCCCAACCGCTGATCAAAATCAGCGGACTGCCCGCCCTCGTCGGGGGACTTGAAGGCGCGGCCCGTGTACCAGGTCGCCAGGTACATGGCGCAGGCGGCTTCCTGGTTGTTGAAGAAGGCGTGGAACTCGTCGATGGTCATGGTGGCGAAGGCTTCCGGCCAGATCGGGATGGCGCTGAGTTCCAGGTGCGTCTCCAGCGCGGTGCGGACCTCTGGCGTGTCCCAGTTCTTGAGGCCCTGCAGGTACAGGCCGTAGTCATCCGGGCCAGCATAGGCCATCAGCGCCTGCAGGAAGGGCCACCGCCCCGGATAGTTCCGATTGCCAATGGCATCGGCGACCGGCGCATAACCGCCATCCTTACAGGTCTGCATCACCTCCACCCACTCATCGAAGGTGAAGGTGTAGTCCTCCGGCACCTCGATCCCCAGTTCCTCAAAGATGGCTTTGTTGTAGTAGATGATGTTGTCAACAATGTACTCGATGGCGATGCCGTAGGTGCCCTCGATATCCAGCGTGGGATAGCGATAGCGCTCCGCCCCGGCAGGCGTCATCTGCTCATCCCAGTTCACATAGGGGTCCAGGTCCAGCACCCAGCCCGCCGACACGAAGTCCGCCCCCGGATCGGTGGGGTCCATGGTGAAGATGTCCGGGAAGCCCTCACCGGCGGTGAAGGTGCTGCGCAGCGCCTGGTACATCTCCGGCTTATCCCACCACTCCAGGTTGATATCGACGTTGGGATGGGCCTCCTCGTAGTCAGCCGCGAAAGTCTCGATCACCTCGCGTTTGTTAGGCTCGTTGGCCCAGTGGCTCCACCAGTTGATCACCACGGTGTCGCCCTGAGCGATAGCCGGAGCGACCAGCGTCAGCAGGGTGGCCACGACGATCAGAAGAGCCAAAAAACGGCGGTTCATCGTTTTTCTCCTCCACGTCCATAACGAACGCATACTTGGGAACCGTCAGTAT
>DAOTXK010000013.1:0-2904 GCA_034435395.1 Anaerolineae bacterium | reverse complement strand
GCGCAGGAGCGCGCCATCCTCGTAGGCATAGATCGTTTGCTGGCCGAGATCGACGATGATTTGCCGGCCGTTCACGATGGTCGGGGTGGGGCCGGCCGGCTGGCCGGTGGTCGGCTCCATGTAGGTCAGGGTGGCCCCGCTGTCGTCCTGTGCCGGGATGATCAGGGCCTGACCGGCATAGATGCGGTTGGGGTCAACAATGCCATTGGCACGGGCGATGGCTGGCCAGGATATGCCGTAGCGCCGCGCAATCCTCGATAGATGTTCCCCTGGCTGGACAATATGCGTGCGAGTCTGTGCCGGGTCTGGGGCGGGTGTGACGGCTGGTCCGGGAGGAGCTGGCTCTGGCTCAGGGGCCTGATCGGGTATTGGGGCCGGTGGAATCGCCGCCGTATCGGGGGCGGAGGCGGCCATGATGATCAGTTGCTGCCCGGCGAGAATACGGTTCGGGTTGCTGATGCCGTTGGTTTGGGCCAGTTCCTGCCAGCTAATGCCGTAGGTCCGGGCGATGGTGCCCAGTGTTTCACCGCGCTGCACAATATGGTACACCGGCGCGGTGGCGGCGGGGGCCGGCTGGGGGGAAGGCAGGAACGCGGCGGTCTGGTCAGCGGAGGTTGGGATGACGAGCACCTGACCGGCATAAATACGGTTCGGATTGTTGATGCCATTCGCCTGGGCCAGCGCATCAACAGTGACGCTGTATCGCAAGGCGATCCGGAACAGCGTCTCACCCCGCTGGACGACATGGCTGTTGCCCTGGGCGGTCGCCGGTGCCGCCATTGCCAGAAAAGTGCCGATGAATAGAAGAAGCCACTGTCCGAGGCGCATGACATTCTTGCGTGGCATGTCTGTCTCCGTGAACACTCGGTGCTTGTGTATACGGTACACCGGTCTCAACATTGCGTCAATGGTGCGGACGGCGTGATTACGTCGGGGCGATCATGGGCGGTTCCTGTCCTACTCAAGCGGTTTTATATCACATTGCCGTCTGGTTCACTACTTCGGAATCCCTGGACGGCGCGCGCCATGGCCGGTAGCCTCTACAACCTGGGTCCAACAGCTACTGTAAATGGGGTCCGTGCCGCCGGTTCAGGTGGTGGGTCGCGGGGTCTGCTGCCCATGCTAACCGGCGACAGAGGTTTCTGTTTGCCCGTCGGGTCCCTTTCCAGTAGAATCCGACCCCAGGGCCACCTTGTTATGCGTGGTTTCGGCGCTGGGGGGCGGCGCAAACCAGGACCGGACACTATGATTGTGCGGGCGTTCCACCTGACCGATAAGCTTGGCAATGCTGCTCTGAAGACTCTGGCCTGGTTGGGTCAACTGGTTGTCGCCTATGTCAACTCCCTGGCCGCCGGGGCTACCGGTGGGCTGGCCTTTGGGTTGCGGGGTCTGATGAGGCTGGCGTGGGCGGTCGGGACGGTGCTGCTGCGCATTCTCCGACTGATCACGTCTGTGCTGGTGTTCCTGGCGAGTGTGGTACTGATACTGCTCCAGGGCGGGGGAGCCACCGGCAGGCGACTTTACCTCCGTTTTAGCGGCGGCGCGGCGGCATCTGGCCAGCAGACCGCCCTTACGACCCGCCGGGGTGCGATCGTCGGCGTTGAACAGGATCGCCTCGACACCATGGCGCGCCGCGCTGATGAGTTGACGGCCTCGGTGGTTCTGGTTGAAGATCCACTGAAGACTCGTAATCGGACGCTCAGCGCGCTGTTAGTGGTTATGATGGCAGCGGTGGTGCTGCTCTTGATCTGGGCGACATCGGCTAATCGGGGTCAGGCGCCCATCGCGCCTGCCGGGGTGGCGGCGCTCACGACGCCGGAGCCTCAACTGACGCCCTTTGCCACGGCTGTGCCGACGGTGACCCCCCGTCCGGAAGCGTTGCGGACGGGCGGGAGCCTGGTCTACACGCTCCGCCAGAATGGACAGGACGATCTGTGGGTGTCTGTCATCGGCTTCAACACCCCCATTCGGATGACCAGTCATCCGGCTGACGATCGCAACCCGGCCTGGAGTCCGGATGGCCGTTTCCTGGCGTTTTCCTCCCATCGAGATGGTAACTGGGAGTTGTACGTTCAGGACGTGCGGACGGGTGCAGTCACGCGCCTGACCTTTTCGCTCGGTTTTGAGGGAGCGCCGTCGTGGAGCCCGGATGGGCAGTGGCTGGTCTACGAAGCGTACCATGAAGACAACCTGGATATCTATATTACGCGTGTGGATGGCACCCAGGGGCCTATTCGCCTGACTCAGGACCCGGCACCGGACTTCGAGCCGGTGTGGTCACCCAACGGGCGGGAGATCATTTTTGTCTCGCTGCGGGACGGCAACCAGGAACTCTATAGCCTGTCCCTGGATGATCCGACGGAATCGCTGGCGCGGAATCTCACCAATACGCCAGCCATCAACGAAGAGCACCCGGCCTGGTCACCTGATGGGCAGACGGTTGCTTACAGCGCATTGGTTGACGGGCTGGAAGCGGTGTACGTCCTGGCAGCCCACACGCCAGGGGCCGAGCCAGTGGCCATCGAACGGGGGCGCGCCCCGGCCTGGTCGCCGGATGGCAACAGCCTGGTCTTTGCCTTTGATCAGGGGCCGCGCACGTTGCTCGTCGCCAGCCAGTATCAGTCGGTGGGCATCGCCAGTCAGGCGGTCACGCTGGATGGTCGGGCCACCGACCCGGACTGGACCGCCTGGCAGCCCCAGGGTATGGCTGGCGGCGGCGCTGTGGCTGGGGCCACCGATTCGCCCTTGTATACCGAGACCATCAGTTCTCCCCAGGATCAACCGCCTTACTACCGCCCGATTCTGTTGGGCGATGTGGAAGCGCCGTTGCCGTACCTGAGCGATCGGGTGAACGATTCCTTCATGGCCCTGCGGCGGGCCGTGCTGGAGCGGACGGGCGTGGAC
>DAOTXK010000012.1:0-53153 GCA_034435395.1 Anaerolineae bacterium | reverse complement strand
AAGCCACCTTTGCGGTGCTGGCCATGCTCCTCGCCGCCGCCCTGCCCGACGCGAACGGGCCGCAGATCGTCCACACGCTGCTGGCTGGCGAGCTGGTTTTGCTCACGCTGAACCTGGGCGTGGTATTGCTGATGCCGGAGCAGTTGGAGGCCCAGGCCCGCAACAGCGCCGTGGCCCGCCAGAGCAACGAACTGGACAACCTGCCCCTACAGATCAGCGCCACTGCGGACGGCCTGGGGCGGGCGGCGTCGGCCATCCACATGGTCACTACCCAACAGGGCAGCGGCGCTGAGCAGCAGGCAGCTGTCATCACGCAGGCGGTCACCATGCTGAATGAATTCATCGCCCTGGCGAACCAGGTGCGCGATCAGTCCCGCAGCGTCGCCGATCTATCCGCAAAAACGGCGGAGGTCTCCGCCAGTGGACAGCAGACCATCCGTATGACCATGGAAGGTATGTCCCAGATTCGCGACCAGGTGACCGTCATCGCCCATAACATCGCTGGCCTGGCCACACAAATGCAGCGTATCGACGAGATCATCGCTTCCGTCAGCGAGATCGCCACGCAAAGTAATCTCCTCGCCCTTAACGCCAGCATCGAAGCCGCCCGTGCGGGCGTTCATGGCCGGGGGTTCGCCGTCGTAGCGGACGAGGTCCGCACGCTCGCCCAACAATCCAAAGAGGCGGCGGCCCAGGTGCAGTCGATTCTGGGCGAGATTCAGGATGCTATGAAACAAACCGTGCGGGCCACTCAGCTCGGCGATCAGCAGGTTGACAAAGGCATGGAGCTCTCCCGCCAGTCCGGCGAAGTCATCACCCAACTGGCCGACAGTGTGAACGAGTCCACGGAGGCCATGCGCAACATCATGGTCGCCATCGAGCAACAGACCGCCGGCCTGGAGCAGATCACCCAGTCGATGCGAAACATTCACGATGTCACGCAGAAAAACCTGGAATCTGTCCGCACGGCGGAGATCGTCGCCGAGAATCTGAGTCGGCTGTCGGAAGAACTGCTCGTCGCCATCGCGCGGCATACCGGTCAGGGCATCGGGGTTGACTGAATCCGGTTTCAGGCCCGCTCCGCTCCCAGAACCTCGGCCTTGAGCTGCCCGCAGCCAGCGTTGATGTCAATGCCCCGCCGCACCCGCACCGTGCTCTCGATCCCGTATTCACTCAAAACCGCCTGAAAGGCACGAATGCGCTCCTGAGGAGAGGCCTCTCCTGCATAGCCAGCGGTGGGGTTCAGCGGGATCAGGTTGATATGGCACAGCAGCCCTTGCAGCAGGGCGCCCAGCTGGTGCGCCATCTGTATCGTGTCATTCTCACCCGCGATCAGCGCCCACTCGAACGTCACCCGTCGCCCGGTCTTCCGCACGTACTCGCGGCAGGCGTCCAACAGGTCTGCGATCGGCCAGCGCCTGTTCACCGGCAGCAGCGCCGACCGATCCTCATCGGTCGCCGCGTGCAGGCTGATAGCCAATTTGACCTGCAAACCTTCGTCGGCAAATCGTCGTATCTCGGGGACCAGGCCGACGGTGCTCAGCGTGATATGCCGCTGGCCGATGCCCAGACCCTCCGGCGCGTTGAGCCGACGAATGGCCGCCAGCACGGCATCGTAGTTATGGAACGGCTCCCCCATCCCCATCAACACGACATTGCTCAGCCGATCCCCATGCTCCTCCAGCCAGCGGGCCAGGGCGACAGCCTGGGCGATGATCTCCCCGGCGCTCAGATGGCGCGCGAAGCCCATCTGGCCGGTGGCACAGAACACACATCCCATCGCGCAGCCAGCCTGCGTGCTGAGGCAGGCCGTGCGCCGCATACCCGCATACTCCATGAGCACGCTCTCAATGAGTTGCCCATCCGGCAGGCGAAACAGCCATTTGACCGTGTCGCCGTCCGCTGAAAACAACTGGCGGACCGTCTCCAGCGCGCTCAGGCGGACGTTTTCCGCCAGGCGCTCCCGCAGGTCAGCCGGCAGGTTGGCCATCTGGGCAACATCGATCACTTTCTGCACGTAAAGCCAGCGCCAGACCTGGCGGGCGCGGTAGGCAGGGTATCCCCACCCGACCACCAACGCGGTCAGTTCGTCCAGGGTTAGATCATAGGCGTGAATCATGCCAGCCTCTTCCGACGATGAACGGCAACCAGCGCCACTGCTGGCAACAGCGCCCCCGCCAGGGCGGCAGGGCAAATTCCCCCGCCCCCACCAGGGCTGCCCCCGCCAGGCGACGGCTGGTCAAGGCTGCCCGGCGGGCGCGGGGTACTGGACGGCGTCGGAGACAGCGGCGTGAAGGGCGTGAACGTGGGCAACGGCGACACAATCTGAACCACGCGAGGGGTAGCCGTCGGTGTCACCGTGATGGTAGCGGTGGCGGTTGGCGTGGGAGTGGAAGTAGCCGTTGGCGGAAAGGGCGTATGGGTGCGCGTCGGCGGCAAAGTTGGCGTGGGAGGCGTGTACAGCGTCCAGGCGACGGCCCGCCCGGCGGCGTCGCTAAACAGCCACCGTTCCCAGGCCACCAGAAATCCGTCGAGATCGTCGCCGACCAGAGCAGCAAAAGCCGCCGCGAAGCCCTCCTCCGGCACGGACTCGGCCAGGGCAAAGGGAGCCTCAGCGCCATACATGTCAGCCAGATAGAGGACCATCGTGTATGCCTGATGTTCCCAGGCTGTGCGCAGCGCTGGATCAGCGGGCACCGCGTTCAGATCACCGGCCAGAAAAAGGCTATCCGCCCGGGAAGCATCCTGCACCAGGCGCAACGCCAGCGGGTTGGAAGTCACGTAATATAACTGGGCCAGCCCAGAGCGAAACCAGGCAGGCACTTCCCGACCGCGCCAGAACTCCCCATAAAACACGATGAACATATCAGCGATCAACGCGTTTTGAAACGGCAGCAGGCCAGGAATCTGCTGATACAACAGCCGGAAGCCGTTTTCATGGAAAACCTGTTCGGCATCCGCCTGACTGCACGGATAGGCATCGCCGTTATCCGCCAGCGTGACCAGGACAACCGATCCAGCCTCGTCCCTCGACTCGGTACAGAAGGTGTACCCGCGAGGTATAACGGCCCACGTAAAGGCCGGGCTAAGCCCGGTCTGCTCGGCCATCAACCCATAGGCCGCCTGCACCGCCTGCTGGGTCGCCGCCATGTTCAGGTTGGAGTTCACCAGGCTAAACCACAGAGGGGCCTCGCCGCTATGTCGCCAGGTACCCCGTGGCTCGAAAAGGACTTCGCCTTCGGCTTCATGGGCCTCGCCCTCGCCATCGACCACCGTCCAGCGGTACTGGATCGGCTCAAACAGGACGGGCGGGTCGGCGGGCAGGATCGGCCACTCATAACGCAGCAAGGTCAGCGGCTCTATGCTGAGCGCATTGGCATCGATGTCGATAGCCCCCCTGCGAAACACCTGATCACCCTGGGAAAGCTCCAGAGATGCACTGGCGAGGGCGTCCCTCTCTGCCGTCACCCGGAGCAAAAACCGCAACACGGCCGGGAAAACCACTTCCCCCGCGTGATACTCGATAAAGGGAGGGGCGTCCTCTTGAGCCTGGAGGTGAACGATGCCGCTCCCCCCCACCAGCATCAGCAGCGCTATCCCCAGGCGTGACCAGATACGCATCGGCGGCTCTCTCGCTCCCGTCCATATCGGCACTGAGGGGCCTAAAAGCCCGGCGACAGCAAAACAAACATCCCTCCCAAGGGCCGATACTTCGGCTCCATTGTAGTCGTAACAGCGCCGGCGTGCATCCCTGGGACTGGCCCAAAGGCAACCCGGTGCTGGACAGTCGCCCGACCGAAACTACTGGCAGGGCGTCATCCCCCAAACGACATTGGCGTCGGCGTCGGCATGGTGAAGATATCGACCAGAGGCGTGGGCGAGGGGATCAGCGTTGGCGGCGGCGTGGTGATGCCCAACCATCGCCGCCAGTCCCGTTCGAACTGCTCGATGGACACGCCCGTGACCCGCTCAATGGCCTCAAATTGGGGCACATTATCCGCGATCAACTCCCACATCTGTCGGTGAGCCTCAAGGCCGTAGGTTTCCACCAGATAATCGAAGATGGTCGCGCCGATCTCGTAGCCGTCACGGAAGGTCGTCCCGCGTGTGGAAAACCCACCGGCAAAGGACAGGGGATCGCCGCTGGAAAGGCGTTCGAAGGCGTACTGGCGATAATCTCCGGCTCGCTCAATGGCAAAAAACTCCGCATTGCCTTCGACAAACCAGTCAGCGGGCAGGTGGGCAAACTGGTTCTGGTAGATATGCGCCATCTCATGCAAGACGAGACCATACGCCAGCAGTTGAGGCGTGTAGCGTGGCAGCATATACTGCACGGTCCCGCCCCAGTCCTCGCTGGTCGTGCCGGCAACAATGCCGCCACCGACCACCGCCGGGCGGCCCAGCGCCAGCTCGTATTGTGCCAGAGCATCAGGGCCATAGAGGATGATCCGCGGACGGAAAGGCAGCGACCCACCCCACGCCAGACGGTAAAACTCCCGCCGGGCGGCCATCGCTTCGATCACCAGCTGGCCGTACTCATCAGGCAGATCGAACCAGTAGACGACCGCATCCTCGCTTTCCAGATGCCGCCAGTAATCGGCGTTATCCCCGTCCGGGTAAATCTCGTCACGCTCTTCGGTGAAGTAACGATTACCCTGATCGTCGGTCAGCTCCCAATGGTAACGGACCAGAACCCATGGCGGCACATCCCCGCCAACCGGTTCCCAGGTTGCCACCCAGCGCCCCGACTCCCCATCCAGATGAGCGCCCCGGCTGCGCTGAAAACCGGAGCCAGGCGCATGCATCCAGACCACGCGCGCGCTTACGATAGCGCCCGCATCGCTTTCCGCCTCAATCCCGAAGGTGATCCCCTCCGGGAATTCAGCCTGATACGTCAACTCCCCTATCGTCCAGTTGGCATCTCCCTCCACCTCGGCTGGTCGTGGCGGGATCGGTTCGCCAGGCAAATCGGCACCGCCCTGCGCCAGGGCCGCCCGGCCAAAGGTCAACAGGCTGATCAGGGCAAGGAGGACGACAACAAAAAAGCTGCCCAGCGCCAATGGATAACGATCAGATTTGTCACGCATGGTCAACTCTCCCCAGAAGCAATACAAACCGGTGAACCGGTCAGGCCGTTTGAAAACAGCCCCCATCAACCCGAGGGAAAAACAAACGTCGGTGTCGGGATGTTAAGCGGGATCAACGTCGCCGTCGGCATCATCTGGGGCACTTCATCCACCGGATACCCCAGCCACGCCCGCCAGCCCATCTCAAATTCAGCGATCGTGAGGCCAAACAGGGACGCCGTGACCTGGCCGACGCTGGTGGTACGACGGAAGGCGGCCAGGAAGTCCGACAGCCCGTCCGGCCCCCATCTTTCTTCGATGAAGGCCAGCACCGTCGCGCCTTCGTTGTACGCCAGATTGGCCAGGGCAACGTTGGGATGCCGAATCGCCTGTGGCAAATCGATAAACGGGATCAGCTCACCCTGCGCCGCCGCCCGCCGCACGGCGCGCAGGTCGTCGTCCCGGTTAAGCGCCTCGTTGTATGTCGCCAGTCCCTCCTCCAACCAAAGAGGAATACGGGCAAACCCGATATAAAAGTTGTCGCTGTACAGGTGGGATAGCTCATGGGCGATGGTCGCTTCATAGACGGCGCGAGGCATCTCCGGCGTCACCAGATTGACCGTGATGTTATGGCCGGGGAAGTAGCGCCCCACCACAAATTCCAGGTTGTTCAGGAACCGTTGAAATTCGGCAAAATCCGCCTGGTTGGGGTAAATCACGATTACCGGGCGGCTGTCCAGTTCCACGCCGAAAGCGTCCGCCAGCCGCAGATAGGCCGCATCCGCTATCTCCAGCAACGCCTGGGCAAATGACGAATCTAAATCATACCACAACACCCGGAGGCGCTCGTTACTGAGTTCCTGCCACTCGTGGCGGGTGTCCTCGTATTCCACCGTCCGGCTCTCGGTGGTCAATTGATTGCCCAGTTCATCGCGAATCTGCCAGCGATAGGAAATCTGAGTGAAGGGCGGCAGACTCAACAACTGCGGACTCAGAGGAAAGCGCAAATCCACCGAGCGTGCCGGCCGGAAGGTGAGCGGCTGGACGTGAAAAGTATCTTCGGGGCCTGCCTGCCAAAAAATGCGCACCGTCGTGATCGGCGCCGCGCTGGACATGGCCGAGAGATCAATCGACACCGAATAGGGATACTCAATCGTCACCTCATCATGCAGGATTTGAATTGAGTCCTGCCCTCGGGCCGCTGGACGGCTGACCGTCAGAACGGCCAGGAGGCCCGCCGCCAATCCCACTGTAGCGTTCAACAGTCGTCGGTTGTCCATACCAGTACCTCTTGATAACCAAAGATCACCCCCATCGACCGACCATCTGGCCAGCTCACGCTATCCCATCCGCTGCCCTACCCAGGCGCGGTGCAGCGCCCGGAGATCGTCCAATACCAGATCGGGCTGCAGGCCACTGGCGGCCAACATCTGCGGCGTGGTGACCCCGCTCCAGACCAGCGCCGTCCGCAACCCGGCTCGCTGCGCCCCCACAATATCCGTCTCCAGACGATCGCCCACCATCAATGTCTTTTCCGCAGGCGCGCCCAGGCGCGTGATCGTCAACTCAAACATGATCGGCTCAGGCTTGCCGATCACCAGAGGCTGTTGCCCGGTGCTGGCCTGCAATGCCGCCAGGATGCTGCCCGCGCCGGGCGCCAACCCGTCCGGCATGGGGAACGTCACATCGGCATTGGTGCCAATAAACCGCGCCCCCTGGCGGATCAGATACGTCGCCCGTTTCAGTTTTTCATAGGTGAGCGCGCGGTCCATCCCCACGACCACCACATCGGCGTCGGCATCCACCGATTCGTATCCGGCCTCGCGCATGGCCTCCACCAGCCCCGTCTCCCCCAGGATATGGACGCGCGCATCCGCCGGATAATGAGCCCGGATATATTCCGCCGTGGCCACTGCCGAAGTGACCACATTTTCCGGCGTCACCCGATAGCCCAGGCTGTTCAGCCGCTCAACATATGCGCCGACCGTTTGAGTGCTATTGTTGGTGGCCAACGCAAAGGCGATAGCCTGGTCGTGGAGAAAGTCAAAAAACGGCGTCAGGCCGTCAAAGGCTTCCTCTCCCCGCCATAACACGCCATCCATGTCCATCACCACGGCCTGGACATCGGCAAGCAACCGTGCATCATGCATGATTCGGATGGTCTCCATCACCTAATGATAACATTCGCCAGGGCCAGTTGAAGTGAAAAGCTGGTGAGAAAATGAACGTCCCACCCGGCACGGCTCCTCATGGGGAGACTTGAAAGGACCAGCGCACCTGCTGGGAACGGCCACCGTTGCGCAGGGAAATACCCACGGTGTGCTCACCGGCCGCTATCTGGGTGTCGACCGGCATGGTGCCACGGCAGACCCCGGTGCCATCCGTCACGGCGTCGACCAAAACACGATTCTGGTAATTTCCGGCAGTCAGCGAGAACACCGTGGCCACTATCCGGCACTGCGTGCCCGGATCGGTGAATATCTCGACGACCAAAGAGCCGCCATAGGACACCCGGGACGTAAACTGGATTGGCGTAAACGTCAACGGTATCGTGTCCGGGTTGACAGTCGCCGTTGGCTCCACGGTGGGCGTCGGCGTTGGCACTTCCTCAAAAACATTGGTCGTCCGCGCCACGATGAACAGCGTGCCAAACGCCAGGACAGCAGCGATCAACACCACGCCAATGGTGATCTCGATTCGATCCCGTTGCCTCTCCCTGGGTGTGCGCAGGTCCACGGATATACCCTCATAGGTGCTATAAGGAGGACGCGCCGCGCTGGGTTGTCACCGCACGCGTTCATTATAGCACAAGCACGCCGGGACGCGCCCTGGCGGGGTAACCGTGAACTCGGCAACTGCTCTACGATGACGGGGGCGGGCCCTGAACGATCACCATGCCGCCGACCGCGGCACCATACGTCCCCACCTGCTGCAAGCCGCACTCACCCTCAAATGCCTCAACCTGGCCGTTGCCATTCAGGTCAACGCCATTGACCAGTTCCGCCACCAGGCGAACCACGGCCTGCGCCTGGGGAGCCGCCTCCTCCAGACTGTCGGACCCCAAGACTTGACGACCGGTTGCCACAATGTTATCCATCCGACCGCGAGCGTTGGCGAGACAGACGTTCACCAGCTCGAGATTGCTCTGGAGATTCGGCCAGGCGTCAGAGACGTCAGACACGCTCCGCAGACTCTGGTCGATGCCACCGAGCAGCAGGGGCAGGCCAAGGCCCAACCCCGGATTCTCGGGACGACCATCGCCATTCAGATCATCTGTCGTCCCCTGAAGGATATTGAGGACGTGTTCTATATGGGCTTGCATACCGCCCAGGGTGTCCGAGCCGGCGGCCATCCCCGCATGGTTCGTGGCGATATCCGCCTCGGCGAGGGCATCGGCCAGCAGGCTTTCCCCTGGCCGCCCCACCGACGAACTGACCAGAATCTCACTCAGTCCGTCCGAGAGTTCCGGCGGCACATAACCGCTATAAACCACGTCGCCGGTCGGCGAGTCCCCAAGCCGATCCTCGCGGGTGATCAACACGGCATTAAAGGCGCTCGGCAACACCCGCTCCTCAGGATCGGTGAACGACAGCACGCCATTGCCAAAAGCATCGACCGACAGACGGCCCAACCTCATCGTCTGGCCGCTCGCCAGAGCCGACAACCAGGCCACATAAAACGAGCCTTCAGCAACTGAGGGCAGATTTTCCAGCCGAAGATTGACCGTATCCCCCAGAGCGTGGGTCGTGCCAAAGCTCGCCGAACCAAACGTGGGCACAGTCGTAACCGTGGGTCGGCGGGTGGGCGACGCGACAGCCGTCGGCGCGCTGGCGGCGATAGTCGTGTCCGGGCTGGCCTGCCCCGGCGTGGCCGCCGTGGGATTGGCGACCACAACCACCGGCCCCCGATTGAGTGATATCACCAACAGCCCTATGACAACGGCGAGCAAGGCCAGCATCACGACGCCGACCAGCGGCAGCCAGATGTTGCTGACATGCATACGCCCCGCCACCGGTGCCGTCTCGCCCGCCCGGCTTGGCTGAACGTCTTGAGATACAGGCGTTTTAGAGACCGGCGATGGCGTCTGGTAAACGGCGCGCTCGCCCGCTGTCTCCGTCCGTTGGGCCGACCGCACCGTCCCACCCTCAGACTGCCGCAGGGCGCGGGAAAAAGCCGCCGCGAAATCGCCAGCGGTGACAAAGCGCGCTTCCGGCTCCTTCGCCAGCACCCGTCGCATCGCCGGCTCAATCCCAGGTGGCAGGTCCCTCACCACTTCATTGATGTCGGGAACGGGGGCCGTGATGTGCTGAAACAGAATCTGCATCGGCGTGTCGGCGGTATAAGGCAGTGTACCCGCCAACATTTCGTAAACGACCACGCCGAGGGAGTAGATATCCGAACTGGCGGCAGCCGGTAATCCCTGAGCCTGTTCAGGAGCCATGTAGGCCGGAGTCCCGACCACCCCGCCGGTGGGGGTCAAATGGGATTGGCCTTCCACCAGTTTGATGATGCCGAAGTCGGCCAGCAAGGCATCGCCCTCGCTGTTCAACAAGATATTGTCCGGTTTGATGTCGCGGTGGATCATGCCATTCCGGTGAGCATAATCCAGCGCGGAGGCCATCTGGTTGAGGATGCGTTCGACCGCTGGCAGCGGCAATGGCCCTTCCTCAATCCGATCGCGCAGCGTCCCCCCTTCCACGAACGGCATGATCAGGTACAAAACGCCCTCCTGGTCGCCGTAATCGTACAGGGGCAAAATATAGGGGTGTTGCAGGCGGGCGATCGTGCGCGCCTCCAGGCGAAACCGCTGGACGTACTGCGTGTCCTGGCCCGGATGCGGCGGCAGTACTTTCACCGCCACATAGCGGTCTACGTCGCGCTGGTAACCCCTATAAACCGACGCCATCCCACCTTTACCTAACAGGCCCACAATATCGTATTTACCCAAAGTATGACCGACTAGTGACTGGACCATTCTGTACTCTCCGCTACCAGAATCTCAACTTATGCTCAAATAGGGCTGGAAGGAGACACCCGATCAATCTGTGCAGGTATAATTGGAGAGAATTGTACAGGAAACCGGAGCAATCGGCTACCCGGTCCCAGGAAGCGTGCACGCCATGCGCATCGATGTCTTCACCCTGTTCCCGGAAATGTTCACCGGGCCGCTGACCGAGAGCATCCTCGAACGAGCGCAGGAAAACGGCCTGCTGACCGTCATCCGGCACAATATCCGCGATTATACCACCGATAAACATCATGTCACCGATGACACGCCCTATGGTGGCGGTGGCGGCATGATCATGAAGGTTGAGCCGATTGTGGCCGCGGTGGAGGCGGTGCTGGGTGAGGCTCTGGGCCGTATACCCGTGATTCTGTTGTCGCCACAGGGCCGCGTCCTGACCCAGTCCATCGCCCAGGAGCTGGCCAAACAGCCTCACCTGGCCCTGATCTGTGGTCACTACGAAGGGGTGGACGAGCGGGTGTGTCAGTTGATGGTGACGGATGAGATCAGCATCGGCGACTACGTCTTGACCGGCGGAGAACTCCCGGCCATGGTTTTAATCGACGTTTTGGCCCGGCTGCTTCCCGGCGTTCTGGGCGCAGAAGGAGCCGCCGCCAACGATAGCCTCGCCACCGGCCTGCTAGAAGGACCGCATTACACCCGTCCTGCCGAGTTCAGAGGGTTGAGGGTGCCGGATGTCCTGATCAGCGGTCATCACGCCCGCATCACCCGCTGGCGGCGCGAGCAGGCGCTGAAACGAACCTGGCAGCGCCGCCCTGATCTGCTGCTCACGGCCAATCTGGAAGAGGATGAACGATGGCTGCTGATGGCACTCGCCGAAGAGGACGCCCCGCCGCCGCTATAACAGACTGCCGTTTATAAAGACCCGCCCTGGGAACAAAGGATGACCATGATTCCTGGCGCAGCCATGCGCTGCCAGGTCGGCTGTGGCCCCTACGCCGGCTCACCGGGGTGGATCGCCCCCTGTCCTGTAACCCACCGCTGTCCCCAGGCTCACTGCCTGATCTCCACCACAACCCCCTCTTCGGCCCAGTTGTAAAGCTCAATGGCGTTTTCCTCAAGCGACATGATACAGCCATAGGTAAATGGGCGGCCCACCTGCCCACCACCCAGGTACGTCCCGTTAGGCAGCTCCACCGCCCCATGAAAACCGTTCATCAAGCCAGGCACGATCTCATAGATCCCCATAAACCAGTGCATCTTCCACTGGCCGCAGTTGAGGCCGGATTCAGGATCGTTCGCGCACAGGGCGTAGCTGCTACCGGAAGCGACTTCTTCATGGCTTAGAATCTGGAAAAAGCCAGCGGAGGTCGGCGCGGTGCTGATGCCGCTGGAGATCGGCCACTCATAAATGATCTGGCCGTTTTCGTACCCCCACAGGCGCTGCTCGCTCAGATCAACGACGATGCGCTTCCCCCGCACCGGGCGCAGCGGCAACATCACATCCCGTGAGGGCAAGGTGATTTGATCGCCCACATATAATTCGGCCAGATCACGGTCAGGATTGGCCTGCTCAATCAGGTAGAAGGGGAGGCCAGTCGAACGTGAGATGCTGTAGGCGGTTTCGCCTCGCTGCACAGTGTGCACGGTCGGCAGATAGCGCACCGTGACCCAGGTGTTCAGCGTACCGTTTGTGACGGCCTCCTGCATGGCCCGGATGCCGTCCTCAATATCAAGGGTGAGCGGCTCTGGCAGCGTGCGCATCTGCTGTTCCAGGTAGTCACGGACCGGCGGTTTCGAGAGGGAGAGGTAAAGGCGTGGCCCGGTCTCATGGTAGACCAGCTTCGTATCCAGCCACTGCCCCCACTGCTCCGGCTCCACCGTAAACGGGTAACCCCGGTCTTCCACCGGGTCGTAGGCCTCGATAACCAACGGACGTTGCAACAGCGTCTGCGCGTATTCGACCAGCGGCGTTGCATCAGCGACTGCCGGAGCCACCGCGGACATCGGCAGCTCAATGATGCCTCCGGCGATCACGCGGGCCGGCTCGGCCCCCAACGCTGCTGTTAACTCCGGCACATTCAACCGCCGGCCGTCGGTGGCGGCGATATGGGTGGCGATCACGCCTTGCATTTCGAGGGCAGCATTTTGGGGAGGAATGTTGATCAGGGGAGCATAGTGCAGCAACCCGCTCCGCGCCCGGTCGATATCGAACATGATCACCGGCTCCAGATCAACACCCGACAACAGGGCATCAAACATCGCGCTCAGTCCCCCCTGCCCGCGCCCATAGTTGAATGCCCGGCGGACGGAGGTCACCGCATCGATCTGGAATCCCAGTTCCGACGGAGCGACCTGCCAGGTACGGTTCCCGTCACGCAGGGTCAGACTCTGCTGCGACCAGGATTCTCGCAGGACAGCCACGGCGTCAGCTTCGCCCAGGCCGCCAAGGCCGACCCCGGCGACCGAAACGCCGGGCAAAACAGCGTTGGAGGCATACATCGCGGCCACCGAAAAGACCGCCACCAGGACCACCAGAGCCACCCCAACAAGCACTACCCGCCCAGGCACCAGGACCCGCAGGCCTCCCCGCAAACCGCCTGCCCGGTTACCCAGCAGGCCCGCCAGACCCCTTATACGCAATAGCCCTTCAGGGGGCAGGAGCCGTCTCCCGCCTGCGACCTGACGACGGGCCTTTCGGGCCATCTGACGACGGCGCGCTCGCCCAAAACTGTGAGTACGACGGGGGATGGCCGTTTCCTCTGTTAACCCGGTTTGTGAAGAAGCCGGTTGCATGAGCGTCCCATCCAGCAACTATCAACGATCAGCCCCTATTGTAGCATAAGCAACCCGCTGACGGGGGACTATCCCAAACCTGGCGAATTATGGGTTATACTGGGAGTGCCTGGATAAACCACACTTCCTGTGGCCATCCATCACCGGGGAGACAGACCATGCCAACCGAAGGACTGACAGCCATCATCACCAAAGCCCTGACCGACGAGGGCTTCCGCAAACGCCTCCTGGAAAACATCGACGAAGCCATTGCCGGCTACGAACTCACTCAGGCGGAGGTCAGGATGTTACGGAACCTCAAGCCGGAAGCGTTTGACGAGCTGGATATGGATGTCGAAGACCGCCAATCCAAGAGCGGCCTGACCATGGGCCTGGGTTCTCTGATGGCCGGGCGGGATGCTTCGTCCGGCAATGTCAGCGCCCTGATCGACATCCTGATGAACAAATACGGTTAGGGAGGGGCGTCCCGGACCAACGGCGGCATCGGCGGAACCACCGTCGGTGATCCCTGCCACCCCCTTCAACAGAAAGCCGCAGCGGCAGCGTCGGCCTGGTCACGGCCCACCAGGAGGCCAGAGATGGTCTCCCGAACTGCAAGATCGTGCCGCCATATAAAACAAGGTCGGGCACAATACCCGACCCTGTAAATTACTCCTTTTCCCGCAGGTGGGGGTAAAGCAACACGTCACGAATGCTCCGTTGATCGGTCAGCAACATCGTCAGCCGGTCAACGCCCATCCCCCAACCGCCGTTGGGAGGCATGCCGTAGCGCATGGCCCTCAGGTAGTCCTCGTCCAGCGGGGCGGCCTGCTCATCGTCCGCGTCGTACAGCCGACCCATCTCCAGGAAACGCGCCTCCTGGTCGCGCGGGTCGTTCAGCTCGGTGAAGGCGTTGCCCATCTCCATGCCGCCGATGAAAAACTCAAACCGCTCCACGTGCCGGTCGTCCCCGGGGACCATCTTGGCAAACGGCGAGATGTCACGCGGATAGTCCAGGACAAAGGTGGGCTGGATCAGGTGCGGCTCCACCTGTTTGCCCAGCAGATCGTCGACCAGTTCGCCCCAGGTGCTGCCGGGCTTGACCTCCAGACCCCGCGCTTTCATGGCTGCGCTCAGCGACCCGGCATCGGGATAATCCATATAGTCAATGCCGGTCTGGTCGCGGATGACATCCCGCAACTTCCGGCGCGGCCACGGGGGAGCGAGGTCGATGGTGTGCCCCTGGTAGGTGATGGTGGTGCTGCCGGTCACCGCCTCGGCCACATAGGCGATCAGCCGCTCCGTGATGTCCATCACACCGTGATAGTCAATGTAGGCTTTGTAGAACTCAACCTGGGTGAACTCCGGGTTATGTTTGAAGCTGACGCCTTCGTTACGAAAGTCGCGCCCGATCTCGTAGACGGCATCATACATGCCGACCAGCAGCCGCTTGAGATACAACTCAAAGCTGATGCGCAGGTAGAGGTCCTGGTCAAGCTGGTTGTGATGGGTGACAAACGGACGGGCTGCCGCCCCACCATAAAGCGGCTGCAAAATCGGCGTCTCCACCTCCAGGAATCCCTCGTCATCCAGGAAGCGGCGAATGGCGCTGACCGTCCGGGCGCGGGCGCGGAACACCTCGCGCACCTCAGGGTTCACCGCCAGATCGGCGTACCGCTGGCGATAACGGCTTTCCACATCGGTAAAAGCGCCGAAGCGGGTCACGCTGCCGTCTTTTTCCACCTTCTCCTTGATCACTGGCAATGGACTGAGCGCTTTAGCCAGCAGCTTCAATTCGAAGACCTGGACGCTTACTTCGCCCGCGCGCGTGCGCATCATCGTGCCGGTGGCCTGCACAAAGTCGTCCAGCTCGATGTCTTTGGCCTTGACCAGCATATAGGTCTCTTCACCCACATCATCCTGGCGAATCATCAACTGCACCCGCCCGGTGCCGTCCTCAATGTGCCAGAAAGCCACCTTCCCCTTGACGTTCTGGCGGCGAACGCGACCACAAACCGTCACCTCCACCGCCGCCGCATCGCCATTCACCTCGACGGCCTCATAGGCGGCGATAGCCTCGGCAGCGCCGTGCGTGCGGGTCACCCGTGGCGGATAGGGGTCTATGCCGGCTTCCTCCAGGCGGGCCAGTTTCTCCAGCCGATCTCTTTCAACATTCGTCGGTTCCCAGGACATCGGTTGTTAGGCCGCTCCTTCCAACTCCGCCAGTTGCCGCTCAATCAGGGCGACCAGTTCGCCCAGCAGCGCCTCATCACCAAGCGCCAGTTCTGTCCCGGCAGTCGCGTACAACTCCGGCAGCGGCCGGGTGTACCCCAGCGCCAAAGCGGCCCGGTAATCGGCCAGCGCCTTGGCCGGATCAGCCAGACTGTTGCGCCACACCTGCCAGGCGCCCACCTGCGCAATGCCGTATTCGACATAATAGAAGGGCACCTCGTAGATGTGTAACTGCCGCTGCCAGTACGAAGCGCGCTCTTCTTCCAGGCCGGACCAGTCCTCGCCAGGCTTGAAGCGCTCATGCAGCTCCAGCCACTTGGCATCGCGCTCCTCGTGGGAGTGTTCTGGATTCTCGTACAGCCAGTGCTGGAACGCATCAACCACCGCCATATAGGGCAGGAAGTCCATCGTGCCTTCGAGATGCTCGACGCGCGCCCGCCGCACCTCGCCGTCGTCATAAAACTCGGCCAGATACGGAGCCGCCAGCAATTCCATCGCCATCGAGGCCACCTCGGCGATCTCCATGGGAATATTCCTCTCCCATATCAGCGGCAAATGGCTCCGCTCAAACGTGTGAAAAGCGTGCCCGGCCTCATGAAGCAGCGTTTGCACATCATCGTGCACGCCGACGGCATTCATAAAAATAAAAGCGCGCTTCCGCAGGTGAAAGGAGGTCGAATAACCGCCGGGCGCTTTGCCCTTTCGACTTTCCAGTTCCAGCAGGCTCTCCGTGGCCATGGTGTCGTAGTAACCGGCCAGGGTGGGGTCAAGCTGCCTGAAGATATCGCCCGTTTGGCCGATCAAGGCGTCGACCCGCTCAAAGGGATGGAGCGGCTCGCGCCCCAACGGATCGACGGCCAGGTCCCACGGTCGCAGGGAATCCAGACCCATCTGCTGACAGCGGCGCGCCAACCGGCGCTGCACAGCGGGCACGATCACCCGCTCAATGGCCGCGTGGAAAGCCTTACAGTCCTCCGGCGTGTAGTCGAACCGTTCCATCTCACGGAACATGTAGTCCCGATAGTTGGCAAAGCCGGCGTTACGCGCGATCTGGTGGCGCAACCTGATCATCCGGTCAAACAGCTCATGCAACTGCTGACGGTCGGCCATCTGCCGCTCACGCCCGGCGCGCCAGGCCGCTTCCCGGACACGGCGGTCGGTTCTGAGCAGGTACGGTCGCAGTTGGGGGATGGTGCGCTCCTCCCCATCAAACTCGACCGTCATCGCGCCCATGATCTTCTGGTACTGCATCGAGAGCTGTCCCAACTCAGCCATGAGGGGCACGTTTTCCTCACGGAATAGCTCGATCTCATTACGGAAACTGCGCAGCATGATGGCGTGATTGGAGGAATCATAGCCGCTATCGATCAGCTTCTTCTTGAGCGGCTGCTGGGCGAGCTGCCGCTTGGGGTTGATCTCGGTGATAAACTTCTCGGCGGCGGCTTGCTTTTCCTCATCCGCCGTGTCCAGATCGTAGGCGATGTGCAGTTGGGTGAAGGTATCGTGGAGCAGGGATTCCAGATGCGACCAGTCGCGCAGCCAGTCCCCCACTGTACCCGGCGTCAGCGCCCGCTGCTGCAATTCCTCGTAGTAAGGGGCAATGGCCTCCCAGTTCAGTCCGTCAAAGTCATCGACCGAATCGGGCAGTGGTGCAAGAGTCATGGAAACTCATCCTTGTGACGTAATAACCGGCCAGCAAACAGCGGTTATTCTACCGCGTTTACAAAAAAAAATCGGCCTGTCCACCCGATCCCAGACAGGCCAACGGTAGACCGAAGGGGTAGTGGCGACATTTTGACTGATGAAGTATCTTCTTGTACACTCTCTTTTTGCAGAACATGCGTGTCATTTTCGTTTATGAGCGTGGAAAGGAATCCTACATGGAGTTGTCAGCAGAACAACGTGAAGAACTACTCAGCGCCTTGAAAGCCCGTTTTGAGAAAAACATGAACCGCCATAAAGGTCTTGAATGGGCTAAAGTACAAGCAAAGCTGGAAGCTAATACGGAAAAACTGTGGTCACTCAATGAAATGGAAAGAACTGGCGGTGAACCGGATGTTGTTGGTCATGATAAAAAGACGGGCGAATACATTTTTTATGATTGTTCAGCGGAAAGTCCTAAAGGCCGCAGAAATGTTTGTTACGACCGTGAAGGGCAGGAGGCGAGGGAAAAACGAGGGGTGCATCCAGAAGGTAACGCTATCGATATGGCAGCCGCCATGGGCATTGAACTTTTAACGGAAGAACAATATCGAGACTTGCAGAAACTTGGAAATTTCGATACGAAAACGTCGAGCTGGGTGAAAACACCTTCGGATATTAGAAAACTCGGCGGCGCCCTCTTTGCTGATCGCCGCTACGGCAATGTCTTCGTGTATCATAACAGTGCGCCCTCTTTCTATAGCGCTAGGGCGTTCCGTGGCTCGCTAAGGGTCTAAATTTGCACAGACAGCTAAATTTGAGAACGGATCACCTGAAAAAAGAAAGAGGTTTTCGCAGATTTAGGTTCGAACCTCACCCTCAATTTCGGAAAACTCTTTCTGTTCGGCCCAGGCTTAGGCGTAAAGTGGTTTAATCTTGAGGACCCTGATGGCAATCAGGTCTTACTGGTACAGCGGCAGGTGTTGGCCCCACATTGCCAGCCAGTCCGCCCCCGTCCGCCGCGAAACACCAAATATCCGTTCGATGCCCCGCAGGCTCACCCGTTCCAGCAGCGCACGTTGCACCTGGCTGCGTGTCTGCTGATCGTAGCCACGCTGCGCGTGCAATGTGCCAGAGCGGTTGCAGGTCTTGCAGTGGTATTTCTGCGATCCTATGTAATCATGGCCGTTTTTCACCAAGTCCAGGCTTCCACACCCTGGGCATTCATGGGTTACAATCGTCTGCATCATGAGAAGGTACTCGGATAGACTTTGTCGTTTATCCAAGAGTGCCTTTTCATGCCTCATCAGTCAATTCTTCACCACTACCACCGAAGGCACGGACTCATTCAATCGCCTTGATCTCAAACTCGATGTCGCCATCGGGCGCTTTAACCGTGACCCGGTCGCCGACCTTGCACCCAATCAGCGCCCGACCCAGTGGGCTTTTGTGGGATATCCGCCCCTCACTTGGGTTGGCCTCCGCCGCGCCCACAATGTAATAAACCTCGGTTTCGGGGTAGCCAACTTCCTGCACCGTCACACGGTCGCCCAGGCCAACAATATCTTTACGCCCGTCGGACTCGATGATCTGGACATTACTGAGAATGGACTCCAGGCGGAGAATCTCACCCTCGACGAAGGCCTGCTCATTTTTAGCGTCTTCGTACTCGGCGTTCTCGACCAGCTCGCCGCCTTCCTCCATGGCCAGGCGCAGACGGGTGGCCACCTCCTGCCGCCGCACGTTCCGCAAGTACTCCAACCGTGCCTCCAGTTCCTTCAGGCCTTCCGCCGTCAGGTAATTGGGTTGGTCAGCCATTTCCTACCCTCACCAGAAAAAACCCAAGCGCACAAAACACAGCCGGGGCTGTGTTCAGGGGTCAGTTAAAATTAAGGGACCGCCCAAAGGGACGATCCAATAGCCGCTACTATGCAACTATAGCACTATAAATATATCATAAACCGACCCACTTGTAAAGTTTGTAAAAGGAAGTCAAAACTGCCAGGAGCAACACCCTCAACAGCCACGGCCCCGGCCCGGACAACTGGCCCCCAAGGCCATTCCAGGCCGGGCGCGCCGCCCCAGTGTCTCAGTTCAATCGGGTGCGGCGCAGACGCAAGCTGTTTGTCACCACGATTACCCCAGAATAAGAATCACCATTGCTGCGGCAGTCTGAAACCGCTTAACCTAGCAAAGGTGGACTATCTTGATAGAGTAAGTTTCGGCTCAAACCCATCCCCGACTTTTTGCATCTTTCCATACGAAGAAAGCCGTATTCAAAATGGCTCTCACGCTGTGAACATATTGACCCCTCAGCAAATTTGTCTGTACGACAGAATGGTGATGGGTGAAGTTTCTCAAAAGCGCGGCAAGAGACAAATCTATACCTATAAACTGATTTTCATTTGTCGCTCTCACCTTTATCGAGATCAGGTGCGTAGTGTTAGTCTTGAAATCTTGTACATTGTTGGCATCTCTATGCCCCGCTGTGACATACTCATTCCATATCGTGTGCCGATATTTAGCTTGGTAAAGACTTTGAATAAACGTTCCCATACCGCTTCTAGGAGTATTCAAAACAGCTTGCAGAGCTGAATCGCCGCTCCTAATAATTAGCTCTCGCATTAAACTCTCTGGAAAAGAAGCAACTGATTTGAGGCGAAGAAAAGCTTCCTCCGCATACCATGACGTTCTATTGAAATAGGTCTCATTTAACTCCACTAATGCATACTCAAATACCGCGAGGTCAGTTGCCTCGACAAAATCCAACAATTCATCTTTGTCTTGCGAAGAAAACTGATGATTTTGAGTCGTCTTATTATAGTCTGTGGAAATACTTGCCAGTATTTTCCCCGCCTCTTCTCGCGTTATCTTCCGTCTATTCGGGAACAATATCTCCAAACTCTTTTGGTTAGACATGCCATTACCGACATAGCCAATTCGATCTGAAATGGCTTCAGATGAAACTGAAAACGCAAATCCAATCAGTTCCACCATACGCCAGACATCAAATTTGAGTGTTTCAGCTAACTTATATCGTTCGGATTGTTCATAGCAGTGGTGGAGAAACAGCATACCCTTTAGAGCATTGTAAAGATCACTTTCGTTTAAGCGATACATCACTAAAGTTTGCGTGGCGTAATTGCGCGCTGACTGTTCGATGTCTTGTTGCTGTTGAATATCAAATGTCGCATAACCATCAGCATCAGGCTGAATTGGATCAACTATCTGCCGATAGCGACTGCGGTATAAGTGCTGAAAGTAGGATAGTGCGTCAAAAAATGGAACTAATGCTTCAATGTCGCCAAACTCAAGAGATTTAGGGAATTGTTGAGTGTAATCCTGATACATTCCCTTATGTTCTCTGCGAACCTGATAAAGTTCGTAGACTTGCCAGTAGTGATAAAAATGAGTCGTCGTAGAGAATGGATTGTCTTCAATCGAGATATTGTAACTATCCCATGATTGATAAGTTTCGTCTTTGGGACTGTGAAGTCCTTCAACTTTTCCCCATGCCTTGTCTATCGGATGACGCAAATCCGTTTCACTAGGACTTATATGTGATGGTGGATAACTATAACGGAGCGTCATCTCAAGTTCGTGATACGGACGATATACATCGTCGAATTGAAACTCTGCACCCGTTAGCTGATTGTTCCAAAACGCCTGAGCGTAATTTGTAGGCATAACTAAACGTGCAGCGGGATACATCCATCCCCTATGCTCGTATTCCTCTAATTCTGAGAGTGTGACATTGTGAAGCCCTACTTCTTTGCACAATTCAATGAACTGATCTGCGTTTAGAAAACGTTTACCCATATGTATGTTCCAAGTGAGAGTCCTTCCAACAGCTTGCATGTATTGAATCCTCAATTACCAACTAAAATGGCTCAGACACCATTGTAGTCAGTCTTTTGATTGATACACCAATCCTTTTAGGCGGAGGCTGTTGCTTACCACTGACACACTGCTGAAGGCCATCGCCAGGGCGGCCAGGATGGGGTGGAGCTGCTGGAGAAAGCCGGGCACCCAGGCCAGCGGGGCCAGCACGCCCGCCGCCACCGGAATCAGCACTGTGTTGTAGCCGAACGCCCAGAACAGGTTCTCCTTGATGATGCGCATGGTGGCCTTGCTCAACCCAATGGCGCGTGGCACGCCGCGCAGGTCGCCGCTGATCAGGGTGACGTCGGCGGCTTCTATCGCCACGTCGGTCCCGGTGCCGATGGCAATGCCCACGTCCGCCTGGGCCAGCGCCGGCGCGTCGTTGATCCCGTCACCGCCCATGCCGACCAGGTACCCCTCCTCCTGCAACCGCTGGACGTAAGCGGCCTTGTCCTCAGGCTTGACCTCCGCAAAGACGCGGTCGATCCCGGCCTGGGCCGCGATGGCCTCCGCCGTGGCCTGGTTATCGCCGGTCATCATGACCACTGTCAGACCCAGCCCGTGCAGACGCCTCACCGCTTCCACCGATCCTTCCTTGATGGTGTCGGCCACGGCGATCACCCCGCTGGCCTGCCCATCGACGGCCAGCCACATCGCGGTTTTGGCTTCGCCCTGCAAACGTTGGGCCTCGGCTTCCAGGCCGTTCAGGGACACGCGATGAGCCACCATCAGCGACCGGTTGCCCAGCAGCACCTCATGCCCCTCAACCTCCGCCCGGACGCCCTGGCCGGCCACCGCCTCAAAATGACGCGGCTCGCTCAGCGGGATCGCCCGCCCCCTGGCGACCCGCACAATCGCCTGGCCCAGGGGATGTTCGCTGCCCCGCTCGGCGCTGGCGGCCAGCGCCAGAAGTTGGGCTTCGTCCCGGCCGGCGTCCCGGCTGACCACAATGTCGGTCACGCTTGGCTCACCTCGGGTGAGCGTACCGGTCTTGTCCAGCACGACCGCGGTGAGTTGATGGGCTCGTTCCAGCGACTCGCTGTTTTTGAAGAGAATGCCTGCCTCAGCACCCTGGCCCATGCCCACCATGATGGCCGTCGGCGTCGCCAGTCCCATCGCGCACGGGCAGGCGATCACCAGCACGGCGATCAGGCGGACCAGCGACGCGGTGAAGTCGCCCGTGCCCAGCATCCACAGGGCAAACGTCACCAGGGCGACGACGATCACCGCCGGGACGAATACAGCGGCGACCTGGTCAGCCAGCTTCTGGATCGGCGCTTTGCTGCCCTGCGCCTGCTCCACCAACCGGATGATCTGGGCCAGGGCGGTCTCGCGCCCCACCCGGGTGGCCTCGAACTTGAGCAGCCCCTGCCGGTTGATCGTCGCGCCGATGACTTCCATGCCCGGCGACTTGTCCACGGGCAGGCTCTCGCCCGTGATCATGCTCTCATCGACGGCGCTGACGCCTTCCAGCACCACCCCATCCACCGGAATCTTCTCGCCAGGCCGCACGAAAACTACATCACCCACGCGTACCTGGTCGACGGGGATGTCCACCTCCACGCCACCCCGCAGCACACGGGCCGTTTTGGCCCGCAGGCCCATTAGTTTCTTGATGGCCTCACTGGTGCGCCCCTTGGCCCGCACCTCCAACAGCTTACCGGCAACAATGAGGGTGATGATCACCGCCGCCGTCTCAAAGTAGACGTGCCCCCCCAGCAGGCCCAGCGTGACAAGGATGCTGTACAGATACGCCACGCTGGAACCCAGCGCCACCAGCACATCCATGTTGGCAGAACCATTACGCAGGGCTTTGTAGCCGCCCACGTAGTAGTCCCAGCCGACGTAAAACTGCACCGGCGTGGCCAGCGCCCAAAACAGCAGATTCACCCAGGGTTCATGCCCGCTCATGCCCAGCAGCCCGAAGTCGCGGGCCATGCTCAACAGGAACAACGGGGCCGAAAACAGCGCGCCAATCAGCAGCCGCCGCTCCTGGTGGCGAATCTCGGCCTCGCTGGCGGCCTGCTCGGCATCCTCCCGCTCGCCGTCACCAGACAGCTCAAGGTCAACCGTGCCATAACCCGCCCCTTCCAGCGCCTCGACCAACATCTGGCGGGTGACGTTCGCTGTGGCTTTGACAATGGCCTTTTCACTGGCGTAATTGACCTCGGCGTCCAGTACGCCCTCAACTTTTTTGAGGGCGCGGTCGATGGTCATGGCACAGTTGACACAGGTCATGCCGATGATCGGCAGTTCGAGAGTCTGGGTGGGCACATCATAACCCGCCCGCTGGATGCGCGTGATCACGTCGTCCAGCCTGGTCAGGGAAGCATCATAAACCAGCGTGACCCGGTCGGTCGCGAAGTTGGCGGTGACTTCCTTGACGCCCGCGACCTTGCGGACATTACGCTCGACGGTGGCCACACAATTGGCGCAGGTCATGCCGGTAACGGGCAGCGTGATAGTTTTTTCGGCCATATTCATTTCACACCTGAACTTGACTGAACGTCCAACCAAACAGGGGCAGGTCCGAACCTGCCCCCACCGGCCTGCTGCGTCGGAAAGAGCAACCGTCCTCAGTTCGCCTCAGGAACGGGCGGATAGTTGATCTCGGTCAGCAGCGCCCTGATCCCCTCCCAGGTCGCCGGGGCATCCCATTCGATGGTGACCAGCTTGGTCTCCTGGCTGGCATCCACCTTTCGGACGCCCGCCAACTCGCTCACCTCACGCTGGATGGTCATCACACAGTGACCGCACGAGATGTTCGGCACTTCAACGGTTTTGCTTGGCATCGATGAACCTCCTGGGCACCTCATTTATTCGAATAGCGGAAGACTTCGGTCACCTCATTGAGCACCCGCTCGCGCTCGGCGGAGTCCTTGCCCCGGATCGCCGTCGTCACGCATGTCCGGAGGTGACTGTCCAGGATGACCTCGCTCACCCGGCTGAGGGCCGCCTGAGCAGCCTGTATCTGTTTGATCACGTCGATACAGTAGCGGTCTTCCTCCAGCATACGAATAATGCCGTTGATATGCCCGGCAGTGCTCTTGAGTCGCTGAAGGGCCTCGGCGCGCGTGGCAGCGTCCATAGGCGAAGCCTCCTTGTATCTCCCCCTCCCATAGGGGGTGGGGTATCAATGTCATTATACGATATTACACCGTATCTGTCAAGTTTTCCCCAGCTTGACTGGACGAGGCATACGGCGCGTCATGCCCTCGCCGACTGACCCTCGTCCGGCGGCAGTGCGCGCGATGGCCGGATTCACACTTCGATACGGTCGGCGCGGACGATTGCCAGTTCCAGCATCAGCCGAACCAGCCCCAGCCGCAACAGAAAAATACCCACCACAACCACCACGCTGATCCAGACCGGAATCCCCCACAGAAAGGCATAGGTCGGGCCATAAGTGCTGACGATGGAAATCGCCCGCAAAGTCGAAAAATCCGGGCGTGCGCCGCCGAACAACCCGCCAAACGCGCCATACTGGCCGAACTGCAAGGGAGCCGCCAGCGCCAGCGGCAGCAGCCAGCCGCTCATCCGCGCCAACAGGGCCATGATCAGAGCGGTGGAGCGGCGTTGCGACAGCGTCGAGGCCAGCAAGCCGATGGCCCCGTCCATCGCCACGTCCAGCACAGGGGAAATCAGGAAGTATACGCCAGCGAAAGCCAGGGCTACCGTCCGGCTGAACCAGTAGGCGAAGCCCTGCTGAGGCAGGACGGTGATGGTGCTCACCAGCCAGGTGGCCGCGAAGATGATGGCCGGAACGGCCCGGATGTAGGTGACCACCATGAGGTGAGGATCCATGTACCGAAAAATGGCCGCGTACTTCGCCAGCATGATCTCGCGCGCGGTCAGGGGCGTGACCCGGAGGACATGCCAGGTCCGATCCTCGATCTCGCGGCTGACCATTGTCGAGCTTGCCATGACCGACGGGATACGCCACAGCCAATGAACAAACGGAATCCAGCAACCCGGCAGCGTAAAAACAAACTCGAGGCCGCCAAAAACGGTGAAAACCTTCATCCATCTATCGAACGGATAAACCGGCAGGCGCTTCAGTTCGTGTAGGGTGATCTCATGATCCAGATTGATCTTACCTAAGTATGGCAGCAGGATGTGCATAGGTTTCTCTTCGGCGCAGACCTGACAGGCTGGATTGTACAGCAAACGCAGCGAAAACCCCGCCCCGGCCAGCCACGCCGCCAAAACAAAACACGAGGCGGCCTGCCTTCCCAGCCAAGCCGCCTCACGAACAATCTGGCTAAATGGAACTGTCAGATCAGCCTCAGTCGGTGGCCACCGCCGATAGCGCTTCGGGCACTGCTTCCGCCTGTTCCTCACGGTCGCTGCGGCGAACCGCCCAGACGATTAACCCTGCGCCGACGATCACGATCACCAGCACCGGGACGGTCGAACCTTCGCCCTGAGTCTGTACGATAAGGGGAGCCATGATCAATGCCACCAGGTTCATCACCTTGATCATGGGATTCAGCGCCGGACCAGCCGTGTCCTTCAGCGGATCGCCGACGGTATCCCCCACCACGCTGGCCTTGTGGTTATCCGTTCCCTTGCCGCCTAAGTTGCCATCTTCGATGTACTTCTTGGCGTTGTCCCAGGCACCGCCGGCGTTTGCCATGAACACGGCCTGAAGCTGGCCGGAGAGGATCACGCCCGCCAGGAAGCCGCCCAATGCCTGTTCCTTCAGCAGCAGGCCGATGACAATCGGCGACAGGATGGCCACCAACCCCAGCGGGATCAGTTCCGCCTGCGCCGCGCGGGTGGAGATGGTCACCGCCTGGGCGTAATCCGGGGTCCGTTTGCCGCTCATCACCTCAGGGATACGAAGCTGGCGACGAACCTCAGCCATGATGAACCCGGCGGCGCGGTTGACTGCCTTGATCAGCAGACCGCCAAACAACAGCGGCAGCGCCCCGCCGACGAGCAGACCGACAAACACCGTCGGATCCGCCAGGTTGATGGAGCGCCGGTATGTTTCGAGGCGCTCAACAGGCATGACTCGCTCGATGTCGATAAAAAACGCTCCGAACAGCGATACCGCCGCGATCACCGCCGAGCCGATGGCGATACCTTTGGTGATGGCCTTGGTGGTGTTACCAGCGGCGTCCAGGTCGGCCATGATCTGGCGCGACTCCGGCGTGAAGTCCTCGCCGGTCAGCTCGCCAATGCCATTCGCGTTGTCTGAAATCGGCCCGAAAGTATCCATGCTGACGTTGTTGCCGGTGTGCGACAGCATGCCGACGCCGATCAGCGATACGCCAAACAGCACGTAAGTGAACAGTTGCTCTGCTGGCACCGGCGAGCCATCCGGCAATGTCGGCACGCGCATGCTGATCAGGTACAGCGCTGCCACCATCACCCACAGGGCGACGAAGACGCCGCCGATCCAGTCCTTGCGCCAGTAGCCGCGCACGACGGCCGCTACCGCGACCACCACACCGACGATAAAGACGGGTTGTCGGAGATCGGCCGGGAAGTTGACGTTATAGACCAGAATCGAAGCCGCAATGCTGCTGGCGATGACAAGCACGGACCACACACTGGAGAGATATCCCAGCGACAACCCCTCCAGAATGACCAACGCGGGACCAAAAGCGGTTGCCCGGGAGATGTTCTGCACGCGCTTGCTGTGGGCGCTTGTCGCCCAGGCCGTCAGCGGGTTGAAGGTGACGGCCAGGGCCACGCCGACCGCAACCAGCGAACCGAGCGAGAGATAGGCCAGCGGATCGGAGCCGCCGGGAGCTTGCGAGCCGGCGTAAAAAACGGACAGCAAAAAAGTCGAGACGATTGTAATCGTGCTGGATAGCTCGTAGCTCTTGTACATGGCCTCTTCGGCGTCATCCACGTTCCACAGCGAAACCGCGTAGGTGCCGACGATGGAGCTTACCACGCCGATGCCTCGGACCAGCAACGGCAACACGATCCAGAACAACTGCCCGGTGATGGCGGTCAGAGCCAGACCCAGGATCAGGCTGGAAACGATGGTCACCTCGTAGGACTCGAAGATATCAGCCGCCATACCGGCGCAGTCGCCGACATTGTCGCCCACCAGGTCGGCGATCACGGCGGCATTGCGCGGATCGTCTTCTTTCATGCCCGCTTCAACCTTACCCACCAGGTCCGCGCCCACGTCCGCCGCCTTAGTATAAATGCCGCCGCCCACGCGCATAAACAACGCCAGCAACGTGCCGCCGAAGCCGAAGCCCAACAACACGTCCGGCGCAGCCTTACCAAATATGATGAAGATCAGGGTCCCCCCCAGCAGACCCAAGCCGTCGGTCAGCATGCCCGTGATGGTCCCGGAACGGTAGGCAATGGTCAGGGCGCGCCTGAATCTGAAGCGGGAAGCAGCTGCCACGCGCACATTCCCCTGCACAGCCATGTTCATCCCAATAAAACCGACCGACGCCGAGAAGATCGCGCCCATGGCAAACGCCAGGGCACGCCCGACGGCCACGCCGGTAACCGCATCAGGGCAATCGACGACTGCTGAGACGCGCTCAGGGTTAAACGCGCCATATCCCAGTTCCTCGGCTACCTGCTTGGCCGTAAGCCCTCCGCTCGCCCGCAGGCGGAGCAAAACCTCTTCGGTGGACAGGTCGGTATGCGCCGCGATGTCCTCGGCAAAAGCGTCCTCCACCAGCGCCGGACAGAACAGCTCATTAGCCTCGCCCGTGGGTTTGACCAGCGCCACGCTGAGGAATAACGCCACTGTCAGGACGACGATCAAAACAGCAACCGTCCGCAACTGAGTGCGCAGATAAGCATTGGCGCCATCGCGAATGAAGCCCCAGATTCGCTGCATGGCCTCGCTGCCCTTCTCGGCAGCGAAGGTCTGGCGCGCCAGCCAGTATGCATAAGCCAGAGCGACAAACGCCGTGGTCAGCACGATCAGGATCATGACCTGTTCAAAGGGTTCGATCCCTTGCATCGCATTCATGGTGGTGATTTCTCCTTCAACCCGGGTTAAGCCTGCCGAGATACAAGAGGCGCCTTCGTAAGGCGAAGATGAATATAAATTATGGGAAGGCGTTCATTCTAAATGATTGATGCCAGCTGGGCTATTCCGTGGCATACCCCCAAAACAACTCCAAGATTATACCGAACCGGGGGACAAACAGACAAACCATCCGGGGAAAATCGGGATGGTTTGCCTATACCAGGATTGACATTAATCACGTGGAGATTGCCGGTCAGAACCCCGTCGTCTCCGGACGGCGATAGTGAAGCAGACGCCGTAGGGCTTTCAGTTCATACGGCCAGCCATACCGTTCAAACCGGTACCGCCAGCCGCTCAACGCGCGTCGGTGGAGGGTCAACCACCGGTTGCCCTGGCCCAGCCCCTCACGCTATAATCCGCGGGCCTGGCACATGTCACAAGGGGATTGCCGTGGAGTCCCAGAAATTGACACTTTCCGTCATCATCCCGTGCTACAACGAAAAGGCCACCATCAAAACAATCACCGAGCGTGTGATCGCCGTGGAAAAAGCCGCTGAAATTATCATCGTGGACGACGGATCGACCGACGGCACGCGAGAGATTCTGGGCACGCTGCAAAACCACCCGCTGGTCCGGGTCATTTACCATAAGCGCAACCAGGGCAAAGGCGCGGCGCTGCGCACGGGCTTCGCCGCCGCCCAGGGCGACGTGATCCTGATCCAGGATGCCGACCTGGAGTACGATCCACGCGACTACCCGGCGCTGCTCAGACCCATCGAGGAAGGCATCGCCAAAGTGGTCTACGGGTCGCGCTTCCGGGGCGGACCGAGCAAGACCATGTTCTTCTGGAACATGATTGCCAACAAGCTCCTGACTCTGATGACTAACATCCTCTACAACACCATCCTGACCGACATGGAGACCTGCTACAAAGTCTTTCGGCGGGAGGTCGTCCAGCAGATACCCCTGCGGGCGCGCGGCTTTGAGTTTGAGCCGGAGATCACCGCCAAAGTCCTCAAACGCGGCCACCGCATCTACGAAGTCCCGATCAGTTATAACGGGCGCGAGTGGGAAGAGGGCAAGAAGATCAAGTGGTATGACGCGCCCAAAGCGGCCTGGACATTGCTACGCTACCGGTTTATGGACTAGCAGGCAAGATGTCAACTCTACCCGGCCAGCAGATGCAACGCCGGGTCTGGCTGCCTCTATTGATCGTGATGGTCGGCTGGTGGGTGCGCACGCCTCTGCTCTGGGTGGATTCACCCCTCGACGTGGATGAGGCGCTGTATGCCACCTTCGCCCGCCAGATCAGTCATGAGCATAATCCCCTGTTGATCGGGAACGTTGTCGATAAGCCGCCGCTGGCCTTTTACCTCACTGCCTTCAGCTTCGTCCTCTTCACCGAACCCAGTGAGTGGGCCGCTCGTCTCCCTAACTTTTACGCCAGTATCTTGAGCCTGGCCGTGCTCTGGGCGCTGGCCCGCCGCCTCTACCGGGATCGGGGAGCCGCCACGCTGGCGATGCTGACCCTGGCCCTGTCGCCGCTGGATATCGCCTTCGCAGGGTCGGTCTTCACCGATCCCCAGGCCACGCTGTGGCTGCTGCTGGCAAGCCTGGCGGTCACGTCCCAACGATGGACCTGGGGCGGCATCCTGGCCGGGCTGGCTTTTGCCACCAAACAATCGATCGTGCCGTTCATCCCCCTTGTCATCCTCCTGGGCCTCATCGCTGACCCCCAGCGTTCCCACGCCGGCCTGAGCCGCTTTGCCGGAGCGCTGCTGGTAGTGGGTATTGCGCCCTTTTTGTGGGGCGCGATGCGCGTCCCCGCTTCGCCGGACTGGTGGGCGCTGGGTCTGGCCAACAATGTCCCCCGACGGCTGATCCGCGCTGACGAAGTCGGGCCTCGCCTGACCGCCTGGCTGGGATACCTGAGCGAAGGTCTGGGCGGTCCTGTCCTGCTGGTCATCCTGGCTGGCGCTGGCATCCCCTGGCTGCTGCTGACCATCAAACGCCAGCCGCGCCGCCAGGGGACCGCCGCCGACGTCACACTCACCGCCTACACCACAGGCTGCCTGGGCGTCTACTGGCTGGTTGCCTTCAACATCTACAGCCGCTACCTTCATCCGTTGAATCCGCTGGTCGCGCTGCTGGCAGCCCGCGCCTTGATCGGGCCTGCGCGGACCCTCCTGCCTCACCCGCGCACCGCCGCAACCCTCCTCCTGGCAGGGGTCGTCCTGGTGGGCATGGGGTCACAGGCTCTCCAGGCGCGGGCAGGAAAACATCTCCTGAACAGTGGGCGGGATCGTTACCAGGGAATCGCCGAAGTCGCCGCGTATCTGAATGGCCTGCCACCCGGTACAATCGTGTACGATCACTGGCTGGGCTGGTCGCTGGGGTGGTACACCGGGCAGCGGCGACCACCAGGAATGTGGCTGCGCCTCACTTACTACCCCACGCCAGAAGCGCTGGTCGCCGACGCCCTGCGGCAACCAGACCCAGCGCCGCGCTACTTGGTCGTCCCTGGCTGGGTGTGGGCTGGCCCCTGGCTGCGCGGGCTGGCGGAAGCCGGATTCCAGCCACATGCCGTGGCGCAGCCGGGTGAATTCACCATCTACAGGATGGTTCCGCCGTGAAGCTTCCCCAAAGGTTTAACTGGCTTGCGCCGCTGGCCCTGCTGGTGCTGATCCTGGTCTTCTTCGCCCGGCTGGCCTTCACCAACCTGATCCTGGCGCGGGGCGACACCTACGTCTACTTCTACCCTTACTGGCAGACAGCCAGAGCCGCGCTGCGGGCCGGGCGGCTGCCCCTGTGGAACGATCTCCTGTTCATGGGAGCGCCGTTCATGGCTAACAGCCAGGTCGGCTTGCTCTACCCGCCGAACTGGCCGCCCTGGCTGCTGGCTCCCGACACGCCAACCGCGGTCAAGTGGAGCATCCTGCTGCATCTGGCCTGGGCCGGGCTGGGGACATTCCTGCTGCTGCGCGCGCCACTGCGGCTGGGGGCCTTCGCAGCCTTGGCGGGCGCGGCTCTGTTCACCGTCGGCGGCCACCTGACCGCGCACGTCGAGCAGATCAACCAGCTTCAGGGTCTGTCCTGGCTGCCCTGGCTGTGCCTGCTCCTCGCGCTTTCCAGGGAGATGCCCTGGCGCTGGGGGCCGCTGCTGGCCGGCGCGCTGGCCCTGCAACTGCTCTCCGGGCACATGCAGACTGTCTTCATCAGCCTGATTGGCATGGGGGTCATGGCGCTCTGGTGGGGCTGGCGCGACGGCAGCGATGGATCGGCCAGGCACTGGCGTCCACTCATCACGCTGGCGCTCGCCGGAATCGCCGCCATCCCGCTGACACTGCCCCAGCTCGCCCCGATGCTGGAACTCAGCGGCCTCTCCAACCGCTCCGGCGGGCTGGCCTTCGATGAGGTGATCTCATTTTCGCTGCATCCCGCCCTGATCGGTCGGGCGCTGCTGCCCGGATACGACATGGCTCTGCCCGGCGAGTACTTCGGCACGTTGGGCGTGGCAGGGCTGGCGCTGGCGGTCATCGGCGCATGGGCGGCGCGGAAAGACCCGCGGTGGAGCGCCTGGATCGTGATGGCCGCGCTGGGGTTGTTCCTGGCACCGGGCGGCTGGAATCCGGTCTACTGGCTGCTGGGACGCCTGCCTGGCTTCAATCTGTTCCGGGTCCCGGCGCGGTGGCTGGTGTTATGGGCGCTCGGCGGGAGCGCCCTGGCGGCATATGCCGTGCAACGTCTGACGGACAGCCGTCCGCCGCGCCGACTGGCGGTGGTGATCGCCGCCGTGGTGATCCTGCTCGTCGCCTCCGCGTACCTGGCACCGCTGGTGGCTGGCCCACATGCCCCCGGCCTGACCCCGCCAACGCCGGGCACGGTGGCTGGCTGGCTGCTGGCGGCGGCCATCGCCACCGTCGCCATCCGGCGCGCGCCGGGACGGTGGCGCGGGGCAGCGCTGGTCGCCGTGGCCGTGTTTGAGCTGTTCGCCGCCTCGCGACAGATGCCGTACAACCATCCGACAGCGCCAGATGCCTTCGCCACGGCGCGACCCACCACCTACCAACTCCTCACTCACCAGGACAATACAATTCCTCCTGGCCGCTTCCTGAGCATCTCCCACGCCGAATTCGGCTTCACCGACCAGCCCATCATCCAGACGGCATTCCAGACCCAGCTTTATGGCCAGGTCATCCACGACCTGCTGGTAGCCACCAAACTGAAAGACTTGCTCGCGCCAAACCTGGGTATGATCTGGGGCCTGCCGAGCGTGGACGGCTTCGACGGCGGAGTTCTGCCGTTGCGCACCTACACCGCCTTCACCCGACTGCTGCTGGAGAACCCGCCGCCCGACGGCCGCCTGCGGGAAAACCTGGCGGCCATCCCCGAACAACGCTGGCTGGACCTGATGGACGTGCGCTACCTGATCACCGACCGGATGAACGACCGCCAGTACCAGGGCATAAACTTCGATCTGAGCTGGCGCACGCCGTTAGCGAACGGCGCGACCGTTACCGTGGCCGATCTCCCCCCCTTCGAAGCGACCGGGCTGGCCCTGGTCATAGACACGCCCGGCGAGCCAGGCCCCCCACTGGCCACCGTGGACATCCTGGGCCAGCGCGACGCATTCACCCTTCCTCTCACTGGCGCGTCCCCCGTTGCAGGGGGCCGGCACGCCCTGGCTACTCTCAGCTGGGGATCGCCCCAGGTCCTTGATGGCCTTCGCATCACAGGTGAAAGCGACGGGCTGATCCTGCAGGGAGCCGCGCTCCTCGACGAGCGCACCGGCGCGTCCCACATCCTGACGGTCACGCCCGGCGGCCAGTGGGAGCTTCTCCAGCTCGGTGATGTCAAGATTTACGAAGCCGTCGGCGGTGCCCGGCGCGCCTTCCTCGTCACCAAGGCGGAAGTTATCCCCGATGACGAGGATGCGCTCGCCCGCATGGCCGGGGATGATTTCGACCCCCGCCGCACCGTCATCCTGGCCGAGGGCGAACCACTCGCCGCCGCTCCCCACCCCGGCGAAGCGACCATCACCCATTACGCGCCGGAGCATGTGGCGATCACTATCAGCAGCCGGAGCGACGCCTATCTGGTGCTGACAGACACCTACTATCCAGGATGGACGGCGGCGCTGGACGGGGAACCTGTCCCGATCCGCCGGGCCGATCTGACCTTTCGCGCCGTTTACGTACCGGCTGGCGAGCACACGCTCACCCTGACCTACGCGCCCACCAGCTGGCCAGGGGCGCTATTTGTGGGCGCGCTGGCCTGGCTGGGATTGTCGGGCGGGGCCCTCATCGCCTGGTGGCGAATGCGCGTTGTTTCCCGACGTTCTGGTAAAAACTGATGGCCGTCGTTATGCCGCGCCAAAAGCATTCCAGCGTCAGCTTTTCGTCCGGCCCATGCGGCCCATCGTCCGGCAGGCCAAACCCCATCAAAACCACCGGCGCGTCGAGCGTCTGCTGGAAGTCCACAACCACCGGGATCGAGCCGCCCTCGCGAACGAAAACCGGCCTCGCCCCCCAGCCTTCTTCAAAGGCGGCGACAGCAGCCGCCATGGCCGGTGTATCCCGATCGGTGATCACGGGATGCCCGGTATGCAGCAGGCGAACCTCGCTGGTCACCGTCGGCGGCGTGAGGCGGCCCACGTGATCCCGCACCAGCTCGTAAATCTCCTGCGGGTCCTGGTCGGGCACCAGCCGGCAGCTAATCTTGGCCAGGGCTTTCGCCGGCAGCACGGTCTTGGCTCCCTCGCCCGTCCAGCCGCTGATCAGACCGTTGACCTCCAGCGTGGGTCGCGCGCCGGTGCGCTCGTGAAGCCGGTACTCCGCCTCACCCCAGGCCGCCGGGACGCCGGTCTCCCGACACAAATCCTCCTCGGCATAGGCAGACCTGGCCAGTTCCTGACGTTCCTCGTCGTCGAGGGGACGAACTTTGTCGTAGAAGCCAGGAACTGTGATCGCGCCGTTGTCGTCGTGCAGTTGAGCGATGATCTCACACAGCGCCTGCGCCGGGTTGTGAACCACCCCGCCGAAGATGCCGGAGTGCAGGTCACGGCGTGGCCCCCAAACCTCCACTTCCATGTAAGCCATGCCGCGCAAGGCGTAAACGATCGATGGCTGGTCCAGCGATTTGGAATGCGTGTCGGAGATCACCACCACATCCGCCGCCAGAAGGTTCCGATGAGCCTGGACGAAGGGCTTCAGGCTGGTCGACCCCTTCTCCTCCTCGCCTTCGATAATGAACTTAAGGTTGACCGGCAGCCGGCCCTCCGTCTCCAGGATAGCCTGGGCAGCTTTAAGATGGGCCAACACCTGGCCCTTATCATCGGACGCGCCGCGCGCATAGAGCTTGCCATCCCGGACCGTCGGCTCAAAGGGGGAAGTGTGCCATTCCGCCACCGGATCGACCGGCTGAACGTCGTAATGCCCGTAAACCAGCACGGTAGGAGCCTCCGGGCCTGCGCGCAGCCATTCCCCGTAGACAATGGGGTGCCCAGGCGTGTCGTAGAGCCGCGCTTCCAGGCCGAGCGCTTTCATGTGCGCCACCAGCCATTCCGCTGCCCGGCGGACGTCAGCGGCATGCTCAGACAGCGTGCTGATACTGGGTATCCGCAACAGCTCAAACAGTTCATCCAGGAACTGTTGCCGGTGTTCGGCGACAAATTCGGGGGGGGTCATGGACACACTCCTTATAAAACTGGCATGATGGCACGTCAAAAATCACCGGCGGTCCTCCCAAATGGGGGACGGGGCGGACGCCTGATTATAACACTCGTCACCACGCCTGGCAGGGTGACGGATTCTACTTGCCAGGGAGGGATTATGGCTCAATAATGGAGGCAGTCATTGATCTCAACTATCCAGAGAAAGTGCCGGGCTGCGATGAAAACCATGCTGGTGAAAGATTGGATGACCACTGAGGTGATCACGATTACGCCAGATACCACCCTGCCAGATGCGGCGGCCCTCATGCGGGAAAACAACATCCGCCACCTGCCCATCGTGGATCATGGTGTCCTGGTCGGCATCGTTTCTCATACCGATGTGGTGGAGGCCAAACCTTCAGACGCCACCACCCTTGACATTTGGGAGCTTAACTACCTGCTGTCCAGACTCCGGGTAGAGAAGATCATGACTCGCAACCCCCTGACGGTGCGCCCGGACAGCACGATCAGGGATGCTGCTCAGATCATGTACGACCACAAAATTGGCGGTCTCCCGGTGGTTGATGATACCCATCACGTCGTCGGCATCATCACCGAAAGTGACATCTTCCGCATTCTGATCGAGTGGCTGAACGAGAACCAACAGCCGTAACGCAGGCCGCCAGCCTTACCGCTGACAGTGGGTCAGGAGGGTGTGGTATCCCTGGCTCTGTATTTCGCCTCCTGGCCGCCGTTGATCCTCACCCGGCAGCCCCATCGCCTATCCCATTTTTGATCTATCCGGCAGATGCCCTTATTCCGGACGCCGATCTTTCCACCTGCCCTACTGCTTGCAGCAGTTTCTGCGCTATCATTATCGCTGACACTGCGCCGCGTCGGTAAAAGGAAAAATCTGATGAATACATCTCATGTTTTTATCGCCAACCTGGCAACGTTATCAGACATCCCGGAAGACGGCATTCTCAGCCGCACCTTACACAACGACGAACAGGTTAAGGTTGTCTATTTTGGCTTCGCCACTGGCGAAGAACTTTCTGAACACACCGCATCCATGCCCGCCCTCATACAGATCGTCACGGGCCGGGCCCGCCTGACGCTGGGCGGCGAGACCTACCAGGCCGGCGCGGGCGCTTGGGCTTACATGCCCGCCCAACTGTCGCACAGCGTCTACGCGGAAGAGCCGACCGTGATGCTGCTCACTCTGCTCAAAAACGCTGACTGATCATGACGTTTTTAACCTCAAAGCCGATGACCCGCGCCCGTCTGAAACCGGTGGCTATCCCTGCCGAGCACGGCGGTTGGGGATTCCTGTTGGAACCGCTCCTCCTGGGGTTACTGGTCGCGCCGTCTTGGGGAGGCATCTGGTTGGCCGTCTCGACGGTTGGCGTTTTTCTGATGCGGCACCCCCTGAAGATCGTGTTGACTGACCGTCGCCGCCGCCGCTACGAGCGCACATGGTTAGCCGAGCGCTTCGTCTTGCTGTACGGAAGTATGGCCGTCCTGGGACTGGGCGCGGCGGTCCTGGCAGCCGGAGCGGATATCCTGCTCCCCCTGGTGATCGCCGCGCCAGCCGGGATGATCCAGGTCATTTATGACGTTCGAAGTGACAGCCGCCACTGGCTTCCCGAGATCGCTGGGCCTGCCGCCCTGGGGTCTGCTGCCACTGGTATTGCCCTGGCCGGCGGGTGGCCGACGATGGCGGCTTTTGCCCTGTGGCCGATCATCCTCGCCAGAGCTATCCCGTCGGTCCTGTATGTGCGGGCCTACCTGCGCCTGGCGAAGGGACAGAGTCCCTCCCTTTCGCTGCCGCTGCTGGCTCAGGTTGCTGGCATCGGCGCTGTCCTGGCCCTGACTCTGGGCCGGTTGACTCCTGCCCTCGCCGTGGTGGCCCTGGTCATCCTGCTGCTGCGGGCGATCATCCGCCTGTCCGGCTTCCGCCGCCCGACGGCCCCCAGGGTGATCGGCTTCCAGGAAATCGGCTTCGGGATTATGACAGTCGTGCTCACCGCCGTTGGCTACGCTGCTGGCATCTAAACCCACTGTTGGCCCTGACATGTAACAACCTGAGCAGGCCCTTTGACCATCCGATCCCGCCCGATGGGGTGAATATGCCCAAACAGCCCGGCTCGCAGGCAGGCGTCTGGGCCCCGGCGGATGTCGCCAGCCCATGCTGACCGGGGGAAAATTTGATAAACCCTGCCAATTTAGTACAATGCTGTTGTCGGCTGCGGCGGGGGCCGAATGGTGTGGTATTGTTATAGCAGGTCTTGAGCGAGGAGCATCAGATGTTTGACACCGTGGAAGCAGTCCGCAAAGCGTTGGCCGACCAGCAATATATCGCCAGTGACGAGATCGCGACGGCCATTTTTCTGGCGGAAAAGTTGGGCAAGCCTTTATTGGCAGAGGGACCGGCAGGAGTCGGCAAGACTGAACTGAGCAAAGCCTGGGCTGCCGTGACGTGCCGCGAGCTGGTTCGCCTGCAATGCTACGAGGGCCTGGACGAGAGCAAGGCGCTGTACGAGTGGGAGTATGCCAAGCAGATGTTGTATACCCAACTCCTGCGCGACAAGCTCTCCGACCTGTTGGCCAACGCCCAGTCGCTGGGCGAGGCCGCCGACCGCCTGGCCGCCGAAGAAGATGTGTTTTTTTCCGAACGATTCCTGCTCGCCCGGCCTTTGCTAAGGGCCATCAACACGGAGCGCCCGACGGTGCTGCTGATCGATGAGATCGACCGGGCGGATGCGGAATTCGAAGCCTTTCTGCTGGAAGTCCTGAGCGACTTTCAGGTCAGCATCCCCGAACTGGGGACCATCATCGCCAAGCAGCATCCATCGGTCTTCCTGACCAGCAACAACACCCGCGAATTGAGCGAGGCGCTCAAGCGGCGCTGCCTGTACATCTACATCGATTACCCCAGTACGGAGGAAGAGCTGCAGATCGTGCGGCTCAAGGTGCCGGACCTGTCCCCCAAACTGGCCCAGCAGGCCGTCGAAGCGGTGCAGGCTCTGCGCCAGCTTGATCTGAAGAAAAACCCCAGTGTCAGCGAAACCCTGGACTGGGCGCGTGCCCTGGTGACCCTGAACGCCAAGTCACTGGACCGTGATGTGCTGGAGAACACACTGACCGTGCTGTTGAAGTATGAGACAGACGTTGCGCGCGCTCGCCGGGCGTTTAACCTGGGAGGGAACGGCAATGGAAGAACGTATCGCTAGGTTCATCGCCGCTCTGCGCGCCGCCGGGGTGAGGGTATCGCTGGCGGAAAGCCAGGATGCCTGGCAGGCGATAACCCACACTGGCGTCCTGGACCGTGATACCTTTCGGCTGGGGTTGCGCGCCACCCTGGTGAAAGACAGCGCCAGTTTTGATACTTTCGAAACGCTGTTCCCGCTCTATTTCGGCCTGGGCATGCCGCCCATGCTGGACCCCCAGGCGGACCTGAGTCCTGAGCAGCAGCAAATGCTGCAACAGGCCCTGCAAAGCCTGGCTGCCCAATTGCAGCAACTGCTCCAGTGGCTGCTCAGCGGGCGCGGCCCCACCCAGGAAGAACTGGAGGAACTCGCCCGGCAGGCCGGGATGGATCAGATGTCGCCGAACTTCTCGCCGTACCAGGCCCGGCGTTATGCGCAGCGGATGCAGCAATTGCTCGGCTGGGAGCGCCTGCCAGAATTGCTGGAAATGCTGTGGGAAATGCTGGCGGAACAGGGCATGGACCCGCAAACCATCGAGCAGCTCAAAGCGCGGGTGGCCGAGAATCAGGAAGCGTTGCAGCAGCAGTTGAACGAGTTCGCCGGGATGAAAGTGCAGGACAACATCGTGGACAACGTTCAGCGCCGCAAGCCCATCCATGACCTGATGGAACGCCCCTTCGGATCGCTGACTTCCCACGAGATGGACCTGCTGCGCGAGCAGGTCCGGCGGCTGGCGGCCCGCCTGCGCAGCCGGGTCTCCCTGCGGCAAAAACGCGGCAAAAAAGGCAAGCTCGATGCCAAAGCCACTATCCGGGCCAACCTGCGCTACGGCAGCGTGCCCTTTGAAATCCGGATGAAGCAGCGTAAGCGCAAGCCCAAGCTGGTCGTCATTCTGGATGTCAGCACGTCCATGCGCCCGGTAGCGGAGTTTTTCCTGCGCCTGATCTATGCATTGCAGGATCAGATTCAGAAAACGCACAGCTTCGCCTTTATCGACCACCTGGAAGATGTCACGTCCGATCTGACCACGCCGGAGGTGGACGAGGCGGTCCAGACCGTTCTGACCAAACTGCCACCCGGCTATTACAGCACTGATCTGGGCTACTGCCTGCGCCAGTTCGAGTCACGGAACCTGAGCACCATCGACAGTCGGACGACCGTCATCATCCTGGGCGATGCGCGCAACAACTACAACGATCCGGCGCTGGACACGTTTGACAAGATCGCCCGGCGGGCGCGGAAACTGATCTGGCTGAACCCGGAGTATCCGGCGCAATGGGGCACAGGCGACAGCGACATGCTGCTGTACCAGCCCCTGTGTGATGCCATCTACCAGGTGCGCAATCTGGCGCAGCTCACCGAAGCCATCGACCAGATGCTGGGATAAATCGCCGCCAGCACGCCAACCAAGCTCTGGTGGATTCGCCCGCGTCGAAAGGGATACACGTCCTTACCACTCCACGCGGATGATGTCGTCGGCGTTCTCCATTATCTGCCACAGGTTGATGCCATAATCTTCGATCATGGCGCGGTCAACCTCGCGCATTTGATCCGTGGTTAAGGATGGGATCGTCATATTCTGTGTCGCTCGCCCCATGAGTGGACTACAATAACCGCACACCTTGTCCAGATCCTATCAGCCGGTTGGTTGAGCGCCTTGATCCGATCGCCGCCGATCAAGGCCGGCCGCCGCTCAGAAAGGCAACGCGATGATCCGCGATCACCACGGGGATAAACGCCCCAACTTCGGCACGGTAGCCATTCACGGGGGACGGGACGCCAACGAGACCCACGCCCACGTCCTGCCGATCTACCAGTCCTCCACCTACCACTACGACAGCGTGGCGCACGGGCAGTCGATCTGGCGCGGCGAGACACCGGGCTACATCTACAGCCGCCTGGGCAACCCTAACACGGTGGCTACTGCCAACACGATTGCCGCCTTAGAAGGGATCAACCTGCCGACCCGGCCATTTGCCGCACTGACAGGCTCCGGGATGGGCGCGGTCAGCACGGTGCTGGTCGCTCTGCTGGAAGCCGGTGACACCCTCATCAGCCAGCAGGCGCTCTACGGGGCCAGCTACAAGATCATGTCCACCCAGCTGCCCCGTTTTGGCGTCCACCACGACATCTTTTACGGACCCGATCTCAGCAGTCTGGACTCGGCGCTGGCCAGAAACAGCCATGTTCGCCTCGTGTACATCGAAAGTCCGGTCAACCCCACCATGGAATTGACGGATATTCGCGGGGTGGTCGGGCGCGCTCACGCGGCGGGCGCGCTGGTCGTCATGGATAACACCTTCGCCACCCCTTATCTGCAACGCCCCCTGGAAATGGGGGTGGATGTCGTCCTGCACAGCACCACCAAATACCTGACCGGGCACGGGACGGTCGTCGGCGGCGTATTCCTGACCGTCCATGAGGCGCTTTTTAAGGAAAAGCTGGAACCGGCCCTGATCATGTATGGCGCGGTGGCCGGGCCAATGGACGCCTGGCTGACCGAGCAGGGCCTCAAAACGTTTCATCTGCGAATGGCGCGGCACTGCGAAAACGGCTTGGCCGTCGCCCGCTTCCTGGAGGAACATCCCGCCATCGCCCGCGTTAATTACCCCGGTCTGAAGTCCTTTCCCCAGCACGAGCTGGCCTGCGCCCAGATGGACGGCTTCGGCGGCATGTTATCCTTCGAGTTAAAAGGCGGCTACGAGGCGGGGCGGGCGCTCATGGACCATGTGCAGTTGTGCGCGCTGACGGTCAGCCTGGGGACGGTCGATACGCTGATTCAACATCCGGCCAGCATGACCCACTTCACCCTCGCGCCGGAAGATCGGGCGAAAATGGGCATTACGGAAGGTCTGGTCCGGCTGTCGGTGGGGATCGAGGACGTGGAAGACATCATCGCCGATCTGGATCAGGCGCTGGGGAATATCCCAACATAACCCGCAAATAACCACATTAATCCCCATAACCCACACCAGGGCGACGATCAGACGCGGGGCATGGTCAGGCCGCGCAGAATCACCGCCAGTCCCAGCGCGATGAGCAGCATTCCTGCCACCACCATGGAGCTGGAGAACACCGCCCCTTGCTCCAGCAACCCCAGCGCGCCCAACGCGATGACCACCGGCCCGCCCAGCGTGCCGTGCGGCCAGGCCGTCACCAGCCCCACCAGCAGCCACAGCACGCCGCCGATCACCAGGAGCCAGGGCCAGCGGGCCAGCAGCTCCGCCGGAAGCGGCAGCGTGCTGTTCAGGGCCGTCACGGCGAGGGCCGCCACCAGTAGCGCCACCAGCACCAGCAGGCGGACGCGCACAACCATCCGCGTTCGAGGGCGCGGTACGGAGTCGAGAATCGGCTCATCGACACCGTTCGCCGCCATGGTGTCGTCCGTCTCCAGATAGGGCTGGTCCGGACCACCATGCTCGGCCGGCGGCAGGCGATCGTCCTCTCTCGATCCGCGGCGAAACCGGCTGGAAACCCGTCTGAACATCGGCATTCACCCTCCGCCGAGTCGGCCTGACAACACCCAATCACTGTACCGCAGGTTCGCTTCCAGAGCGAAATCCGCCCTCTGGCCTGAACCTCACAACGCCTTTTGCAGCATCCAGGATGGCTCGTTCACGGAACGCACGGTCCCCTGATGATCGGCGTAATGCCAGTGTCCTGCGTCCTCTGCAAAGACCACGTAACCCAAACGCTCGTACAGCCGCCGCGCCCCCTCATTTTCTTTGGCCACCGCAATGACGCTCCACTGGTAATCCCGTTCCTGTAAGATCGCCTCGGCGGCCAGAATCAGGCGGGTGCCGATGCCGTTTCTCTGGAAAGGTTCCATCACCCGCAGCGCATACAGGTACCCCCGGTGCCGGCGGGGGACTCCCGGCTGGGCATCAGGCAGATGGATAAAAATCTGCCCGACCGGGAAATCGTTGAGGACGGCCAGCAGCATCAACCGCCGGTCACGCTGCTGTTCCTCAAAGGTGCGCAGGTACATCCGTCGGTAATGCGTATACTGACCAAACCACTCCAGCTTGGGCAGGTCTTCCCGGCGCGCCAGCCGCAGGCGCACCTCAAACTGCAAGGTGAAAGTGGATTCAGCCTCGCGCGTCGCCATCGCCGTCCCAGCCCTCAGCTATCAGACGCGCCGCCAGTGCGCGCTCCTCCAGGGGGGTGGTCACCTCTCCATCCAGCCATGCCGCCCGCAGGCGTCGCAGCAGGCGCCCATAGGCTGGCCCCGGCCTCAGCCCAAGTTCGCCCAACTCAGCGCTGGTGATCGTGTGGCGGATATCATCCCATTCCGTCACATAACGTACGATCTGAGCCTGAACGGCCTCCGTGGGAGCAATTGCCCAGGCCACGATCAGGCCCGTCTGACTCAGAGCGTCCAACAGCCCGGTCACCTGGCTCGGACGCCGCCCCTCCACCAAAGCCGGGATGTACTCGTGATAGATGCGAACGCCGCTGGACATCTCGTCCAGCGTTCGGCGCTTGACCTGTAGCCGTTTGCCCAACCGCTGAGCCTCCGCGGCGTCCAGGCGACAGGTCAGCGCCACGAAAAAGGGCAGCATCCACCCGTCATCCTCGCCCGCTGGCAGCGACAACCCCGGCCAGGGCGGAACCTGGCGGGCATGGCGCAGCGCCTCAAACGCGGCGAAGAGCCAATCATCCGCCTGCAACCCCGGGCTGAGGTGACGCAGCACGCCCAATGTTTCCAGCCGCCGCAGCACCCGTTCCGGGCGCTCTTCCCGCAGGATCAGTTCGATCTCGTGGCGGATGCGCGGGCCGCTCACCCGGTCCAGAAACGGCAATGCCCGCCCAATTAGGTCCAGCGTCCGTCCTTCAATTTGAAAGCCGAACCGTTGCTCAAAGCGCGCCGCCCGCAAAATGCGCGTGGGGTCGTCAATGAAGCTCAGGCTGTGCAGGACACGAATAGCGCCGGCCCGCAGGTCACGCTCTCCCCCCCAGAAGTCGAGCAGTTGCCCGAACGGCTCCGGGGCCAGGCGGATCGCCAGCGTATTGATGCTGAAATCGCGGCGGTGCAGGTCCAGCTTGATCGAACTTTGCGAGACCGTGGGCAGCGCGGTGGGATTCTCATAAAACTCCGTGCGCGCCGTGACAAAGTCCAGGATATCCGGCCAGTCGTCCGCCTGGCCAAATACCTCAGCCACCTGATCGTCGAGTATCCAGGTCGCCGTGCCGAATTGCAGGTGCTTACGCATCGCGCCGCCATAGCGCCTGACGAGCGCCCTCACCAGCGCAATCGCATCCCCTTCCACCACCAGATCAATGTCGGTGTTGGGCCGGGAGAGCAACAGGTCTCGCACAAAACCGCCCACCGCATACAGCCCCAGGCCCATCGCCTGAGCCTGTTCGCTCACCGCCCGGACCAGCTTCAACAGGGTGGGCGACAGGGCTTCCTCCAGCCGTCTGACGATCGCCAGGCGACGGGCGGCGCTATCGTCCGGCTGTCCCCAGTGGTTGATCAGGTCGGTCCGGGTGACGATGCCGATCATCTCACCCTCGTCGTTCACCACCGGAATCTGCCCCCAGCCAGAGCGCATCATCAACCGCTGCAAATGGTGGAGGGTATCCGTCGCGCGCACCACCACCCGACCGCTTTCCATGATCTGCGAGACCGCCTGGTCGCCCAGCTGGTGGGACATGGCCCGGTCAACCGCGTGCCGGGTCAACAGGCCGACCAACTCTCCCTGTTCAACAACCGGATAGCCTTCATGCCCGCTGCGGCGCATCTTCTCCGCCACCACACGAATCGGCGTATCGGCAGGGATAAACTGAACGGCCCCGGCGGACATCAAATCAGCGACGGTGACAGACGGCTGGGCCAGCTCGTCCAATAACGTTTCCAGCCTCTCACGGACCTGATCCAGGTCGGCATCTTCGATCAGGGCGGCGGCTGCCCGACGGTGGCCCCCGCCCCCCAGGGCTTCCGCGATGCGCCCCACGTCGATCTCGTCCACCCCGCTGCGGGCCACCAGCTGCAAACGGGTCCCCATCTGCACCAGCGCGAACAAGGCGTTCGGCTCGAACAAATCGCGCAGTTTGTGCACCACGGTTGAAACCTGCTCAACTTCATGAGGCACGCGCACGGCGGCGATGACCACCGGGTGGCCGTGAAACTCCATCACGGTCGCATGCGCCACCAGCAGATCGTATAACTCGCGTTGCTCTTCCGTCAGAGGGTGGAGAAGAAAGCGGCGCACCACGTCCAGGTCGGCATCCTGAGTCATCAGCCAGGCCACAGCGGCCACATCCCGTGCCGTGGTCGTCCCGTAAAGCAACGATCCGGTATCCTCGTAGATGCCCAGCACCAGCAAAGTCGCCTCTACCGATGTCAGCCGAATCCCGGCCTCCTGAATCTGCTCCACCAACAACGTCGTCGTCGCGCCGACCGTGTCTCCCCAGTAGGTGTAGTGGGGCGGCAGGGACTCGCCCGGCGGGTGATGATCGATGATATGCGCCGGCGTCTGCGGACGCATCCCCTTCACCGTCGCCACGCTCTGGGTATCGACCACCGTCACCGCTTCCACCGACCCCCGTGGCAGGTCTTCGGCCTGGATGTGCGGCAGCACGCTGCGATAGAGGGTGAGAAAATCACGCACATTATAGTTCACCCGCCGGGGCAGCACGGGCACCGCCGCCGGATCGAGCTTATGGGCCGCCAGCTGCGCCGCCACGGCATCAAAATCGGCATTTTCATGCGTCAAAATCAACTTCACAGCGTCACACTTCCGCTCCGGCGTTAAGGAAGCCGGGTCTGCGCGGTCACGCGCGGCCAGCCGCCGGATGTCACTCCCAATCCCGTCAACCCCGGGCGATGGACGATCAGACCACCCTCCGTTGAAACCGGCAACCCTATGCTGTCGGCTTCTGGAACAGGCAGATGGGCCGCATCCCACCCGGCCAGGGCCAGCCACCACTCCCGTGCCCAGTCCCGCGTCCAGGAGACCAGAAAAGCGCCAGGCGGCCCAGAAGACTGCGCCTGGTTATCCGTCGGCAGGGGACTCTCACGGCCAGCCAGACTCCGCCACAGCCCCGATGGCGCGACGGGCACCAGCGTGACCTCGACATTTACGGCAGCAAACAGCCCGCGCCACTGCTCCACCGCAGGCGGGGAAACCGCATCCCACACCACCAGATCGAAGCCATCGGGCAGGCCGGCGTTCGCCAGCGATTCCAGGGCACGAACCCGGTCAACTGGCGAGCGGCTCATGGCCAGGCGCACTCCGGACCGGTCCAGCGAGGGCACATTCCGGTTAAATATCAACCAGGTTTCGCGCGTCGGGCCATCCCACACCTGGTAAGCGGCTGCCGGATCAACCGGCACTGGTGCGCGGCTGCCCAACAGGTCGATCGCGCCGTTATTCACCGCTTCTATTATAGCGAGTGCGGCGTCCACTTCCCCGCCCCAAACGCGCACCCTTACGCTGTCCAGGGCGGGCCGACCACCGTGATAGTTGGCATTCGGCGCTAAGGAGAATTCGCTGCCGCCATCGCCCGGACCTTCCAGCCGGAACGGACCCGTTCCCACACCCTCGCCATGGGTCACCGCCAACGATTGCTCCGCCAGGAGCTGTGGCAGCGCCATATGTGGCTCTCGCAAGTGGAAAGCCAGTGTCATCCCACTTCCCGTCACCTCCGTCACGACCTGCTGGAAGGCGTAAGCGGCCAGCGGCCACTGGTCGTCATCAGCGCGGCGCGTCCGCACGGCTTCCAGCGACGCCACCGCCACACTGGCCTCCAGCGGCGTGCCATCGTGAAAGGACACGCCCTCCCACAGGGTAAACGTCCACGTCAGCCCATCCGAACTGGCGACCGGCATCGCCGCGGCCAGAAGTGGCTGCAAGTCGCCCACCGGATCGTAGGTCAGCAGCGTTTCATAGATAAGCGCCTGCACCTGCTCCGTCCCCTCGTCAACCGCCGCCAACGGATCAAACCCTCTGAACGCCTCCACGCCCAGTCGCAGCGTCGCCGGGGCGGACGCGGGGTGGGTTGTCGGCAGGGCAGTCTGAGTCGCTTCATCCGGACTCAAAACAATTGGCGTCGGGGGCGCTCCGCAGGAGGCAACCGCGCCCAGAACAAGCCCAAGCCCCACCAGCAGCCGTATGCCCACGCGGACGGCCCTCTCCTTCCGCTCCCCGCCTGCCAACGCCACAGACGAACTCACGCCGGGCATAAAAAGCCCCCGCCTGGGTTCTTGGCCGGGGGCAGGGAACGGCATCCTGCCAGGCAGTCTACGACCCAGGCATGATCCAGGGCTGGGTCAACAGCGGCACGCGGCTGGCGGCCCCTGCTGAGAAAAAAGCCACGATGCCGTAGATGAAAGCAGCCACGCGATCGTCTCGCCCACGGAGCAGGGCAAACGTCCCCGGCAGCACAATCACGAAATACACCGCGTAGAGATAGTACACACCCCGCCGCGCCTGGATGCCCATGGCCGCCATGATCAGGGCCAGGAGCAGGTTCACTGCCGCCAGAATCGTATTGGTCGCCAGCGCTCCCCAGAACTGCCCGCCCAACGGTTTGCGCCGGGCCCCCTGGAAAGCGCTCCAGAATCCCAGTGCCAGCGAAAACAGGATATACGCATTATTCAGGATCGCATGAATCTGTGGCATCACGCCCATTCCTGATAAAAAGGCGAGGGCGCTGGGGCCATGCCCAATGATGAGGAGGTTTTGTGTGATCCGCCCATCCTGCCCCATTCAGCAAAGGGCACCCGCCCCATCACCGTCAAGCTCCCCTCAAGCCACCATGATCCACCAGCGCCCCTGAGCTGGCTTTCGGCACCGTGAAGATGAACGTGCTTCCCTGGCCGGGTTCGCTTTCCACCCAGATTTGCCCGCCATGTTGCGTGATGATCTCATGGACAATGGCCAGCCCCAAACCAGTGCCGCCATATTGGCGAGTGGCACTGCCATCGGCCTGGTAAAACCGCTCAAAAATGCGCGACTGTGCTTCACGGGGGATCCCAATGCCCTGATCGCTGACACTCACCTGCAACGCCGTATCCTGCTCACGCACGGCGATCTCCACGCGTCCTCCGGCGGGACTGAACTTGATCGCGTTTTCGAGCAGATTCTCAATAGCCTCAGTCAACTGGCGGGCATCAGCCATCACCAGCGGCGCGTTAGCGGGCATCTGGGTGGCGATGGTGAGCGAATGTTTGGCGGCCTCAGGCGTCCAGCTACGGACGGCCTGTTGCACCACCGCCTTGAGATCGGTGGGCGACAGCTCGATCTTCTGGCTTTGCAGCGCCTGCATGGCGATGATGTTTTTGGCCAACCCTGACAGGTGTTGGGCACGCTCGACGACAAAACGAAGTTTATCCCGTTGCTCATCGTTTAACGGCCCAAACGCGCCACTGTACATCAACTCGGTATATCCCAGCACATGGAGCAGTGGGGTCTGAATCTCGTGAGAAAGATTCTGGAGCAATTCGTCCTTAAGCTGATCGGCCCGCTTCAGTTCCGCAAAAGCCTGCTCCAGGGCGTCGGCGCGCCGCTCGAGGCTCTGGTAAAGGTGGGCATTCTCCATCGCATTACCGACGACATTGGCAATGCCCTGGCACAGGGAAATCTGCTCCGAGTCGAAGGTACGAGCCGAGTCCGAATCGATCAGTTTCACCAGGCCCTCCGGCGCCCCCCGGATGATCAACGGCGCTATCAGACACACCCGCCCGCCAATTCGTTCCAAAAGCCGCCGCTCCTGCGGGTCCTGGTTTAGATCGGCCAGAGTGACCACTTTCGGCTGGGCAATGGACAACACCCGGCGCATCGTGGAAAAGTCGGCCAGGTTCTGCCGGACGCCGCCATGTTCGTCCCAGAGCGCGAAGCCACTTTCCCGCAACCGGCAGGTCACGTTCTGATCCGGTAACCACTCTTCAATGGACACCCAGGTGACACCAGGAATCCCGTGTAACTTATTGCACAGCTCAGTCGAATGTTTCCTGGTGCGCCAGAGAGCCTCAGCGTTATCCCCCACCCCCTTTGACCAGGTCCGCACGATCTGGTCAACGCGTTCGGCATCAGCATCGGTAAAGGCGTGTCCCACCAGACTGCTGAACAGCACCATCAAGCCGACAACCCGGTCGTCAATCCACAGCGGCATAGCCAGGATGGCCTGCTGCCCAACCGATCGCAGTTCCTGCAACTGGCTGGGATGACCACTGGCATCGTCGACATGCATCAGCACTGGCAGGCCCGAAGCCAGCGCCGCCTGGCGCAATGGCTGCTGGGAAAGCTGGCTCACCGGCCCGCTTCCCGGCGGCCAATACGCGTCGGTGACCTCGGCCAGCGACTCCAAGACATCTGTCGTGCGGTCCCAGGCCGAAATCACACAGCGTTCCACCTGCAATGCATCCACCAGACGCCGGGCGATCAGTTCCAGAACACTGCCCAGATCAAGGGTCGACGATACCGCCGCGCTGGCATCAAGCAGCGTGCCCAGATCAACCAGCCGGCGACGTGTTTGCTCGAACAACCGTGAGTTCTCAATGGCGATGGCGGCTGTGCCCGCGATGCTTTCCAGCAGGTCCTGGTCGACCTGATCAAACACCCCTTCGCGCTTGTTGATGGCTTCCAACACGCCGATCACCTTGTCAGCCACGATCAGCGGCACGGCTATCAACGTGCGCGTGGTCACCCCAGATAACTGGTCAATGTTCCGGTAGAACCGGTCGTCCTTGCTGGTGTCAGCCACCAGCTGGCTCTCGGCTTCACGGGCCACCCAGCCGGCGATGCCCTGCCCAAGGGGCACCCGCATGCCCTGAATTGTCTCCGCTTCCGGCCCCACCGCCGCCACAAACCTCAGCTCTTCAGGATTGTCGGCAGCGCGCAAAAGAACCGATGCCCCTTCGGCATTAACCATGTCCGTGGCCGCGTTCAGAATCCGGGTAATCACCTCGCGCGGGGAAAGCGAGGAGGTTATCGCCTCCGCCGCCTGATTGAGCGCCCGCAATTGCTGGCTTTGACGCTCCAGCGTTTCCTCGCGGACTTTTTGCTCGGTCAGGTCGCTGAGCACCAGGACCTGCTGCCGGGCCTCAGGATCGATTTTGGCAAAAGATGAGCGCGATAGCAGGACCGGGATCACGCGGCCTGTTTTGGTGTAGAGTCGCTGGTCGAACTTCATGGTCGCCCCAGGACCGCGCAGCAGGCTGCGCATCACCTCGGCCCGATCCTCGGGATGGAAGAGCATTCCAATTTGCTGGCCCAGCACTTCGGCGGAGGCATAACCCGCCATACGCAACAGGCGGTTGTTGATGTATTCGATCTCCGCTTTCTCGCTGATCACGACCAGGCCATCTCCCATCGAGTCCAGAATCATGCGGAGAAAGGCCTGCTCAGCCTCCATCATTTCCTCTTGTTCAACCAGATTCTGGGACAGACGCATGTAGTCGAGGACAATGGCCGCCTGGCTCCCCAGCGTTGTCACCAACTGCCACCCACGCGGCGAATCCAGCTGGGAACGTTCGCTCACCCCCAGAACCAGCATACCGACCGCCCGATGACCGACCGTCAACGGCACCAGATGGATGTACTTCAGGCCCAGCTCAGTGAGCGCCTGATCAAGCAGCGGAATCCCGGGCTGTCCCCGCAGCTGGGCAACAGGCATATCCAGCACCACGCGGCGGTTCGCCATGACATCGGCCAGCGGGCTGCTGGACTCGGCCAGAGGAATCTGAAACACCGCCGCTGCCTCGCCTAACCTCCCTAGGAACTGGGCGGCGGCCTGTTCACCCTGCACCAGTGCCAGCGCCCGGCTTTCCAACCGGTGCTCTTCCGGGTCGACCTCCAGCAACCATGCCAGGTCGCAGGACAGCATCACCAATGCCGAATGCGCCAGTTCGTCCAGCAGGCGGGAAGCATCGACCCGATAGTGCCCTTCCGCTGCCAGAATAGAAGCCACCCGCTGGCTCAGGTCAGGCAGGTTAATCGGCTTGGTGATGTAGTCAACGGCCCCCGCCAGAACGCCCTCGGCGCGTGCCTCGGTGGGATTCTTGGCCGTGACCAGGATCGCCGGGATAGCGCTGGTGGCGGGATTGGCCCGGAGCCGCCGACAGACTTCGAGGCCGTCCATCACCGGCATGCTGACATCCAGCAGAATCAAATCCGGCTGTTCCTGAATAGCGACCGCCAACGCTTCTCGACCATTGATCGCCGCCAGGGTCCGGTAGCCATCCCCTTGCAGCCAGGCCGTCAACATCTGCACCGTATCTGGCTCATCGTCGGCTATCAGAATCGTGGCGTTCATCTTGTCCCGCCCACCCCATCTCTAACAACACGCTTATTGTAGTGACAAGCGGTTGGCCGCGCCAACGTCCCCCCTTTTACCCCCGCCTCCGGTCAGAATGCCACGCACAAAAGGGCGCTCCACCGGTCGAAACGGGGAAGCGCCTCCATTCGACTGCCTGTGGTTGACGATCGACAGTCAGGGGAGCAGCATCACTGCCCTAGAAGATAAGCGCCAGCGCCAACCAGATTCCTATCGTGGCATTGGCGGCAATGAGAAACTGGATCTGGAAGTGCCCGCTCCCATCAGCCACCTGGCCGCCGCGCATATCCTTGCCGGGACGATACACCAGCAATACAACCGCGAATACGATTCCGCCCAGTGCTGGCAGCCAGATCGGCAGCACGCCTAAAACAAACGCCCCCAAAAACAAGAGCAGGGCCAGCGCTACACAAGCGTACATGAGCACGCGGGTCATCCGCCCGCCCACGATGATCGCCGTATTATGCAGTCCAGCGGCCTTATCCATGTCGTAGTCACGAAGCTGGTTGTAGAGCTGGCCGTAGATCGAGACCAGCGTGGCCGACAGGGCAACCAACCAGACCCAACCGGGATTAACGCCATACGTGAAATAACCGGCCAGGAAAAGCAGGCCGCTCAGCATCAATGAATGCGAGGTGACATCCGCCACCGGAAAAGCCTTCAGCCGAACGGGTTTCCACGAATAAAAATGCGACAACATCACCGTGAGAACGCCAATGCCCAGCACCCACACCCCACCAGAAACATACAGCCCCACGGACGCCAGCGCGACCCCACCCGCGCAGAACCAGCCGACCCTGGGTGAGACTTCCCCCATCGCGATTGGATTGCGGGCCGCCCTGGCCGGGTCAAGCGCATCATCGGGCGCGTCTTCAATGTCGTTGATCATAAACGCATAGGCTACGGCAAGAATATTAGCTACCGTCACTGTAACAAGCCGCCAGTCCAGCGGCTGATCGGCCAACAGCGCCCCCAGCACAGTCACCGGAATGGTGAACGGCACATATTCTTTCCAACGACTGAGGCGCACCAGCCCAATCATATTTCCCCCGATACGCTGCCGCATAAGTCCCCCCTCCAGTGCCCTGTCACTGTTTGAATAAACACGTTTGGCGCTCGTTCGATGCGCCCGATCCCGCTGGACAGCGCCATTCTAGCGTGTTTGTCCGCATAAACAAGCCTCTGTTCATCGCCTGGAGGCAGCTGCTCGAAGTCAGTCTGGCCTGCCCTCATTGCGAAAATCCTTGACAACGGTAAGATCGCGCCCATGAAAGATACCCCGGCAAAGTGGCTCATTCTGGGACTGCTGGCTGGCTGTCTGATCAGCGCCTGCCAGCCATCAGCACCGCCCTCAACCGCTCTCCCCCCAGCCCCAACGCCTACCGCTGTCGCCCTGCCCGCCGTCTCCCCGGCCACCCGACATGCCGCGCCCGCCGCCGCCACGGCCATCCCCACACGGGAGTCAACGCCCGCCCTCAATTCCTGTGAGGCCCCCGTTGAGTGGGGCGAGACCGCCATTCGCTATGAAATCTCCGCTGAGCTTGACTTTGCCACAAAAACCGTGGCCGCGACGTTAGATGTCTACTTTCGCAATGACACGGAGACCGAGCTTCACCACCTGATCTTCTATGTCGCCCCCAACAAACAGCCGGGGATGTTCACACTGGAAGGTATTTCCCTGGACGGAAGCGCCGACCAGCCAGCGACTCTGGAGGGCGTCCGGCTCACCGTGCCCCTGGATATCCCCCTGCCTCCCGGCTGCGGCCGGCGATTGAACGTGCGTTACGCCATCAACCTCCCACGTATGGGCACCGGTTATTTCCCCCGGCAGGGCTACCTGGGCTACAGCGATCGTCAGCTCAATCTGGGGCACTGGATACCCACCCTCGCCTACTTCAGCAATGGGGAATGGGTCACGCCCACCCCGATCAACGTGGGCGAGCAGACGGTCACGCCGGCGGCTGACTATCATGTGGCGCTCACCATCAGCCACGCGCCCGACGATCTGTACGTGGTGGGGCCGGGCACGGTTGCGCGACGCGGCGCTACGTGGCGTTTTGATCTGCCCGCCGCCCGCGACTGCACCCTCAGCTTCAGCGACCAGTTCCACCGGCTCGCGGTGGAAAGCCCCGACGGCATTCAGGTGGAACTTTACACCCTGGATGATGCCCAGCCGCCGGAAAACACGGCATATGATGCCCCCGCCCACGCCTTGGACACCGCCGTCACCGCCCTGGGACTCTACGCCGATCTGTACGGCCCTTACCCTTACGAGCGGCTGGCCATTGTGGAGAGCGACTTCCCGGACGGCATGGAATTCAGCGGGCTGGTCTTCGTCGGCGGCGAATGGTTTCGCAGCTTCCAGGGCGACCCGGCCTCCTACCTGACGCTGATCACGGCCCACGAAGTCTCCCACCAGTGGTGGTACGGCCTCGTGGCCAACGATCAGAGCGCCGCTCCCTGGCTGGACGAGGCCCTGGCCACCTACAGCGAATATGTGTTTCTGGAAGAAAACTACCCGCAGTTAATGGACTGGTGGTGGGAGTTCCGGGTGAACGCCTACTCGCCGGCGGGCGCTGTGGACGCTACCGTCTACGAGTTCGACAGCGTGCGGGCCTACATCAATGCCGTCTACCTGCGGGGCGCACGCCTGATGCATGCTTTACGCCAGGACATCGGCGGCGAGGTCTTCTTCCAATGGTTGCACGACTACGTTGAAGCCATGCGGGGACAGATCGCCACGCCCGATGATCTGTGGGCCGCCCTGCCGCCGGAAGTCCTGGAAACCACGCAAAACACCCGCGCCGCCTACCTGCGTGATCCGCATGTCGCCAGGCAGAGGCGAACCTCCAATAGTTCGCTGCCGTAAAGCTACCGGTCCCTGCCGGAGGGCCTGTGCCTGCTCAGCGCTCAGGATATCCGGTAAGCCTTCTTGGCCAGTCCATAGGCGGCGTCGTGGGCCATCTCCTGGGCATCCTCCAGGTCCACGATGCCGCGCACGACCAGCCCGGCGATCCAGTTGCAGGCAGCCCGCCGCCACACGTCATGCCGCGCCGGGATAGACGGGAAGGCCCGCGTGTCGTCGTTGAATCCGGCGGTGTTGTACAACCCTGCCGTCTCCATCACCTGGTCGAAAAAGCGGCTCATGCCGTTCAGGCTGTCGTGGAACCACCAGGGCGGCCCCAGCTTAACCGCCGGATAGTGCCCGGCCAGCGGGGCCAGTTCACGGGCATAGGTCGTTTCGTCCAGCGTGAACAGGATCAGCGCCAGGCGCGGATCGTTGCCGTAAGCATTCAGCAGGGGGTACAGGCCGCGCGTGAACTCCGTCGCGATGGGGATGTCAGCGCCCCTGTCCCGTCCGAACCGCTCGAAGATGGCCCGGTTGTGATTGCGGTATGACCCGACGTGCACCTGCATCACCAGCCCATCTTCCACGCTCATACGCGCCATTTCCATCAGCATGTGTCCGGTGAAGCGCGCGGAATCCTGG
>DAOTXK010000011.1:0-8622 GCA_034435395.1 Anaerolineae bacterium | reverse complement strand
CACCGAGCCAGCGCCAACGCCGACGCCCCAATCGATTGCCTCCCCAGTTGGGGAAGCAGGCGCATGTGTTCCACCCGACGGCTGGGAACTGCATCACGTGCTGCCGGGGGAAACGCTGTTCGCCTATGTGCTGGGAGCCGATGGCGCAGTTACCACCGACGACCTCCGGCGCGCCAATTGCCTGACCAGCGATCTGCTACTGATCGGGCAGCCGCTCTACCTGCCGCCGGGCGCGGCGGCAAACGCCCCCTCCAGCGACCCGGTCGTCCCGGCGGAGGCGGTCGGCACCGGGCCCCGCCAGCCGAACTGTGATCCGCGCTGTACCATCAGCATCCGCCCCGGCTGGCGCGCTGAACAGATCGCGGCGGCCATCGACGCCATCCCGGTCGGCTTCTGGGGAAACGATTTCCTGGCAGCTATCGGTCCGGGAGCGATTGTGCCACCGTATGATTTCCTGGCCACGCGCCCGCCAGGCCAGTCGCTGGAGGGATTTCTCTATCCAGGCACGGTTGAACTGAGCAACGGTGATACCCCGGAGTCATTTCGTGACATGCTGCTGGCGGCCTTTGCGGCCAATCTTCCCCCCGGAGCCGAAGCTGCCGCCGCCGCCCACGGGTTGACGTTCTACGAGGCGCTGACGCTGGCCTCTATCGTCCAGCGCGAATCCTGGGCACCCGACGAACAGGCACTGGTCAGCAGTGTGTTCCACAACCGGCTACGGGCGGGCAGCCCGCTGGGGGCCACGGTGACGCTCCAGTACGCGTTGGGCCGTCCCGGCGACTGGTGGCCGCGTGTAGGGGGCAGCCAGATCAACATGGCTTCGCCCTATAATACCAATGTCAACGTCGGTCTGCCGCCGTCGCCGATTGGTAATCCCAGCGCCGACGCCATCCGGGCGGCGCTGTATCCCGCTGACACCAATTACCTGTTTTTTACGGGCAACTGTCGGGGATCGGGCAACCTGTATGCGGCCACCTATGAGGAGCATCTGGCCAACGTCAACGCCTGCCAGTAACGCGCCCTGACTCCGGGCGACCGCTACATCGGTTCCAGGCGCGCGGTGAAATGCCGCAGATACGGGGCCTGCCAGGTTATGCGCAGGCCGCGAATCTGCCCTTTTCGGGCATTGACGCGCGTGATCACCTCGATGACATAGTCGATGTGGCTCTGGGTATAGGCGCGCCTGGGGATCGTGAGGCGAACCAGTTCGAGCATGGCTGGCTCCTCGGTGCCGTCCTGGCGCGGGCGGCCAAACATCAGCGAGCCGATCTCGACCGCGCGCACGCCCCCCTCCCGATAAAGCTCAACGGCCAGCGCCTGGGCCGGGTATTGCGAAGGGGGGATGTGTGGCAGCAAGGCTTTGGCATCGATGTAAACCGCGTGGCCGCCCGGCGGCTGCACGATCGGCACCCCTGCCGCCACCAGCGCCTCGGCTAGGTACTCAGTCGCGCGGATGCGGTACCGCAGATAGTCTTCGTCCAGCACCTCGCGGAGGCCCTGAGCGACCGCCTCCATGCTGTAGCCGGCCAGGCCGCCGTAGGTGGGAAAGCCTTCGGTGAGGATGAGCAGATTGCGGCACTGCTGGGCCAGATCATCGTCATTCAGGGCCAGGAACCCGCCGATGTTCGCCAGGCCGTCCTTCTTGGCTGACATCGTGCAGCCGTCCGCGTAGGTAAAGATCTCCTGGGCAATTTCCTTTGGCGTCCTGTCGGCATAGCCATCTTCGCGCATCTTGATGAACCAGCTATTCTCGGCAAATCGACAGGCGTCAATGATCAGCGGGATGCCGTGTGTATGAGCGATCTCGCTGACGGCGCGGATGTTGGCCATGCTGACCGGCTGCCCGCCGCCGGAATTATTGGTCAGAGTCAGCATCACCATCGGGATGCGCGCCGGGCCGACCGCCTCAATCGTCTGCCGCAGGGCGTCCAGGTCCATGTTGCCCTTGAAGGGGTGGATAACGCCCGGTTGTCGTCCTTCGGGGATCACCAGGTCGCGGGCTTCCGCTCTGGCATACTCGATGTTGGCGCGGGTGGTATCGAAGTGGGTGTTGTTCGGGACGACATCGCCCTCCTTCACCGCGATTGAGAACAGGATGCGTTCGGCAGCGCGCCCCTGGTGGGTGGGGATGACGTGCTTGAATCCCATGATCTCCTTGACCACCGCTTCCAGGCGATAGAAAGAGCGAGACCCGGCATAACTTTCGTCGCCGACCATCATCATACTCCATTGCTGGGCAGACATGGCCCCAGTCCCGCTATCGGTCAGTAGGTCGATCAGAACATCTTCCGCGTGCAGCAGGAAAAGGTTATAGCCGGCCTCGCGCAGCGCCTGTTCCCGGTATTCCGGCGTGGTGAACTTGATGTGTTCCACCGTCTTCACGCGAAACGGCTCGATGATGGTTTTGAAGGTGGGGTCCATGTGGCGCAACTCTCCTCCATGGCGGGACTGGCGGTGTGACGCCAGCGTCACAGGCCGAACCAGTTACAGAAGTTGACGGCATTTGGCGTGCCGCAGGTGGATAGTGAATAGACTATCACGGCGACAAGCCCGCAGAATCCTACAATCAGGATGAGCAAAACCAGGCAACCACACCAGGTGACGGGGCCGCCGGTCAACACATCCAGCCCGACTTCCAGCAGCGCCGAAAGAAAGGTGAGAATGCCGGAAAGAAACGGCAGGAGGAATGATAACAGCAGCCCGCCCACACAAAGAACAGCGACGATGATCCCAATGGTCACCAGTGTCGGATCCACATGGTCTCCTTCATCTCCGGTGAGCTGTCGCAGCTCCGCGATCCGCCGGGTGGATGGCCCAGCCCTCCGCTAACGCCATCGCCTGCAACCGTTCATCAGGATAAACCGCCACGGGGTGGCCTGTGGCGGCCAGCAAAGGCGCGTCCGAGAAGCTATCGGCATAGGCCGCGCACGTGGCCAGCGAAAAATCCGGCTCATGCCTGGCCAGGAAGTCTCGGACGAATTCCAGCTTACGCGGTCCGACGCAACTGTCTCCGTTCAGCTCCCCGGTGACACGATCATTCCGGAGATCAAGCACGCTTCCCAGCCAGGCATCTGCGCCCAGGTGGCGCGCAATCTGTTCCAGCACGACGGTATACATCGTGGACACCAGTATGACCGTGTGGCCTTCCTCTTTGTGCTGGCGAAGCAGCGCCACCACATCGGGCCGGTATAGGGGCAGGAGGAAATCGGTGGCAATCCACTCGGCAAGGCTGGCGACTTGCGAGGCTGTCCAGCCACGCAATAACCCGGCCAGGCTCCGCACCCAGCCATCACGGAAGCTGGTTTCACTCAGGAGATCAAGTCGCCGTCCCAGCAGGCGCGGCATGGTGCGGGCATACAGAACACGGACTTGCCAGCGGTTTATATCAGGATGGCTGAGGATGCCGCTCCATACGTGGCCATTCACCAGCGTACCATCAACGTCAAAAAGAGCGGCGCGGAGCAAATGTGTTCTCTCCCTGGGTACGACGGCCTGATCCCCAGACACCCGGTCCGGCCATCATATGCCAAGAGGGGCGGCGATCAAGCGACAGCGGTGAAAGGCGCGGCTTATTGACGCCCTTCCAACTCCATCCTCACCAGTTCGCGGCGCAGTATCTTGCCGACAATGGTCTTGGGCAGTTCGGCAACGAATTCGTAGCGGGAAGGGATTTCATACCGGGCCAGGTCTTGACTGGCGAAGTCCATCAACTCCTGGGGCGTCACGGTTGCGCCGGGCTTCAAAACCACCCAGGCCTTGAGGGCCTCCTGGCCCTCTTTCTGGGGGTCGGGGTGGGGAATGGCCGCTACGCCAACTTCAAGGACGGCAGGATGTCTCATCAGCACATCCTCAACATTACGCGGATACACGTTAAACCCGCCGATTAAGGCCATATCCTTCTTGCGGTCAACAATGTAGAAATAGCCGTCCTCGTCCATGCGGGCGATATCCCCCGTAAAAAACCATTGGCGACCATCAGGGCCTTCCCGCAGGGCATTGGCGGTTTCGGTTGGCATGTTGTGGTAGCCGATCATCATCTGCGGTCCCCGCAATGCCAGCTCTCCCACGTCGCCCACCGGCAAGTCGGTTTCGCCGTCATCCAGACTGACGATGCGGCACTCAACATCCGGGAATGGCAGACCAATGGAGCCGGTACGATTCTCGCCCATCAATGGGTTGGCGTGAGTGGCGGTCGGCATCTCGCTCATGCCAAAGCCTTCCAGCAGCTTGCCACCGCTTAACTCTTCAAACTTCTGCTTGGTGGTTGGCGGTAGCGGCGCAGCCCCGCTGATACAGGCCCGGATTGATCTCAGATTGACCTCCCCTTTGAGCACGCGGGGGTGATTGTTGATGGCGTTGTACATGGAAGGGACACCCATAAACAGGGTGGGTTTATACATATGGATGTTGTCGAGTACGTCGTCCATATCCCGCGGATTGGGCACCATGATCAGGGCCGAGGCCATCGAGACGGCAAAGGTCATGACCGCCACCATGCCAAAGACGTGAAACAGCGGTATGGCTGCCAGAAAACGCTCTTCATGTGGCTGGCTGGATATATCAGCCGATAACCAGGCGCGGCATTGCAGCGTATCGGCGACCAGCGCCCGGTGTGTGGACACAGCGGCCTTGGCGATGCCGGTCGTGCCGCCCGTGTACTGGAAGAGCGCCCGGTCGTCGGGCTTCATGTCGATGGTGGGTTTTTGGCCCGCATAACGGGTCAGCAGGTCCTGTAACCAGTGATCTTCCGGTCGTTTCTCAATTGCATGGCCATCCTTTTTCTCGCGGGCAATGGTGAACAGGAGCCTCGCCAGAGGCGGTAAGTATTCCTTGATGTTGGTCACAATAACGTGCTCAACAGCCGTTTCTGGCTGAACCTGCTTGACGGTGTTGTAGAACAGACTGAGCGTGATGACGACCTTAGCGCCGGCATCGGCGAACTGATGCTGCATGCGGCTGGCCGGATAGGTGGGGTTGGTGGCCGCGATTACCCCCCCGGCCTTGAGGGTGGCGTAAAAGGCGATGACGAACTGCGGGCAATTGGGCATCACGATCGCCACCCGGTCGCCCTTTTGCAGCCCCAGGTCCACCAGGGCAGCCGCCAGGGCGTCGGTATACGCGTCAAGCTCCTGATAAGTGATGGCGCTATGCCGTCGGCCAAACAGCGGCAGTTTGGCGGAGGTCAGGCAGGCCGTCGCATCCGGATGCTCGCGGGCGCTCTGCTGCAACATGCCGTGAAGCGGGATTTCAGGGTATTCAAGGGTGTGGGGCACACCAGGGTCGTAATGCTTGAGCCAGGGTTTGTCGCCATATGTGACCATCTTTTTTTCTCCCTGAATCCAATTTGTACTTCAATCCGGTGGGTGTTCGGCTCGCGGGTCTCCATTTAACGTGGCTGTGAGAGCGGGTCAGGCATGTTTATCGGAGGTCGCGCCTGATACTGAGCTAAGTGTAGCAAGGGCAGGTAGTTTGGGCCACTGCTGAGTATTTTCGGCAGCCAATAAAAATGGGCCACATCGAGGATGTGGCCCACCTGTTTCGTGCGCTTACGGCAGGAGCTTAGTCTGCCACCACCATGTCGTCAATCCACCAGCCGTCGTCCGTGTCCGAGGTCAACCGGGCGTCCAGACGGAACCGCAGGGCCAGGAGTTTGTTGTTGAAGTTGAAGCTGCCGGGCGACAGTCCCAGCGCCCCCTCGATCTCGTCACGCAGGGCGTCGGTGCGCAGGGTCCAGTTGTCGTCGCGAACGTCGCACATCCGCGAAATCTCGATCCACTGGTCAAACCGCCCTGGCTCGAATGGCAGGGATACCTCGGTGATCAGGCATGCGCCGCTGGAGTCATTGGCGTTAAAGGTGTCGTACCAGCTCAGGGCCGGGTTCACCGCCCCGGTCATGTCGATGACGCCGTCCAGCATCAATGACTGGTTGACCGGATACCCGTAGTCACCGTCGGGGCTGTCATGGAACGAGAAACTCTGCCGGGCGACGTTAAACTGGATAACGGCAGCGTTGGTGTTTTCATAGTACCACAGGTCGAGCGTGTGCTGACCGGTGGTCAGGTACTGCGAGGCGGTGTGGGTGGTGGCGGTTTGGTCAGACCAACTGTTGATGATGCGCGTGCCATCCACGTACAGCCGTGCGCCATCGTCATGTCTGACGCTGAACTGGTAGTAGCCGGCCTGCACATCGATGGTACGCCTGAAATGAATGGCGAAGTGATCGTGCTTCCAGGGACTTCCCACGCAGCTGCCGCCTGGCGTCGGCCCTTCCAGGGCATCCCACACGTAGTTGATATCACCAACCGGGACCTCACACTGGATGGTGTACTGCACGGTACCGCCGCAGGAGAAAGTGCTTCGCTGGATGGCCCGGCTGGCCCGCGTGCTCATGGCGTCACAGGTGTATTGATCCAGGTCGTAGAAGCGAGCCGTCCAGATGCCGGGTCCAAGGGCGGCCGGGCCGCTGCCGGTGCCTCGGAAGATATCCCCGAAGCCCCAGGTGCCTTCAGGAATCCAGCGGTCCAGCGTGTCGGCGCCATCGTAGAAGTCCAGCGGGTAGACCGTCGGATTGTTGTACAGGGCAACGGACACATCGTCGATCCACCAGCCCGGATCATTATTGTTGGCATAGTCCAGGGCGTCCAGCACAAACCGCAGGCGGATCCTCTGGCCGACGTATGGTCGCAGGTCGACCTGGTGGCGCGTCCAGGCCACGTTGGCCGTGTAGTTGGCCTGGTACACTTCCTGCCAGGCTGACCAGTTGCTCCAACGCGGGCCAGTCCAGGTGGATACCTGCACGCGCACGTAGTCACCCCGATTGATGTCGAAGCGGTCCCACCAGTAAAGCACCGGGAAAGGCCCTGCCGTGTAAGCGTCGGTGGGGGAGGGAGCCGGGAGGCCAGTCAGGTTGATGGGGTCTTTCAGTTCCAGGACGGACCACGTGTTGCCGAAGTAATCCCGCCCCGGGCTGTCTGACCAGGCATACGTCCCGCTGTGAGCGACCTCGTTGTGAAGCTCCCAAGAGCCGCCCGCCCGCCAGTTGACCGTGCCTTCCATGTCGTCGCTAAAGGGCACGGTGTGCGGAGTTTCCACGTGTTCGGCCAGCCGGATGTCATCGATCCAGACGCCGTTGGCGGTGTTGCTGTCAGTCAGCGCGTCCAGGCGGAAGCGGAGGAAAAACGGCGTGGTATCGCTGATGTAAGAGACCATGTCGATGGAGACGTACTCCCACGCCAGCTGGTTGTTGAACTGCACGCGCTGTGTGCCGGGGGCTTCCGGATGGGCAGCCGTGCTGGTGGTGTACTGATAGGACCAGATCGTCGTCCAGGTGCTGCCGTCATCCGTGCTGATCTCGACATAAAACTTGTCCACCGGGTCGAGGTCGCGCATGTGCCAGAAGCTCAGTTCGGGGTTGGTGGCGGCGCTGGAGGTCATCAGGAACGGCAGAATGGTTTGCAGGCTGGAGTTACTGCCGTGGGGGTACTCCTTGCCAGGGCTATCCGACCATGAGGATGAGCCGCTGTAGGCCTCCTCCGGGGAGATAGCCCATTCGCCGTCCGGCAGCCAGTTGGTCCCGCCGGTCTCCATGTTGTCGAAGAAGGGATAAGGGAGCGTGCCGGTGGGATGGTTCTGGATGGCGATGTCGTCGATGTGCCAGCCGTCCAACTCCTGATTGTTATCGGCCTGCAGGCGGAAACGTAAGTAAAAAGGCGGGCGGGTGCAGCTACCCAGGGAGATCGCCTCGCGGATGAACACGTTGTTCTGGCTTTCCGACTGGAGCGCGTCGAGGGGCCTGTCCTCGGTCAGGGAGACCCAGCTAACGCGGTCGGTTGACGTTTCAACGTAGATCCGGTCGTTGGTACCCAGCGCCCAGGAACTGTAGAACACAAGCTCAGGGTCGACGCACTCTGGCACGTTGAGGTTGACGATGCCGTTCAATTCCAGCACGGCGTTGCTCCAGACCGGATAGTTGCCACCCGGGCTGTCGGTCCAGGCCCCCGCGCCGCTGCGGGTGCGCTCGCCGGAGATCGTCCAGTTGCCGCCCGGCAGCCAGTTGTCAGCGCCGAACTCCATATTATCCGTGAAGCCGATGGTATAGACCGGTGTCACGTTGTTTTCTATGGCGATGTCGTCAATCCACCAGCCGCTTTCGGTGTTGCTGTCATCGGCCTCCAGGACAAAACGGAACTCAATGGTCTGGCCTGTCCAGTCCATGGCCGCGCCAACTGGCAGGCCGGTGACCGTGTTGACGGCGTCGGTGTAGTTGGCCAGGTCGATTTCCTCGCGCCACCAGGACAGCTGCTCCTCAAAGTTCTGGTGAATGAGCTTGGCGTACCAGGGACCGGTGTCGCCATAGGCCCTGATTTGCAGCCAGGCCTTGTCATAGTTGTCCAGGTCCCAGCGGTCCCAGAAGGTCATCCGGGGCGGCTCAGAGAGGTAGGACAGGTCCACCGCGCCGCGCAACGCCAGATGGCATTTGCTGCTGTTGTTGTAGTCGGCGCCGGGGCTGTCACTCCAGGCGCTGGGCGCGCTGTGAGCGGCCTCGCTGGACATGGTCCAGTTGCAGGTCCCCACGTCGTCGCTGGGGCCTTTCATGGTGAAGACCATGGTGGCGCTGCCAGT
>DAOTXK010000010.1:0-7793 GCA_034435395.1 Anaerolineae bacterium | reverse complement strand
CCCGATTTTGAGGCTCTCACCGGGGCCACGGTCAACGTCGTGACGGTGCCCTTCGCCGACCTCTACCAGACCATCCTCACCGACCAGGCAACCGGGACCAACAGTTATGATGCGTTTGTCTTCGCCCCGCAGTGGATGGTCGACTACATCGTGCCCGGCTATCTGGAAGACCTCACGCCCTATGTGGAGGCGGACGAGGCCCTGGAGTGGGAGGATGTGGCCCCCTTCTTCCGCGACTTCAGCGCGACCTATGAAGGCCGGATCTACACCATCCCGCTGGACGGCGACTTCCACATGGTTTATTACCGGATTGACGTGCTCGAAGCAGCCGGCCTGGAGCCGCCCCAGAGCTGGGAGGACTACCTGGAAGTCGCTGCCGCCGTGCACGGCCAGGACATGAACGGCGATGGCGAAGGGGACTACGGCTCCTGCATCTCCAAGCGCCGCAGCGCGCAGGCCTACTGGTGGATCCTGTCCATCGCCAGCGGCTACCTGCAGAGCCTGGGGACCCAACAGGGCGCGTTCTTTGACACGGAGACCATGCAGCCGCTGGTGAACACGGAGGGCTTCATCCGCGCCCTGGAGATCTACCGCCAGACCAATGAATACGGCCCACCGGACGAGTTCAACCTGGACGTGGGCGATACCCGCTCGCTGTTCATCACCGGTCGCTGCGCCCTGAGCCTGGACTGGGGCGACATCGGCTCGCTGGCCGTCGATCCGGAGCAGTCAACGGTGCAGGACCTGGTGGGCGCTGTCGTCCTGCCGGGGGCCACGGAGGTGGTCGATCGGGCCACGGGTGAGCTGGTGCCCTGCGATGAGACCGTGTGCCCCTATGCCATTGACGGTGTCAACCATGCCCCCTTTGCGGCTTACGGTGGCTGGTCCGGCGGGGTGAGCGCTGGCATCTCCCAGGAGGCGAAGGACGCTGCTTATGCTTTCCTCTCCTACATGAGCCAGCCGGCGCAGGCCAACATCGATGTGACCATCGGTCGAACGGGCTTCAACCCCTATCGGATCTCGCAGTTTGAGAATCTGCAGCCGTGGCTCGACGCGGGCTTCAGCCAGGCAGCCGCCGAGGTCTACCTGGGGGCTATCGAGGACAGCCTGTCCAGCCCGAACATGATGCTGGACCTGCGCATCCCGCAGAATCAGCGCTATCAACAGGTGGTGCTCGATACCGTCCTCAGCCAGTTCCTGGCGGGGGAGTTCACGGCGGAGGAAGCGGCTCAGGAAATCTACGACCGGTGGGAGGAAATCACTGACGAGCTCGGACGTGAGGATCAACTGGCGGCTTACCTGGGTACGCTGGGGGTGACCCAATAGCCGTGGATGACGTGTGTCAATCCTACCTCGGAGGCTCTGGGCCTCCGAGGTAGTTTCTTTGCAACGAAGGGAATGCTCTTATGGGGGCCAGGCAAGACAGGCTGAGCGCCATGCGTTCGGACAGCGCGGTGCAAAGCACGGCGGAGCGGACTTCCCCCTGGCACGATCCAACCAGGAATGTGCTGCTGCTGCCCGCCGTCCTGATTGTGCTGTTCCTGTCGCTTTTTCCGTTGATCCTTTCCCTGTTCACGTCGCTGTCCCGGATCCGGTTTGTGCGGGGCGGCTTCGAGGTCACGTTCGTCGGGCTGCTCAACTATGAAAAATTGCTGCTGGGCAGCGAGCAGCGGCACTTCCTGGGGCGATTTGGCGACCTGTCCCTGGTGGCCTGGGTGGTGGTGCTGGTCCTGTGGGGGCTGCTGCTGTATGCCCTGTTCCGATACCTGGCCAACGCCCGCCTCACGGTCAGGGGCCTGATCTGGCGCTTGGCGACCGTGGTCATCCTCGCCTGGTTTGCCTGGCTGGGGGTTAACACCCTGACCGGCGAGGGGTTGCCGGGCACCCTGGTGGTGACGCTGATCTTTGTCTGGGTGGGGGTGGCGCTGCAATATCTGCTCGGCCTGGGGCTGGCGCTGCTCGTCACCCAAAACCTGCCGGGCCGGCGCTTTTTCCGGGTGATTTTCCTGCTGCCGATGATGATCACGCCGGTGGGGATCGGTTTTCTGTTCCGGATGATCACCGATACCCTGAAAGGCCCCTTCTCGCCGGTGTGGATCGCGCTGGGGTTATCGGATTTATCATGGATCGATACCGGGCATGGGGCGCGCACCGCCGTCCTGATCGGGGACATCTGGCAATGGACGCCGTTTATGTTCATCATCCTGCTGGCCGCGCTGGAGGGTGTGCCCACGGAGCCGATCGAAGCGGCGCTGGTGGATGGGGCCAATCGGCTGCAACTGTTCCGGTACATCATCCTGCCGCACATCATCCCGGTCAGCACCACCGTCATTCTCATCCGCCTGATCGAAGCCTTTAAGATCATTGATATGCCGCAGGTCCTTACCCAGGGGGGGCCGGGCACGGCGACTGAATCGATAACGCTGCATGCTTATAACCTGTGGCGGGCGTTGGACCTGGGCACGTCTTCCGCGCTGGCCTATCTGCTGCTGTTCGTCTCGACGTTTTTTGCGCTGGTTTTCGTCAACATCATCCGGCGGCGTCTGCTGGAGACTCTGATATGAAGCGCTGGTTCAGCTCCTCGAATCCCTTCAAGCCCTCACCGGCCATGATGGCCGTGTCGTATGTGCTGTTGGGGCTGTGGACGTTTGTCGTCCTGTTTCCGATTTACTGGCTGATCGTCACCTCGTTCAAGCTTCCCGTCGATGTCAGTTCCGGCCCCAAGTACATCCCGTATGTGGACTATCAGCCGTCGCTGCACGCCTGGCAATACCTGTTGATTGAAAACAACTTTGTGAGCCGCCCGTACATCAATACCCTCGTGGTGGGCCTGACCAGTTCGGCGATCGCCCTGGTCATCGGGGTGCTGGCGTCCTATGCGCTCAGCCGGTTCGCCTATCATCCCAAACCGGGCCTCATTCTGACTTTCCTGGGCTGCCTGGTCCTGGCCATCGCGGGGATCGGCCTGGGGGTGCCGTGGCCGGTGGCGGTGATCGTCGGGATAGCTGTCTTCTTGTTGCTGGCCCAGACGATTGGACGGCGGTTCAAAGGCACGATGTCCAACAATGATATTGCCTTCTGGCTTATTTCCCAGCGCATGCTGCCCACCGTGGCCGTGATTATCCCGATCTACATCCTTTTCCAGCAGTTAGGGCTGCTCAACACCCGGGTGGCGCTGATCATCACCTATACGGCGATCAACCTGCCGCTGGTTATCTGGTTTATGCGGGACTATTTCCTGAGCATTCCCATCGAACTGGAGGAGAGCGCGTTTATCGATGGCGCTTCCCGCCTCCAGGTTCTGTTCCGGATCGTCCTGCCGCTGTCCGTCCCCGGCCTGGTGGCGACGTTTCTGATCGTGCTGGTCTTCGCCTGGAACGAATATGTCCTGGGCCTGTTCCTCTCCGGCGCGGACACGCAGACGATGCCAGTGCTGGTCGTCGCCCAGAACGCCACCCGTGGGCCACAGTGGTGGAATATCTCGGTGCTGGTCCTGCTGATGATCGCCCCGGTGGTCATTCTGGCGTTTGTGCTGGAGCGGTTCATCGCCCGCGGGATTCTGATCGGCGCGGTCAAAGGTTAAAATCGGGCAGCAGTGGATAACCCGTTCAGCGGGTTTGCCGGCTGGGCCGCCGCCGGCCCAGTGGCGGCGCGCGACGGCACCCGGTTTGTCCCCGCCCATCGTGCGATGGTCCTGCGCGGTGGGCGTTTCCTGTGAAGAAGCGTCGCCCCTCGCGGCGACTCCCCTCGTTTCGGCTGCCGGTCGTATCCTGCCGGGGACGGCCGGTCTGGCGGTCGGGCCAGGGTTTGCCCCTTCAACCATTGCAGACGATCATGAGGAAGGAGACATCGAACTTGGAACTGTGGATTTCGGGGACGATAGACGAGGTGGTGGCGGCGGTGACCAGCGGCCTGGCGGCGGCGGTGGCGACCAATCCCACGTTGATCGCCCGCTGGACGGCGGCGGGCCGCACGCTGGAGGATGTGGTGACGGAAGTGTGCCACCGCGTGGACGTGCCGGTTTACGTCCAGCTGCATGGGCCGGAGGTGGCGGATTACCTGCGCGAGATGGAGGCCCTGCGCCGGATTTCCGACCAGATCAAGCCCAAGCTGGTGGCCACCCATGCCGGGATTTCGGCGGCCAGCCGCCTGGCCAGGGAGGGCCTCCGGCCATTGGTCACGGCGGTGACCACGGTCAACCAGGCGTTTCTGGCCGCCGCTGCCGGGGCCTCTTATGTGGCCCCTTATGTGGGCCGCATCGAAGACGCCGGGGAGGACGCCATCGGGCTGGTGAGGGCCATCGACGCCCTGTATCAGGCGCACGGCGCAGCCACCCGCATCGTCGCCGCCAGCGTCCGCACCCCGGAACAGGCGGAGGCGGCGCTGCTGGCGGGGGCGCACGCGGTGGTGGTCTTTTACGAGGTGTTCCTGCGCCTGTTGGATAGCGACCTGACGGAGGCCTCCATCGACGGCTTCGAGCAGGACTGGGCGCAGATCACGTTTGCGGCGGCCAGGGGGTAGCGGTCAGGCCAGCGTGCTCTGGATGAGGCCGCGCTGGCCGTTGGTGCGCCACTCCGGGTCCTGGGCGTCCAGCTGCGCGATCCGCTCCGCCGGCAGTCCCAGCAGGGTATCCCCTTTGAGCGTGCGCAGGGTCACCAGCGGGGCGGGGAAATAACTCAGGCCCTCCTGGAACGCGATCGCCGGCGGCCAGATGGCATCCCCCGCCATCCGCCGGTAATTGGCGTCGCCCTTGATGATGACCAGCCGGGCGTCCTCGAAGAGGCGCGCCAGGCGCGGCGGCAGGTCCCACAGCAGACGGCTGCTGTTCCAGTAAAGGTCCGGGGCCAGGCGCAGCCGCCCTTCTTCCAGCGCGGCGCGGAGGCGCTGGCCCAGCCGCCGGATCGACGGGTCATGCGGGCTGGATTCCAGGCTGCGGATGAGGGCGAGGGCATCGCTGCCGGTGGCATCGCTGACGAAGGTGGGATGCAGCTTGAGATGCACCATCACAGCGTCGGCCACGCCGTCCAGCAGGGCATCGATCAGGACAAAATCCATCGCCAGCTCGGTGCCGAAGTTATCGGCGATGAGGTGCACGGTCCCCCGGGAGCGCAGCAGATGCTCCACTACCGGGACGCTGTCATCGAGGAGCAGGTGTTCGTCGCTGACGGTCAGGCCGTGGGCCAGCGCTGGCGCGTAACTGAGATCGATGCGATTGCCCCACAGGGCGTGGTGGATCAGCGCCCGCAGCCGCTCCTCAACCGGCCCGTCTATCGCCAGCGCCCGCCCGGTCAGCGCCCAGAGCGAATCGCCCCCGAGTTCCTCCTGCTTGGTCGGGGCGAAGGGATCGCGACCGGTTTCCCACCAGCGCACGGCCTGGATGAGCAGGCGGTAGGCATAGGTCTCCGCGAACCACCAGTCGGTGCTCAGCCAGGTATGGCCCCGATGCGCCTCCCAGGCCGCCGTCCACTCGTCGTAGTCGGGGGCGGGGAGTTCCAGCGGCGGGATAGGCTGGTCGTCGGCCAGGCTGTCGGCCAGGGCGGTCAGGGCGTCCCGGATAGCGGCGGGGTAGTCGGGGTTGCTGTCCCGCGTCTGGCGAAAGGTGGCGGGTAGGCGCACCCGCAGCGTGTGGTGGGCGAAGGCGTTGCTCGCGTCGGTGCGGATCATGGGCGGGACGTGCGGGGGAGTGGGCATGGCGATTTCCTGTGATCTTATGAATCGTTTTCTGCGGCGTTTCCCTATCGGATGTCCGGATGCAGGAAGTCAGGCAGGAACACGTAATCCGCCAGCCAGCCGGTGAGATCGTAGCTGGAACTCAGGTCTGTGCCGTGCAGGTCGCCGGGGTAGACCTGGACGGTGACGTTGCGGCCATACGCGGCGATCTGGCGGGCCACGTCGCCGGGGCCGCCGCGGGCGTCATGCTCGCTGGTGATGATGAACACCGGGCGGTCGCCCATCTGCCCCATGGGGCCGGGCGTTTCCACGCCGAAGTAGTTGATCCCCGGCGAGAGCAGGCCCGCCCCCCGGCACCAGTCCGGCAAACCGGCGCAGGCCGCCAGGCCGCTGTTGGCCCCGATGCTGGAGCCGATGATCACGCCCTGCTGGTGGCCACGCGCCTGGGCGAAGGCGACCAGGTCGGTGATGATGGCCGCCCAGTCGCCATAGGCCGGATCGGCCCCGCCGGTCTGGCCGTGGCCGGGCATATCCGGCGTGAGGACGGCCCAGCCCCGATCGAGCAGCCAGGGTGCCAGCCAGTCCCATGACGAGTGGTCCAGCCCCCGCCCATGCACCAGAATGGCCGCGCCATCAGGCATAGACGCATCGGGCGGCGGCGGGCAATAGCGGCTGACGATGTCGTGCGGGCCGCTGCTGATGACGTGGCGTTCGCAGATGTCCACGCGGCGCGGGAGCAGATCGAGCGGCAGGTAGGCGTACTGGCTGGCGTCGAGCGGTTGCGGGTCGCCCGCCGGGACCCACACGCCGTCCTGGGGGAGCAGGGGCTGGTATTGCCCCCCATACAGGTCAAGGGCGTGCTGGGGGAACGAACCTGTGCCTTCCAGCAGCACCACGTTCATGGCCGGCAGGCCGCTGCCGCCCTGCACCAGCGCCGTCGAGCCGAGCGCCAGCTCAACGCCGTTCATGTTCAGCGTCACCTGGCCCGCCCCCTGCGGCGTCTGGATGAGGATGCCGCTGGCCGGCGCTGCCGCGCACGGCGCATCGTCCAGGCCGGTGCGGAAGTAGAAGGCCTGCATCGGCCCGTAAACGGGGGCCTCCGCGCCCGGCTCGATGATGGTCAGGGTGTTTACGTCGCCGTCCGGCGTCACCAGCGAGGCAAACACCCACGCCGGCCCGCCGCTTTCGGGATGGCGGACGCGCAGCCATGATCCATCGGCCAGCCGCCCGTCGGCCCTGACCGACTCCCCGCCGCGCAGCGATCCGACGATGGGGTGGCCGGTGGACGGCCCGCCGCGCAGGTTGACGTTGCCGGCCGCTGTCACGCTGAGGACCGGGGGCGGGGCGGTCGCGCCCGCGTTTTCGAGCTGCACGTCGCCGAACAGCACGAGGGTGACGTTCTGTCCGGGCAGCGTCTCCGGGAGGTCCGCCTGGATGCGCAGCAGGGCGATGCCCCAGTCTCCGGCGGCCTGGTCCAGCGGCGACGCCTGAATGGCCTGCACATCGCCCACCTCCTCGATGTCGCCGGGCCGGGCAAAGACGAAGTCGGCGGCTATCGTCTGCGGTATCGCCTCAAGCCGGGTGTTCCCGTAGCAGGCCTGGTTACGCCCGGTGTCCCGGCAGGCGGCATCGGTGGCTTCGATGGCGGCCTGCACGATGGCCGGGCAATTGTCGCCTTCCTGGGCGAGGACTGGCGCGTCGGAACCGCTGGCGAGCGACAGCGCGGCCAGCAGAATCATCACAGTCACGGCCAGTTTAGTCGGGCGGCCCATGGCACTCCTCCTGTCCATCAGGTCACCTGTCCATCAGGTCATCGTCTGGGGCGGAGTATAGTGCAGATGGCCGGAGCGCGCCGCAGAATCGTGGCGAAAAAACACGAGAGGCGTCGCGGGGACGCCTCCCGTTGATCAGCGATGTTGGGGGGCATGGATCAGTTTTTGCCCTGCAAAAGTTTTTTGGCCTTGACGGCGATCTGCTTCACCGGGCCGGGCTGGCTCCTGGGCAGGGTGACGGTCAGGATGCCATCCTTAAGTTCGGCCTCGGCCTTGTCCACGTTGACGCCTTCCGGCAGCCGCACCGCCCGCGAGAACTTGCCGTAACGCATCTCGCGCATGTGCCAGTTC
>DAOTXK010000009.1:0-18734 GCA_034435395.1 Anaerolineae bacterium | reverse complement strand
TCGATCAGAATGGTCATTGCCTCACGCCCCCTTCACCGCCGCCACAGCCCGGCGCGCCGCCTCGGACAACGTCGTGGCCGTGATCATGTTCGGGATGTTGGCCGATTCCAGCAGGGCGCGCCCCTCTTCTTCGTTCGTGCCCACCAGCCGAACCACCTTCGGGATATCGGTCTCAAATTCAGCGAAAGCCGCGATCACGCCTCTGGCCACCTCGTCCGCGCGGGTGATGCCCCCAAAGATGTTCAGCAGAATCACCTTAACATTGGGATCGGCCAGGATGATCCGCAGCGCCGCCGCCACGGTATCGGCATCCGCTCCGCCGCCGATATCCAGGAAGTTCGCCGGACCGATGCCCTCGGCGGCACCATAAAGACTGGTCATGTCCATCGTGGCCATCGCCAGACCGGCCCCGTTCACCATGCATCCGATCTGGCCGCTCAGTTTGACGTAGCTCAACCCCGCCTGGCGAGCCTGGGTCTCTTCCGGCGGCTCGGCGGACGTGTCGCGCTGGGCCGCCAGATCAGGATGGCGGAACAGGGCGTTGTCGTCGAGGGACATCTTGCCGTCTACCGCCAGGAGCCGGTCGTCCTGAGTGATGATCAGGGGATTGATCTCACAAAGGGTGGCATCGCTCTCCACATAACAGCGATACAGGCCCATCGCTATCTGCTGAAACTGCTGCCACAGGGCATAGGGCAACTCGATCCCGCTGGCCAGCGCATTGACCTGGTAGCTGCGCAGCCCCAGCATCGGATCAATGTGCAGGCGGATGATGGCCTCCGGCTTCACCCGGTTGACTTCTTCGATGTCCATGCCGCCCTCCGCGCTGCACATGATCACCGGCGCACGGGCGGTGCGGTCGTTGGTGATGACCAGGTAAATTTCCTGCCTGATATCCGCCGCCGGTTCCACCAGGACTCGGCACACGGTATGGCCCCTGATATCCATGCCCAGAATGGCCTGAGCGTGCTGTTCGGCTTCCTCAGGAGTCCTGGCCAGCCTGACGCCGCCCGCTTTCCCGCGTCCCCCGGTCAGCACCTGCGCTTTGACCACCACCGGGCCGCCGATTTCCTGCGCGATCCGGCGGGCCTCGTGCGGCCTCTCGGCCACCTGGCCGTGCGGAATCGGGATGCCAAACTCCTCAAATCGAGCCTTCGACTGGTACTCGTGCAGATTCACGAAACGCGTCTCCCGCGATCAAAACAAGCTGGTCCATGATGTGGCTTATTAAGGGAAGGGTAGTTCGCGAAGGAGTATACCACCCGCCTCAGGCGACTTCAACGCGGCGAGGCGGGACGCCCGGCCCTGCTTCCCCAGGGTTTTTAGGGAGAGCGGCAGGTTTTCGCAACCGCTGCTATGATTGAAGGGCCATCCTCTTGAGAGGCCATCCTCCGCCAGGATTGGAAACCCGTGACCATCGTTTATCTGACGCTCTCCTGGGTCGCCGGCATCGCGCTGGGGCAGCAGACCTCAGAGGCTCCCCAGATGGTATGGTGGGGCCTGGCGCTGTTGGCCGCGGCAGGCGCAGTTGTGCGGCGGCGCGACCAGGTCCACCGCCTGCTCCTGGCCTGTCTGGCTCTCGGGTCCCTGGGCATCTTACGGATGAACGCTGCCAGCGCCCCTCCCGGCCCTGAAGCACTGGACCGCTACAATGACCGCGGCTGGCGCAGCTTCGAAGGCATCATCATCGCCGAACCGGATGTGCGCGACCAGCAGGTCAACCTGCGGGTCGCCGTGGATGTGACCAGCCACTTCGAGGAGCAGGCAGTTGTTCATGGCACCGCCCTGGTCCAGGCCCCGCGCTATGGCGATTACGCTTACGGCGACCGGGTGCGGTTCTCCGGCACGCCCCTCACCCCGCCGGAATTTGATACCTTCTCCTACCGGGACTACCTGGCCCGGCAGGGCGTTTACACGCTTGTCCCCAACGCTGAAGTCGCGGTCCTCAGCCGCGGCCACGGCAATCCTTTGATGCAGGCCCTGCTGTCGCTCAAACGACAGGCGCAAGCCCTGATCGCCGACTCCCTGCCGGAGCCGCAAGCCTCGCTGCTGACCGGCATCCTGCTCGGCGTGGAAACGGGGATCGCGCCTGACGTGCGCGACGCCTTTAATGCCACCGGCGCGTCCCATGTGATCGCCATCTCTGGCTTTAACATGACTCTGATCGCCGGCCTGTTGAGTCGCCTGCTGGCGCTGGCCTGGCCCCGGCGGCGCACCCTGACCGTGATCCTCAGCGCCGCCGCCATCCTGACCTACACGGTATTTGTGGGCGCTGATCCCTCCGTGGTGCGCGCCGCGATCATGAGCATCCTGCTGATCCTGGCCCCGCTGTTCCGGCGGCGCACCTACGTACCGGCGTCGCTGGCCTTCGCCGCGCTGGTCATGAGCGCGCTCGACCCCTTTGTGCTGTGGGATGTGGGATTCCAGCTCAGTTTCGCCGCCGTGCTGGGGATGGCGCTGTTCGTGGCCCCCCTCGAGGACGCCCTGCATCACGGCTTGAGCCGATGGTTCGCCGCCGATACGGCCCGGCAACTGCTGCGGCTGCTGAACGAGCCGCTGGTCGTCACCCTGGCCGCGCAGATCACCACCCTGCCCCTGATCGCGCTTTACTTCGGGCGGCTGTCGCTGTCCTCCTTCCTCGTCAATTTCCTCATCCTCCCGGTGCAAGCGCCCCTGCTGATCCTGGGCGGACTGGCGACGCTGATCGGCCTGGTGATCGCCCCGCTGGCGCAGCCCCTCTACTGGGGGGCGTGGCTGTTCCTCACCTGGACCGTGGCAGTGGTCCGTTTTTTCGCCGGGCTGGGCGGCGACCTGACCGCGCAGATAGATGGGAGGCTGGTGGCGCTGTTTTTCCTGGGCATCCTGCTGGGAGCGATCCTCCAGGGGACGCGGCCTGGGTGGCTGGGACGTGTCGGCCCGCTCCTGAGAGGCAGACGCCTGGCCGTGCTACTGATGGGAGTCGGGGCAGCCATGGGGGCGATGCTGTGGCTGGCCGCAGCCGCGCTTCCCGACGGCCTGCTGCACGTGCATTTCCTCGATTCCGGGCACAGTAACGCCGTTTTGATCGAAACGCCAAACGGCGCGCACATCCTGATCGACGGCGGACGTTATCCCACACGCCTGCTGACCGCGCTGGGTGATCACCTGCCCTTCTGGGACCGGGAGATTGAACTGTTGATCCTGACCCAGCCTAAGGACGCGCAGTTTGCCGCCATCCCGGCAGTGTTGGAGCGCTACCGCGTCGGACAGGTTCTAACCAACGGCGAGCGCTCGGAGACAGAGAACTTCCAGGCGCTGGAGCAGATGCTGGCCGCGCGCCATATCCCCACCCTGCCGGTGTACGCAGGGTACACGGTGGAAACGTCAGAGGGCGTGCGGCTGTCAGTGCTCCATCCGCCGGCCCCACCGGCAGAGGACAGCGACCCAAACGACGAAGGATTGGTGCTACGGCTGACCTACGGCGAGGCGTCATTCCTGCTCACGCCCGACCTGAGCGACAAGGCCGAAGGCGCGCTGGTCACCAGCGGGCAATGGCTGCATGGAACCGTCCTGCAACTGGCCGCGCATGGCTCGGACCGCGTTTCCGGCGAGGCGTTTCTGACGGCGGTTGCGCCGCAGGCAGCCGTGGTTCAGGTCGATCCGGGCAACCGTTACGGACATCCGGCGCAAAGCGTCATCGAGCGGCTCGGCGCTGTGCCGCTGTACCGCACGGACGAGCATGGCGAAATCAGTTTCACCACCGATGGCCGGACCCTGTGGCTGACCACCGAAAAAATACCGTGAGCGATGCCACAAAGCCCTCTGATTTCCCGGCTCACCGAATGCTCACCACATCTAACGACGCCGGCGGCCAGCCTGGATGTTGATCGCGATGCGCATCGCCGCCGCCCCCAGCAGGAACGAGACCACCGCCACCAGCGCCAGCAGCAGGGCATCGACCCCGCCGGACGCGCCAGAAGGCGACGCTCCCGCAACGGAGGTGCTGCCGGAAGAGCCGGTGCCCTCTGCTGGTAACGCGCCGAGCAGTTCGACGGTGAGGGTGTCCTCGTCCCGCGCATAACGAATCTGAAGACCCAGCAGCGACCCGGCCTCCAGCGGGCCAAACTGGCCCACATGATAGGTCAGGCCATCGTCCGCGCTCACCTGGGTGGTGGGCAGGGCCGGATCGATGGTCAGCTCGCTGGCATGGGGCGGCTGTTGGAGTTCGACCAGCAACTGGTCGACCGCGTAATCCCCCGGCCAGGTAAACGATGGCTGCCGGAGATTTCCATCGCGCCCCAACGTATCGTAGTATTCAAACTGGAAACGGGGACCGTTGGCCTGGAAGGTGACGATCCGCCATTGCCCCTCCTCCATCACCTCAAACGTCGTCTCGTCAATCGGGGCCTCCGGCGACGGCTGTACGGCGACCACGTGCGGCGCAGCCACGCGGGCGGGCATCCGCAGCTGGATGGTCGCCGGATAAATCGTCGCCTCGGCCAGTTCGCCGATATAGATGACCAGCAGTCCCGGCTGATCATATTCCGGCCAGAGGCGCACCCACAGCGAGGATAGGCGCACCTCACCCTGGGCGACGCCTGGACCAAGGGGACACAGGACAAAGCAATACAGGAGCACTACCGCAACCAGTCGTTTCATCCGGGGAATCTCCTTGGTGAAGTTTGAGCCGCGACGCGCCCTGAACACCTCCAGCCGGAGGCTGGCCTCCCGTTGGTTGGCAACATCCCCACAGGGTATACTTCGGCTGCGCCGCAACGGCCAATCCCGCTCTGAAGGTTCCTGGCCGACCGCAACCTTTACGCTCGTAAGGTGTTTGTAACCATGACAACACCCTCCACCAGAGACTACAGGCAGGCGGATGATGCGCAACTGGTAAGCTGGGCACGAGAGGACGGCGAGGCGTTCGGCGAGTTATATCAGCGGTACATCAAAAAAATCTACAGCTACGTCTACTACCGCACCAATAACCATCACGACGCCGAGGATTTAACCGCCCGTGTGTTTTATCGGGCGCTGGCCCACATCGACTCCTACACCGATCGCGGCATTCCTTTCTCCGCCTGGCTGTACCGTATCGCGCACAATCTGGTGGCCAACTGGCACCGGGATCGCGGCCGTCGCCAGATTATCTCGTTAGAAGAGTATATCGGCAACGGCCCCAGCGGCGAAGCGCCCGAATATCTGGTGGAGGAGACCGAGGAACAGGACAGCCTGCTGGCAGCCATCCGTCGGTTGCCGGAAGACCGGCAACAGCTTCTTATTTTGAAGTACGTCGAGCGTCTGTCCAACGCCGAAATCGGCGCGATCATGAGCCGCACGGAAGGTGCCGTGAAGTCTTTATACCATCGTACGCTGCTGGCCCTCCGCGAAGAACTCTCACGCGGTGCGGGGGCTTCGCCGGATGACCAACATCTGGACGAGCGACCGAAAAGCCCGCGTCGCCGTCGCTTCAGGCGATAGCACCAAGGTGGAAAACATGCCTTCTCTGGCCAATGCCTATGACGATCTGCGCATCTCCAGCCTGCTGGCCGACTATGTGGACGGCGTAGCGCCGTTAGAGACACTGCTGAAACAGTACAACGTGTCCTATCAGCAGATCGGTGATCTGGTCGATCTGGCTGATCAACTGCGCGGCACACTGGTCGAGGTTTCCCCCTCCTTGGACTTCACAAACAGCCTGCTCGCCGAACTGGTGGGCAGCAAATCCGCCCCCCGATTCTGGTGGGACCGGGTCCAGACCATGCCGAATCGGGTGAAGATCGCGGCGGGCATCGGGGGCATCACCTTAACGGCGGGCATGCTGCTGATCACCGCGCGATCGCTGTCCTACTTGCTTGGCTTGCGTCACCGAGAGGAAACGCCACGAGAGGCAGTTGCTTAGGCTCCCGACGCATCCCCTGGCCTCTCCTGGTTATCAAGTCCCTGGTAAGCCATTCCTCCGCAGGAGTGACTGATGAGCCGTTATGCGCGCATCACCGGTTGGGGCAAGTATGTCCCGGAGAAGGTCCTGACCAACGACGACCTGGCCCGAATGGTGGACACCAGCGACGAATGGATCACGGCCCACACCGGGATCAAACGGCGGCATATCCGCAGCAGCCATGAAACGGCTTCCTCAATGGCGGTTAACGCCAGCCGCCCTGCCCTGGAGAAAGCCGGAATCACCCCTCAGGACCTCGACCTGATTATCGTCGCCAATAACTCCCCAGACTACATCCTGCCCGGCGTCGCCAATGTTGTCCAGGACAGACTGGGGGCGACCTGCGGGGCCTTCACGCTGGTCAATGGTTGCTCAGGTTGGGTTTACGCCCTGGTGACAGCCACCCAGTTCATCCAGACTGGCATGTATGACAACGTGCTTGTGGTCGGCGTGGAGATCATCTCCTTCGCCGTGGACTGGGAGGACCGCCGGACCTGCGTTCTGTTTGGCGACGCGGCAGCCGCGGTTGTCCTGCAACCGAGCGAGGAACCGTCCGGCGTGCTGACGTTTGACCTGGGGTCTGACGGCTCCGGCGCGCAGTATCTGTATGTTCCGGGGGGCGGCACGATCAAACCTATTGCCACCCACGCGGAAAGCATTGCCGCCAACCGCGAAGGGTACATCAGGATGAACGGGCAGGCGCTGCTGCGCTTCGCCACCCGCACGGTGGCCCGATCGCTCAAGCGCGTTATCTACCAGGCCGGCCTGACGCCCGACGACATCGACCTGTTCATCCCCCACCAGGCCAACGCGCGCCTCATCGAGTTTTTCGCCCGCCAGATGCACCAGCCGCTGGACAAGTTTTTCATCAACCTCCACAAGTACGGCAATACTTCGGCTGCTTCGGTCCCCCTGGCGCTGGTGGAAGCCATCGAAGAGGGTCGGGTCAAATCTGGCGACACGATCGCCATCGCGGCCTTTGGGGCCGGCCTGACCTGGGCTTCTGCGGTCCTCCAGATAGGGGTGGGGGAGATCAGCCCGGCCCACCGCCTGTTTTCGATTGGCCGCGCCCGGTATATGGCGAAACGTGCCCAGGAAGCCCTCCTGGATACCGCCCAGGCCATCGCACTTCCCTTGTACACATTTATGCGCATCCGCCGGCGGGGCAGCAGGCACCAGTAAACGCCAATCCCAGCCCACTTGCCTCATTCGCCCGAGTCAGAATGAGGCTTTTTGCTACTTCATGATTGGCTGCTGCCAGGCGAGTTCGCCATCTTATAGCCCTAAAGCGCTGGACTCTGTTGTGGCATGTTTGTATGGGGGGTCAAAGGTGTTGTATCATTGACTATAGAGTGTGAATTATCCGGCCAGGATGCTTGTTACAGCCTAAAGCCGACGACCCCTTCTGGAAATCCTTTATGGCATACTGCGTCATACCAACGCCGTCGCGGATGAGGGGATGCCTTCGTCGAGCGGTTGGCCTCCAAACTAGAGGAACCTAATGGCAGAGCAGAATCAGGCAGGTGCCCTGGATAAGATTACGGTGTTGATCGTCGACGATCACCCGTTCTTTCGCGAGGGACTGACCAAAATCTTCGCCCTCCAAGACGACATGGAAGTTATCGGCGAAGAAGATGACGGCGAAAAGGCGTTATATCTCGCCCGCGAGCTGCAACCAGATGTCGTCATACTGGATATCAACCTGCCGTCACTGAACGGCCTGCAGGTCACCCGCCAGCTGAAAGCCGACCGCACCGGCATCGCCGTGGTCACCCTGACCGCCTACCACGACCAGGAGCAAGTTCTGCATGCCATGCGCGCCGGCGCCTCAGCCTACTATCCCAAGGATGTGGAGCCGTCAACCCTGGTCGATGTGGTCCGCCGGGTCGTGCAGGGTTATTACATCGTCGGCGACCAGGTCTTTGACGAAGCAGGATTGCGCGCCTGGCTGGACGCGGGCGTCGAAGCGGCCACCGGCCCCTACATGGTCGATCCGGGCGAACACTTTGTGCCCCTCAGCCCCCGCGAGATGGAGATTTTGCAGTTCGTCACCCGAGGCATGAGCAACAAACAGATCGCCCTGGAGCTGGGCATCAGCCACCAGACGGTCAAGAATCACATGACTTCTATTCTCAAAAAACTGGATGTCGAAGATCGGACCCAGGCCGCCGTATACGCGCTGCGGCGGGGCTGGGTTCGTATGCAAAATACCCTGTCCGCAGCCGATGACAGCTGACGACGATCGTCGCCTGTCGCGAGAGCATAAAACGGAACATGGACAATGACCGACAAACCACAAACCCCCTCCAATCCACGGGAAGCCCTGCTGGATTTTTTGCACCAGGAATACGAAAACGTCACCAAACAGCTGACCGAGTTGCAGGCTCTGGTCGAGCAGACGCATAACGAGGTCGAACGCCTGCAACAGAAAAATGCCATGGTGACCAACCGCCTTCACCAGATCGAGTCGAACTTCGACAGCGTCCCCCGCCAGGACATCCGGGTCGCCTACAGCGAGGCCATGGATACGCGCAATCGGCTGTTGACCATGCGCGGGAACCTGGAGAAACTTCAGGGCGACCAGCAGCAATTCCAGCACATGGCAGCAGTTCTCTCGCAAACCCTGGCTCAAATCGAGGGGATCTCGCCCGCCGCTTTTCAAGGGGAGTCAGGCACGTCCGCCGCTGAGCTTACCCCCGCTGGCGCTACGATCATCCGCATCATCGAAGCCCAGGAGAACGAACGACAGCGTCTGGCACGCCAGATGCACGACGGCCCCGCGCAATCGCTGACCAACTTCATCCTGCAAGCGGAAATCTGCCAGCGCCTTTTTGATCGGAATCCTGACCGCGCGGCGGAAGAACTCAACAACCTGAAGAACGTCGCCAGTGGCACGTTTCAGAAGGTGCGGGATTTTATCTTCGATCTGCGGCCGATGATGCTCGACGACCTGGGTCTGATCCCCACCATCCGCCGCTTTGTGGAAAACTTTGAGGAAAAAACCGGGATCACCACCAGCCTGCACATCCTCAATGATGAACGGCGTCTGGAACCCCACCGCGAGGTCATCATGTTCCGGAGCATCCAGGAACTGCTCAATAATGCTCGCGAACACAGCAAGGCTACCCAGATCAAGATCTCGCTCGACATGGGCATGGATGTCATCTCGTCGACCGTGGAGGATAACGGGGTAGGCTTTAACCCGGAACTGATCTTCAGCGAACAGGCCGAGCAGGAAGATGGCACTCATGTGGAGAACAAGGCGCTGGGCCTCAAGACCCTGCGCGAACGGGTCGAACTAATAGGCGGCTCGCTGGATATCCAAAGCCAGGAAGGGCAGGGAGCCAGGATCACGGTGCGCATCCCGGCTGGCAACCCACCCCGGCTGGTCTGAACGGGCAGATAACAGCAGTCCGGGTTATAATCTGGTTACAAGTTCGTTATAAGGTATGGTCGAGATGGCGCTGGGACGCCCTAGGACCATGGACCTGTTTGACTTTTTGACCCGGACGACTACACTAAGTTCAGTAACCTACTGGAGCGGAGGATTTATATGCGACGTGGCCGCTTACTTATACTGCTTGGGTTGATCATACTCCTGGGGGTGGTCGCCGTGGCGATCCTGTCTGGGGCCTTCCCCATCGGAGTCGAAGGGGGCGGTGGCAGGGTCGTCGAGGTCGTGCCCACCGTGCCGACAGCTACCCCGATCCCGTTTGTGGAGATTGTCGTGGCCCTGCAAGAGCTGCCGCGCGGGTACCGTATCCCCGAGAATCCCGAGGAGGCCAGCGGGGCCGTGGGATTGCGCCCCTGGCCCGCCGGCGAGAGCGTCCCGTTCAACGCGCTGCAAAGCCTGGACGATGTCTATGGCAAAATCGTGCGCATTGACATCCCTCGCGAGTCTCCCATTCTGTCCACCATGCTGGTTGAAAGCCTGGAAGATATCTCCGACGTCGGCTCTGACGCCGCCGCCGTCATGCCCGCCGGCCTGGTGGCCATATCGGTGCCGATGGACCGGCTGACCGGGGTGGCCTATGCCATCCGCGAAGGCGACTACGTGGATATCATCCTGTCCATGCTGTTCGTGGACGTGGACGAAGACTTCCAGTCGCTGCTGCCCAACCGGATCACCCTGGTCAGCATCGATGAGGCCGGCAACGTCGTCCCTCAGCAGGGAATCGAGGGCCGGCTGGATGTGGGGCTCGGCGGCTCGCCCGTCATCGTGGGGCCGTTTGAGTCGCAGCGCCCGCGCCTGGTCACCCAGCGCACCATCCAGAGCGCCTGGGTGGTCCACGTCGGCGACTTTCCCATCGTCGGGCCTTATATCGGGGTCAAGCCAACGCCCACCCCCACCCCAGACCCCCAACGCGAGACAGACCAGCAAGCCGAGCGGCCCGTTGCCCCGCCCACGCCCATTCCGGTGCCTGACATCATCACCCTGGCCGTGGCCCCCCAGGATGCCGTGGTGCTGGTCTGGGCGATTGAATCGCGTGTTCCCATCACCCTGGCGCTCCGCGCCGCAACTGACTTCTCGCAGGTGCCGACCCAGCCGGTGACGTTGGAATATATCATGAGCAACTTCAACATCAGCGCTCCGGACCGGCTGCCCTACGCCCTGGAACCGGCGCTGCGCAGCATTCGCCAGACGATGGCTTTCCAGGAGATCAGACTCCGCGAATAGCCGCCAGAAGTACGCGCCCACGGGCGAAGCAGCGACCGCAAGACGCGCCCGGTGGCCGCCAACAGGGAATCTTCTATGACTGGTAGCGAATCGGAAGCAAAAATCCGCGTGCTCATCGTGGATGACATCCCAGAAACACGGGAACAGATCAAAAAGCTGTTGATGTTCGAGCCCGACATCGACGTGGTGGGCACGGCCGGAACGGGACGCGAAGCCCTGGAGATGGCCCGGGAGACCCAGCCCAACATCGTCTTGATGGACATCAACATGCCGGACATGGACGGCATCCAGGCAACCGAGCAGATCGCCACGGCGGTCCCCGTGGCTGCCGTCGTGATGATGTCCGTGCAGAGCGAGGCCGACTACCTGCGGCGGGCCCTGCTGGCCGGCGCCATGGACTTTCTGACCAAACCGGTCTCCGGCGATGATCTGTACAGCACGCTCCGGAAGGTGCACGAGCGCAAGCAGGCCATGCTCCCCACGCTGACAGTCACCCCGACGCGTGGGGAGAAGCCTGTCCCTGGGCCGCCTGGTTGGAGGCCCGCTGAACAGCGGCTCGGCCAGATTTTGGTGGTGTACAGCCCCAAAGGCGGGGCGGGCTGTACGACCATCGCCACCAATATCGCTGCCGGTCTGATGCGCGAGGGGACGAAAGTGCTCCTCGTGGACGCGGATATCCAGTTCGGCGATGTGGGCGTGTTCCTGAATCTGAAAGCGCCCACCACCCTGGCTGATCTGTGTGAAAGTGTCGACGACCTGGATATGGAACTGGTCGAGAACGTGTTGGTCACGCATGATAGCGGTCTGCGGGTCCTGCTGGCTCCTGAACCCGCCACCGCCAGCCTGACCAACCCGCTCAACGCGGAGGACGTCAAGGAGGTCATCCAGAAGATCTCCAGCGCCTATGACTACATCATCGTGGATACCAGCTCCCGCATTGACGCGCTGAATGCCGGCCTGTTCGACATTGCCCACAAGATCATGCTCGTCTGCCCGCCCACTCTGGCCGGGGTCAGGAACGTCCGCGCTATCCTGAAGTTGTTCGATGACAGCGAATACCCGCCAGACAAAACCACCCTGGTCATCAACCGCGCCATGCCCGACCGGGGGCGCGGCGGCCGGGTGACCATCGCCACCGAGTTAATCGAGAAGAACCTGAAGCTGAAGGCGCTGGCGGAAATTCCCCTGGAGGAGCGCGTGGTCCTTCACGCCGTCAATCGCGGCGTCCCGGTGATTGCCATCACCAAGGACCGTAACCGCTCCCCCATCAAGGAGTTGCTGCAACTCGCGGAAGATGTGCGCCGCATCCTGACTGGCGAGGAAGTGAGCGAAGAAGAACGCGAACAAGAACCACAAGGTGGCTTAAGCTGGTTACGCCGCCGGTAAGGAAAACGATTTATCGCTAGTTTAGCTAGCCAGGGAGGGCAAAACAGTGTCACTGTTACGACGAATCGAAAAAGGCAACCAGGGAGCGACGCCACCGAGTGGTCCCGGGGAACCCACCGACGAGCAGTCCAGACTGGCCCAAATGCGCGTCCGCCAACGGCCAGCTCCCACCAAGACCCAGGCGGCCCGCGAAAGTTACATGGACATCAAAAGTCGGGTCCAGACCAAACTCCTGGCCGAGTTGGACCCGTCTATGGACATGACCCAGCACGTCGAGATCCGCAGCACCATGGAAGAACTCTATACGACCATCCTGGCCGAAGAGAACATCGTGCTGAGTCGCGCTGAACGTCAGCGGCTCTTTGAACAGATCGTCGCTGAAATTCTGGGACTGGGGCCGCTTGAGCCGCTGCTGGCCGACGAGAGCATCACGGAGGTCATGGTCAACGGGCCGAAAAACCTCTATATCGAGCGCAAGGGTATCATCCACCGGGTGAACACGACGTTCGAGAATGAGGACCACGTATTGCGGATCATCGACCGCATCGTCGCCCCTCTGGGCCGCCGCGTTGACGAAAGCCAGCCCTATGTGGATGCCCGCCTGAACGACGGCTCGCGGGTGAATGTCATCATCCGTCCCCTGTCGCTGGTAGGGCCAACCATCACCATCCGCAAGTTCTCCAAAAAACCGCTGACCGTGGAGGACCTGATCCGCTTTGGCACGATCACGCCGGAGGTGATCGAATTTATGCGGGCGTGCGTGATCTCACGGCTGAACATGATCGTCAGCGGCGGCACTGGCTCCGGCAAGACCACACTGCTCAACGTGTTGTCCGGCTTCATCCCCGAAGACGAGCGGATCATCACCGTGGAAAACGCCGCCGAGCTACAACTCCGCCAGGAACATGTGATCACGCTGGAAAGCCGCCCGCCCAACATCGAGGGCAAGGGCGAAGTCACCATCCGGGACCTGGTGGTGAACTGCCTCCGTATGCGGCCTGACCGCATCGTGGTCGGCGAGTGCCGCGCCGGCGAGGCGCTGGACATGCTCCAGGCGATGAACACCGGCCATGATGGCTCGCTCACCACGCTCCACTCCAACAGCCCGCGCGACACCATCTCTCGCCTGGAGGTTATGTGCCTGATGGCCGGCATGGACCTGCCGGTCCGCGCCATCCGCGAACAGATCGCCTCAGCTGTGGACCTGATCTGCCACACGGAACGGCTGCGCGACGGGTCGCGTAAGGTCGTAAAAGTCACCGAAGTGCAGGGCATGGAAGGTGACGTGATCGTGCTGTCGGACATTTTTGAGTTCGAGCAGACCGGCATCGAGGCTGGCAAGGTGATCGGGCGTATCCGGCCCACCGGCCTGCGGCCCAAGTTCATGGACATCATCGAGGCCACAGGCATTCACCTGCCGCCCTCCGTGTTCGGCATCGGCCAGCGCTACTAGACCATCGGGCGAGGCCGGGCCTGTCCCAGGGTCCGGCCTCGTCGTCCTGACCACGACGACATAGCCGCATGAGCCTCAGGATAATAAGCTATGCTATAATACATTCATCAGCCCGGCACCGGATGCCAGGTGCCAGGGAGACATTTCTGGCCGGTTTAACCACGGCTGTTCAGCCGCTGAAGATGAGTGTTAGGGAAGCGTAGACCATGGCAGGAATGGACCCAACCATCATCATTGCGATTGTGGCCGGTTTGATCGCGATCATCATCCTCATTGCGGGCGTGCTCAGTATACGGGCCAGCCAGCAGGATGAGATCGAGGAGCGGCTGGGGCGGTACACGGAATTCGAAACCTACGTGGAAATCCCCCGGGAAGAGGAAGGCCGGGGAGAACCCAGCCAGCTGACGAAATCGCTCGATCAGGCCCTGACGCAGCGCGAATTCGGCAAGAACATGAAAATCGCGCTGGCGAAAGCCGACCTTAAACTCACCGTGGCGGAATACGCCGCCCTGCACGTCATCACTTCCATCGGCGGTTTCCTGCTAGGCACGTTTATCCTGTTCCATGGCGACCCCATCATGGGCGTGGTATCCGCGGTGGTGGGATTCTTTGCCCCGCGCATTTATGTCAGCCGCAAACAGAATACCCGACTCCGCAACTTCGAGGAGCAACTGCCAGACACAATCGGCCTGTGGGTGAACTCGCTGCGCTCTGGCTACAGCGTTCTGCAGGCCATGGAAGCGATTGGTAAGGAAGCGCCTGAACCGACGACCACCGAATTTCACCGCGTGGTCCAGGAAGTCCAATTGGGCATCTCGATGGATGATGCCTTACAGCATATGCTCAACCGCGTGGAAAGCGAAGACCTGGACCTCATCGTCACCGCGGTCAACATCCAGCGCGAGGTCGGTGGGAATCTGGCGGAAATCCTGGAAACCATCGGGCACACCATTCGCGAACGCATCAAACTCAAGGGCGAAGTCCGCGTGCTGACGTCTCAGGGCCGCGTGACCGGGTACCTGATCGGCGGCCTGCCGATCGTGCTGGCGCTGTTCCTGATGGTGATCAATCCCGGTTACATGGGAGGGATGTTTGAGAACCGCGCCTGCGGTTGGCCGATGTTAGGCATCGGGCTTGGCCTGATCGGCATTGGCATGGCCATCATCCAGAGAATCGTGGACATCCAGTACTGATGGGCGAATGACGGGGTAGAGGAGATCAACCTATGGGCCCGAACACCGTCGGCATTGTGATTCTGATTGTCTTTGGCCTGTTCGTGCTAGCCGGGCTGGTCTACTATGGCATGCGGGATGAGGGCGGGGACCCTCTCCAGGCCCGGCTGGCGGAGTATGACGAGCGCGAGCTGCCGTCCTCGTTGGAAGAGCTGGAACTGTCCATGCCCTTCCAGGAGCGTATCCTGAGGCCAATATTTAAGTGGCTGGCCAATCTGGTCACGCGGTTCACGCCAGAAAGGCAGCTTGAAGAAACCCGGCGGCAGCTCGAACTGGCTGGCAACCCCAACAACATGGATGCCACGACCTTCCTCGGTTTACGGATAGGCGCGACGGTGGCTTTCACCGTGCTGTCCTTTTTGCTGTTTGTGGTCCTCACCCGGCAGCAAAATGGCCTGCTGTATGTCATCGGCGGGGCGGCACTGGGCTACTTCCTGCCGTCGCTGTGGCTGAAAGGGAAGATCAGCCGTCGCCAGGAGGAGATTGTCAAAGCGCTGCCGGATGCCCTGGACCTGCTGACTATCTGTGTGGAAGCAGGTTTGGGCTTTGACGCGGCCATGGGCAAGGTTTACGAGAAATGGGACAACGATCTGGCCATCGCCTTCGGGCGCGTGCTGCAAGAAATGCAACTGGGTAAGCTGCGCCGCGAAGCCCTGCGTGGCATGGCCGAACGCATGGACGTGCCGGATGTCACCAGCTTCGTCGCCGCCATCATCCAGGCCGATCAACTGGGCGTGAGTATGGCCAAGATTCTGCGCGTCCAGTCCGACCAGATGCGCGTCAAGCGCCGCCAGCGCGCCCAGGAGAAGGCCCAGCAGGCACCCGTCAAAATGATGATCCCGATGGTGCTTCTCATCTTCCCGTCCATCTGGATCGTGCTCCTGGGCCCATCCGTGATCGTCCTGATGGAAAATCTCGGAAGCGTCCGATTCTAAAACACGGATACGAATCCTGGTGCAACACCCATCGCTCGCTGCCGCTCAGATGGGCAGGCGAGCATCTGCCGTTTCCAACGGTTGGAGGCTCGTCAAACACTCCGTCCTGACCCCGGTCCTTGACCTTATCTTCCCCCCGGTGTGCGTCGGATGTGGCCGGGTGGGAACGCTGCTCTGCGACCGGTGTATTGCCTCCTTCGTCGCTCCAGAGGAGACCGGCCCGCCCCCCTACCCTCTGACCGCCCTGCACGCCTTGGGACAGTTTAACGGGGCCTTGCAGAAGGCCGTCCACGCCTTGAAGTACGACTGTCTGACCGATCTGGCCAGCCCCTTGGGCAGCCTGATGGCCCAGGCCGTCCTGGCGGCAGGATGGCCGCGCAGTCAGATCATCCCGGTTCCCCTGCACGATGCGCGCTACCATCAGCGGGGCTTCAACCAGTCAGCCCTGCTCGGCCAGGCCATCGCCCGGCAGACGGGTTGGGGGCAATGGGACGAGGTGCTGGCTCGCGTAAGGATGACCCAGTCTCAGGTCGGTCTAAACTATCAGGAGCGACAGGCGAACGTCAGAGGCGCTTTCGCCGTGTCCAACCCGTCCCGCCTTCAGGGTCAGGACATCATCCTGGTGGACGATGTCTTCACCACCGGGGCCACCCTGCTGGAATGCGCGAAAACCTTGCTCGACGCTGGCGCGGGCAGCATCCGGGCGCTCGTCGTCGGACGAGCAGTGGCGACCGATCAGCGCTGACAGCGGCGTTCGCGCCCATCCTGTGTCTCTTGCTGGCGGTATTCGGAAAGGAACAAGCTATGGAGGTCCAAGTTTTCGCCAAAAATGTTGAGCTCAAACAAAACCTGCGTGAGCACATCGAGAAGAAGGTCAGTAAACTGGACCGCTACCTGCCCAATATCGTGGAGGCACGGATAGACCTGGCCTCGCAGCGGCAGAAGCAAGGGCCCAACCGCGCCATCGCCCAGCTCACCGTGCGCGACCGACGAGGGACCATCTTGCGCGCCGAAGACAAAAGCCAGTACGATATGGCTGCCGCCATTGATCTCGTGCTGGACAAAATGTACCGCCGTATCCGAAACTACAAGGGGAAACGAAAGCGTCGCGGCGGGGAGCGATTTGCGGAGCTGGAGCCTGAACTGGCGGCGGCGGAACCGGTGCCCGGCGAGCAAAGCTCCGACTATGAAGAGCCTAAGTCTGAAATCGTCCGCCGGAAGGTCATTGAGGTCACGCCGATGAACGAGGAAGAAGCCATCGAACAGATGGAACTGCTGGGACACGATTTTTTCGTATTCCTCAACGCCGAGACCCATCTCCTCAACGTCGCCTACCTGCGGGAAGATGGCAACTACGGCATCCTGGTGCCGGAAATCGCCTGACGCCGCCCCTAATGGTCTCTTGAGGGACACTTCTGCCGGGGGCTGCTTGCAGCCTCCGGCTTGTTGAAAGAACCGCTATGACCACACCGAGCGTCAGCGCCGTCATCATGGTGGGCAGCGCTGGCAATAGCCCGCCAGAGCAACTCGTCCTGCAAGCCCAACGCGCCTGTGCTCTGGACCTGATCGCCCTGTTAGAAGCTCAGGAAGTGACGCCCATCATCGTCGCCGCCCCAACCGTTGATTGGCTCCCCGAAACCTGCGCGGTCATTCGCGATCAGGACGACCCGGATACGCCTTTCCACTTCGGCAGGCGGCTGGCAGAACTGATCACCAGGTACGAGCTATCCCCCACCATGTACTTCGGCGGTGGCAGCGCCCCCCTGCTCAACAGCGGCATGGCGCACACCATCGCGGCGATGCTCCACCGGTCAGAATTTCGCCCGCCGGGCAGCCGCATCCCGTCCCACATCGCCCTGACCGATAACCTGCACTCCAGCGATTGGGTGGCGCTCAGCAACGTGGCCGACGCCCTGCCCATCATCCAGAACGCCGACCGCGACAACAGCCTGGCCTGGTTGCTGCGCGAAAGCGGCGAGTTCGAGGTGCGCGTGATCGCCGCCATGCGCCCCGCCGCCAGCCTGGACATCGACACGCCTGCCGACCTGGCCATCATGGCCCTCCATCCTGACCTTCAACCGAACCTCGCCCGCGTCGTCGGGGACGAGCGCCTGCGCGCGATCCCGGTACGCGAGGTGATCAACGTGGCTGCCACCCCGGAATCCAACCTGACGCTGATCGGGCGGGTTTCGCCGCTGGCCTGGCAGGTCCTGAACAACGCCACCCAGTGCTGGGTGCGCGTTTATGCCGAAGAACGCGGCATGGTCGCCAGCGGTCGGCAGGCCCGCCACGAAGTCCGCTCGCTGCTGGGTGAGATGATCCAGCTGCAAGGGCCGCGTGCTTTCTTCGACACGCTGGCGGGCATGACGGAGGCCGCCATCATCGACAGCCGACCCCTGATGGCCGCCCAGGGTCGCTGGCCTTCCGCCGCCGACCGCTTCGCTTCCGACCTGTATCTGGTGGATCAGATCAGCGATCCCTGGCTGCGCGACTTTACCGCCGCCGCTGCCGGGGCGGCCATTCCGGTGTTGCTGGGCGGGCACAGCGTAGTCGCCGGGGGACTCTATGCGCTGGCAGAGATCATCGGGGGGCAGAAACGGCGGTCACGTTGAACGCCAGCGGGCCGCCAGATAACGATACTTTAACCATTCGTACCACGCCATCAGCAGACTTAAACGCAGGCCGTGCAGGCCATCCTTGTAGCCCTCCAGCGTGAAAAAACGCCAGCGGAACTGCCGCAGCGGCGGCCCGATCAACTGGCGCGCGCGGGGGCGGACGCCCTGGTCGTAGAGGATGCCGGCGTCGATCCGGGCATAGCGGCGCTGCTTCTCGATAAAGTGAGCAACATCGCGGTAATTGTAGTGGATCAGGGGGTTTTGCAGCTGCTTTTCCTCGCCGTCCAGGATCACGACCTCGTGCACCGGGCGGGCCGGATCGTAGCGAGCGCTGGTCCGGCGCAGCAGGCGGGTCTGGTAATCCGGATACCAGCCGGCATGCCGCGTCAGCCGCCCAAAGATGTAATTATCGCGGGGGATGCCGTAACCCACCGCCCGACCCGACCGAATGACCTCCCGCACTTCCTCCGCCAGCGCCGGCGTGACCCGCTCGTCCACATCGACGAACAGCACCC
>DAOTXK010000008.1:0-5122 GCA_034435395.1 Anaerolineae bacterium | reverse complement strand
CCATACTCCCCCGTCACCAATGCCAGAATTCGCACGCTGGGCCTCGCTTTCCGCTTTTGCCGGTCGGTTATACCCAGTATACCGGCTGGCGCATCCCCAGGGATTGATCTGGATCAAGGCCGTGCCGGATCGTTTGCTCGCCTTTCACTGAACCGCCCCTTCCGCCTATAATGAACCCGTACACCCGCCCGGTCGCGGTCCGCCGCGCACCCGTGTCCTGGAGGTAGGTGTATGCGCCCGTATCCGCCCCCGCAGCCGATCGGCCTTCTTCCCTCCGTGGCTGCGCCCACCCCGTCCGATCAGCGAAAGGCACCCCTGATGCTGGAAAAGGTTGACCTCACCCTCCACTATCCCAAAAAAAAGTACAAGCGTCTGCTCCCCCGGCTCCAGCGGCGGCTTTACGACCTGAGCAAAGCCTGCTGGGATCACCAGATCGCCTCGATCATCGTCTTTGAGGGCTGGGACGCGGCGGGCAAAGGCTCAACCATCGCGGCGCTGACCAGCAAGCTCGATCCGCGCGGCTACAAGCTCTACCCCATCCAGGCCCCGCGCACCTACGAGATGAACCATCCCTGGCTGTGGCGGTTCTGGCTCAAGACGCCCAACTACGGCGAAATGGCCATCTTCGACCGGTCCTGGTATGGGCGGGTCCTGGTGGAGCGGGTGGAAGGGCTGACGCCGGAGGAGGAATGGCGCAAGGCCTACCGCGACATCGTGGATTTTGAGCGGATGCTGGCCGACGATGGGACGGTGATCCTCAAGTTTTTCCTGCACATCAGCAAAAAGGAGCAGAAGCGCCGCTTCCGCCGGCTGGAGGCCGATCCGCTGGAGGCCTGGCACGTCCAGCCGGAAGATTGGGAGCACCACCGCAAGTACGACCAGTATCTCGTCGCCATCGAGGAGATGCTGGAACGGACCGACACTGAATGGGGGCCGTGGACCATCGTCGAGGCCACCAGCCGCTGGCACGCCCGCAAGAAGGTCTTTGACACCATCATCGCCCGTCTGGAGGACCGCCTGGGCGAAAACGCGCCGCCGTCGGAACCGGAGGATGCTTACCGGGAATACGACGCCGACGATGAGGTCGAGGCCGCCGTGCGCGCGGCCATGGATCGCGTGGAAGCGGCCACCGGGGAGGGATGAGATCATGCTGGATACCGTCGATCTATCGCTGGCGCTGGACCGCGAGACCTACGTCACCGAGTTGACCCGCTACCAGCTCCAACTGCGCGAACTGGGCTACCAGGTCTACGTGCAGAAGCGCCCGGTGGTGATCCTGTACGAGGGCTGGGACGCGGCGGGCAAGGGCGGCAACATCAAACGCGTGACGGAGAAGCTGGACCCGCGCGGCTTCGTGGTGCATCCCATCGCTGCCCCGGGCGGCGAGGACAGGACCCACCATTACCTCTACCGCTTCTGGCGGCGGCTGCCGGAACGCGGCCAGATCGCCATCTTCGACCGCAGCTGGTACGGGCGGGTGATGGTGGAGCGCGTCGAGGGCTTCTGCGCCGAGGAGGAGTGGAAGCGCGCCTACCGCGAGATCAACGCCTTTGAGCGCCAGCTGGTCGATTACGGCACCATCCTGGTTAAGTTCTGGATTCACATCAGTCAGGATGAGCAGTTCCGCCGCTTCGAACAGCGCCAGAATACCGAATACAAAGCCTGGAAGCTCACCGACGAGGACTGGCGCAACCGCGAGAAGTGGGACCTGTACGAGCAGGCGGTCAACGACATGCTGCTCAAGACCAGCACGCTCACCGCGCCGTGGACGGTCATCGAGGGCAACGACAAGTGGTGGGCCCGGGTCAAGGCGCTGCGCACGCTGGTGGACGTGTTATCCGAGGCATTACGCTACACGCCCCGCGATCCGCTGGCGGTTAAGGCGGCCAGGAAAAAAGCGAAAAAGACCGCCAAAAAGGCGAAAAACAAAGCCAGGGAGGCCGCATGAGTCGCGTTTGATAGAGCGACGCCGGCGCGCTCATCCGGAGGCCAGCGGCAGGCTGACGTAAAACGTGCTGCCCTGGTTAAGCCCGGCGCTTTCCGCCCAGATGCGCCCGCCGTGTGCTTCGACCAGCGCTTTGGCGATGGCCAGCCCCAGCCCCATGCCACCGTGCCGCCGCGTCATGTGGTCTTCCACCTGGTAAAACTCGTCGAAAATCTTCTCCAACTGGTCAGCGGGGATGCCGATCCCGTTGTCCTGAATGAGAATCCACACTTCAGATGGCTTGAGCAGGGTGCTCACGGTGATCTGGCCGCCGGCGGGGGTGAAGCGCACGGCGTTGTTCAGGATGTTGCCCAGCGCCGTGCTGATCCGGTTCACATCGACCTTCACCATCAGGTCCGGGTCGGGCGCGTCCACCGTCAGCTGGTGATCCTTGGCCTGGGCCAGCGACTCGATATCGTGCTCGACGTTGGCCAGCAACTCCACCACCGGCAGGACCTCGTAGACCATCTCGGTCTCGCCCATTTTGAGGTACCGCAGGTTGGTCATCTGTTCGATGATGTCACGCAGTTGCAGCGCGCTGCGGAAGACCGCGTCGGCATGGGCGCTGGCCTCCCCTTCGGCATCTTCTTTGAGGAACGAGGCATACCCCAGGATCACGCCCAGCGGCGTGCGCAATTCGTGGCTGGCGATGGCAATGAAGTCGTTCTTCAGCTTGTCAAGCTGGTCCAGCTCGTGATAGGCCTTCCGCAGGGCGGCGACCAGTTGCGCGTTTTCGATGGCCACCGCCGCCTGGGCGGCCAGGATGGACAACATGCTCCGATCATCGGCGGTCCACCCCCCGGCCCGCTTGTTGACCACTTCCAGCACGCCCACCACCTTGTCCTTGATGCGCATCGGCACGCCGAGCACGGAGCGGGTCTGGAAATCGATCTGCTGGTCCGTCTGCCGGTAATGGCGCGGTTCCGTGCTCACATCGTCGATGGCCACCGCCCGGTTCTCCCGCAGGATCGTCCCGGCAATGCTGCCTTCCAGCGGTACGGTCCGTCCGATCAGATCGGAAGAGCCGCTGCTGCTGGCGGCGAATTTAAGCTCCTGGGTGTGCCGATCTTTGAGCAGAATGGACGCCCCTTCGGCGCTGGCGAGGTCCTTCGCTTCGTCCATGATGAACTGTAACAGCGGTTGCAGGGCCAGCGTGGAGTTGAGGGTCAGGCTGATTTCCACCAGACGGTTCAGCACGGCGACGCGGTCTTCCAGCGCTTGCGGGGTGGAGGATAAAGTGGACATGTGCACCTGCCATCACCTGGTCCGCCAAAAAAGGGATGCCTTCATCGTACACGGATTCCGCTGGCGCGGCAATCGGGTTTTCCACAGACATATCTTTCCCATCACTAGATATAATATCGTCGTCGTAGTAGGACCTGTGGATATGTGGAGAGAGCGGGCTGGAGTGGCCTCCCGGTCCCAGCGGTGGGGCTGGCGAGGACCGAGCCCCCCAGGACATGGGGGAGCTGACCGTCGGCGGCCATCCACATATCCACATCTCTGCCTGGGGATAACGGTGGGGTTATCCACCGCGCAGGAGGCACCCAACACAGCACAGCCGTTCGGCCCCAGCCGTTGGCGGCGGAGCTTTTAGCCTCCCATATGTAGGGGGTGGCTGCGGACCGGCTTTCAACTTTTCCACAATGATTCGCATTTATCCCCAGGATTCCGGGGAGTTATCCACAGGCGGGGTGGTGCGTGGAATCAAAAGGGAGCCGCCAATACGTCCCTGCCTCCCTATTTACGGGAAAACAGGCGAAATTTCCCCGTGTCGTCCCTATATATGGGGGAGGGGATGGCGGGAGGCGGCAATGTTAAAGAATTGTAACCCCGCGCGATCTGTGGATAACTGGCCAGGGAATTTTTTAACGTTGTGATACTTTGGGTTTGTTTGGGATTTTCGCCAGTCGGCGGGTCTGCGGCTGAAGGGGCCTTTATCCTGGCGTGGGGCGGCGGGACGGTCGCCACTCCGCTTGACGGGCATCCGGCGCGGTGGCATACTGGGTGCGCCGACCGATGGTGTGCAGCAAGGTGAATGGCTGATGACCGACCCCGAACAAGCCGTCAAACCGATTGACGACGATCTGTTGGAGATTCTGCGCTGCCCGGTGGCGGTGCACTACAAAGACCGGGGCGATGACCCCGGTCGCCTGGAACTGGTGCAGCGCCCTAACGGAGACTGGTGGCTGGTCTGCGCGGACTCCGGTTACAAGTACCCGATCCGCGACGGCATCCCGGTGATGCTGGTCGAGGTCGGCGAGGAGTGGCAGCACACGCCGGTCGAGGACCTGCCCCCCATCGCCAGCCGGTACACCGATTGAGGCGGGCCGGGCGCGGCGGCTACCGCCGTGGGGGGCAGGCCCTCCCCGATGGGCCTGTGCCCCGCCGACGGGGATAAAACAACCAGGACACGGGTATGACGACGCCGGTGCATGTGTGGGTCTTCACCGCCGAGCGACAGCCTTTTCTGGCCCAGGCGAGCGCGGCAGAAGTGGCCGTGACCCTGCTGTTTGAGGCGCGGGCCCGCGGCGAGATGCGGCTGCACGGCTTCGCGGTGCTGCCCTGGGCGCTGCATCTGGTGGCCACGCCTCAGCACATCAGCGCGCGGGCCTTGCTGGCCAACTGGATGACCGAGACCGAGTCGCTCCTGAGGGCGCTGCTGGAAGTGGGCGGCCCGGTGTGGCATCCCGCCATCACGGAGGAAGCGCTGTCTTCCCCCCAGGAGGTGCGGGAGGCCGTGTGGACGGTCGAGCAGTTGCCGGTGCAGGCCGGGCTGACGGGCCAGCCGTCGGCGTATCGGTTCTGCTCCGCCCATGACCGCTACCATGCTGAGGTCGATGCCGCCGGGTAGGGAGCGGGTCATCGCTTTTGCCCGCGCCGGGAGTCTCCCCTTATGTTGATGGATGACGCCAGATAAGGTGCAACGGGCTGGATGGATGGTGAGGTGGGGAGGGTGCTCCGACGATTTTCCATGCCTGGCCGTTGACATACTGGAAAGGAGTGAAGGCGCGCCCCCCAGCCACGATGGGGGATGGCCTGCGCCGATCGTGATGACCACAACCCCCTGCCGGGTCGTGATCCGGGGTATCGAGAGCCGCCCCGATGTTAACCTGCGCGCCGGTCCAGGGACCGGCC
>DAOTXK010000007.1:0-17005 GCA_034435395.1 Anaerolineae bacterium | reverse complement strand
CACCTGCCCCCAGGGCGCGCGGCGGGGCCGCCCCTGCCGGGATGTCCAGCGTCACCGGCAGGCGGACCGGGCGCTCCTGGCTGGCAGCAGCCACGTCGGCGGCCCGCACGGCGAAGCCGTCCATGCTGGCGTTGGCGAACGGCGGCAGCGCCACGTCCGCCACCACATCCGCTGCCAGGACCCGGCCCAGCGCGTCGGGCAAAGGTACGTCTTCGGCGGGGAGGCGGGGGATCGCCTCCAGAATCTGCCGGATGGCCTCATCAACGTTTAATAAGTCTGGCAAGGTTTAATCACCCTGGCAAGCACGGTGTCATTCCGCTCGAATTATAACCGGCGAGGGAGGATTGGGTATCGCAAACACCCTAAATGTGAGGGGTTGCTTTTCGGCGCGTTTCTGCGTACTCTGGTACCCGCGAACGCGGCATTGTCTTGTGAAGCGGGGATGCCCTGCCCAATGAGCGACTATTATCAACAATCGGCGGCGGATGTCCTGGCGGAGCTGGAGGTGAGCAGGGACACTGGCCTGTCGGAGGCTGAAGTCCAAGCCCGCCGGGAGAAACACGGCCCCAACGAACTGCCCAGAGAAGGCGGCGACAGCTGGGTCAGGCTGCTCATCTCGCAGTTCACCGACATCATGGTCCTGGTGTTGATCGGCGCGGCCATCATCTCCTGGATCGTCGGCGACATCAAAGACGTATTCATCATCCTGGCGATTGTGATTCTGAACGCCGCCCTGGGCTTTTACCAGGAGTACCGGGCGGAACAGGCGCTGGCGGCGTTAAGCGCCATGCAGGTGCCGATGGTCCACGTGCGGCGCGATGGGCACATCCATTCGGTCAGCGCGGTGGACCTGGTGCCGGGCGACATTGTGCTCATCGAGGCCGGGGATGCCATCCCCGCTGACGGGCGACTGATCGAGGCGGTCAATCTTCAGGTGGAAGAGTCGGCGATGACCGGCGAGTCGATCCCGGTGCAGAAGGGCACGGACATCCTCGCCGGTGACAAGATTCCCCTGGCCGAGCGGTCTAACATGGTGTTCATGGGCACCGCGGTCGCCTATGGACGCGGCGAGTTTGTCGTCACGGCGACGGGGCTTCACACCGAGTTGGGTAATATTGCCACGCTGCTGCGGGGCGTGGAAGAAGGCCGGACGCCGCTTCAGGCCCGGCTGGAGATGCTGGGCAAGGTGCTGGCGGGCGCGGCCCTGGTGCTGGTGCTCGTGGTGTTTGTCGCGGGCGTGCTGCGCGGCAACCCGGTCCAGGAGATGCTGCTGACGGCCATCAGCCTGGCCGTGGCTGCCATCCCGGAAGGGCTGCCCGCCGTGATCACCATCGGCCTGTCGCTGGGGGCAGCGCGCATGGTGCGCCGCAATGCCCTGATCCGCCGCCTGCCGGCGGTGGAGACGCTCGGCTCGGTGACCACCATCTGTTCCGATAAGACCGGCACGCTGACCCGCAACGAAATGACGGCCACCATGATCGCCCTGCCTGGCCACGACGATGTTCGCGTGACCGGCGTCGGCTACCAGCCGGTGGGTGAGTTCCTGATGAATGGCGGGCGGCTGCATGTGGTCAACGACGACGACCTGGCCCGCTTTTTGATGGCTGCGGCGTTGTGCACCGACGCTTACCTGGAGCAGGAAAACGAGGACAGTCCCTGGACGGTCGTCGGCGACACGACCGAAGGCGCGTTGCTCGTCGCCGCAGGCAAGGCCGGCTGGAGCCGCGATCAGCTGGAGAACGACCTGCCGCGTGTGGCGGAGCTGCCGTTCAGCAGCGAGCGCAAAGCCATGACGACCATCCACCAGGTCAAAGGGCGGTTTGCGACCGCCCTGTTCCAGGGCGCGCCGTATGTGTCGTTCACCAAAGGCGCGCCGGACCGTTTGGTGGAGTGGGCGGCCATGGAGAACATGCCGGACGGCCCGATTCCTCTCTCGGAAGAGCGGCGGCAGGTGTGGCTGGGCAAGATCAACGAAATGGCCAGCCAGGGGATGCGCGTGCTGGGGGTGGCCTACCGCCCGCTGGAGGCGGTGCCCGAAGGGGACGGTCTCAGCCCGGCGGTGCTGGAACGTGATCTGATCCTGGTGGGCCTGGCGGGCATCGTCGATCCGCCGCGCAGCGAGGCCGCCCAGGCGGTGCAGGTGGCGCGGCAGGCGGGGATCCGCCCGATCATGATCACCGGCGACCATAAGTTGACGGCTGAAGCCATCGCCCGCCAGCTCGGCATCCTGGAGGACGGCCAGCATGCCGTCAGCGGCGTTGAGCTGGATGCGATGGACGAAGCGGACCTGCGGGAGGCCGTGCGGACGGTTTCCGCCTATGCCCGCGTATCTCCGGAGCATAAACTGCGGGTGGTGGAAGCGTTGCAGTCGCACGGCGAGATCGTGGCCATGATCGGGGATGGCGTGAACGACGCCCCCGCCCTCAAACAGGCTGACATCGGCGTGGCGATGGGCATCACGGGGACCGATGTGAGCAAGGGCGCGGCGGACATGGTGCTCACCGATGACAACTTCGCCAGCATCGTGGCGGCGGTTGAGGAAGGCCGCACCATCTACGACAATATTCGTAAATTCATCCGTTATCTGCTGAGCACCAACGCCGGCGAGATCGCCACAATGTTCACCGGGCTGCTGATCGGGTTGAAGACGCCCCTGCTGGCCATCCAGATTTTGTGGATCAACCTGGTGACGGACGGCCTGCCCGCCATCGCGCTGGGATTTGAGCCGCCGGAAGAGGGGACGATGCAGCGCCAGCCGCGCTCGCCCCGGGAGAGTATCTTCGCCGGTGGGGTGGGCTTTCACATCATCTGGGTGGGCCTGTTTCTGGGTGTAATCACCCTGGCTGGCTACGGGTGGGCGCAGGTGTCACTGGGCCTGGAGCCGTTCAGCGCGACGTTGGGTCTGGAGCATTTTTCAGCCGAGGAACTGGGCGCGCTGATCGGCGAGGCGCACGTCCCAGCGGACTGGAACGCGCTCAGCGTCGGCGAGCGGGTTGAATTGCTGCTGGCCAGCGAGCCGTCGGACGGGCATGAGGCCGGGTCGGACATCCTGAGTCTGGCGCTGGCCATCCCGCGCACGGTGGCCTTCGGCGTGTTGGCCTTGTCACAGATTGCCGAGGTCAGCGCCATCCACGCCGGTGACGCCTCGTTCTTCCGCGTGTGGTACAGGAAGAACCGTCTGCTGATGCTGGCCGTTTTCACCACGTTTTTGCTTCAACTGGTGGTGATTTACGCGCCGTTCATGCAGGCGGCCTTCAATACAGCGGCCCTCACGGCGGAGCAACTGGCGGTCACGCTGGCGCTGGCGTCGCTGGTGCTGTTCGCGGTGGAGATCGAGAAGTATACCCGGCGGCACCGCAGGGGGGCGTAGTGGGAAAGATGTAATGTCCTCCCTCAGAGCGATCAACGTTGTTACAGTTGATACTCCTCACGACAGCCGTTGGTAGGATGACATTAAGTTGAAGCGCATTCGGGGAATACGCGCTGATCACCATGACCCTCACCGCGTTATACAGGCGCGTAGAAATAGCTGAAAGGAACAGAAACGTGCCTGACATTCCATCCCTTATCGCCCGGATGACACTCGAAGAAAAGGCCGCGCTGTGTACCGGGGCCAGCGCCTGGACGACGCAGGCGGTCGACTGGCTGGGCGTGCCGGAAATGGTCGTCTCGGACGGGCCGCATGGGGTGCGCCGCGTGCCCGATGAAGATTCCCTGGGGCGGAAAAGCCTGCCCGCGACCGGTTTCCCGACGGCCTCCAGCCTGGCCTCAACCTGGGATGTCGACCTGCTTTATGAGTTGGGCCAGGCCCTGGCCGAGGAGTGCATCGCCCTGAAGGTGGATGTCCTGCTGGGCCCCGGCTGCAACATAAAGCGTTCGCCATTGGGAGGGCGCAATTTCGAATACTATTCGGAGGACCCGTTCTTGTCGGGAGAACTGGCGGCCAGCTTCATCAACGGTGTGCAGAGCAAGGGGGTGGGAACCTCGCTCAAACACTTCGCCGCCAACAACCAGGAATTTCAGCGCTTTAGCATTAGCGCCACCGTCGATGAACGCACCCTGCGGGAAATTTATCTGCCCGCTTTTGAGACCGCCGTGAAAAAAGCGCAGCCCTGGACGGTCATGTGTGCCTACAACAAACTCAATGGAATCTACTGTTCTGAACACCGCGATTTGCTGGTTAATATCCTCAAAGACGAATGGGGTTTTGAGGGGCTGGTGGTCTCCGACTGGGGGGCAGTGCATAACCGGGTCGCGTCGTTGGGCGCTGGCGTGGACCTGGAAATGCCAGGGCCACAGGATCGGCGGGTAAAAGCGGTGGTGGAAGCCGTTCGCAGCGGCGAGTTAGACGAAGCGGTGCTGAATGAAGCGGTACGCCGGATTCTGCGTATTGTCTTCAAAGCGGCTGAAACCCCGAAAGGAGGGGAATTGGATGGCGATGCCCATCACGCGCTGGCCCGCAGAATCGCCGCGGAGGGGATGGTGCTGCTCAAAAACAATGGGATTCTGCCTTTGCAGAACTACAAGCATATGGCCGTGATTGGTCGTTCCGCCCTGGTCCCTCACTTCCAGGGTGGCGGGAGTTCGCACGTCAATCCTACCCGCGTCGATATTCCTTGCAGGGAGCTGCAAAAACAGGCGGAAGGCGTGGAATTCACCTATTCGGAGGGCTATCCCGCCGATGACAGCTTCCAACAGGCGCTGATCGACGAGGCTGTAGCCGCCGCGCAAGCTGCGGATGTGGCCCTGCTGTTTATCGCCTTGCCCGCCTTCAAAGAGTCGGAAGGCTATGATCGCGCCGATCTTGATCTGACCGCCCATCAGGTGGCCCTGATCAAAGCCGTCACCAGGGTCCAACCCAGGACAGTGGTCATTCTGAATACCGGTTCTGCTGTGACGATGAGCGAATGGCTGGACGACGCGGCAGCGGTGTTGGAAGCCTGGATGATGGGACAGGCTGGCGGCGGAGCCATCGCCGACGTGCTTTGGGGGAAGGTGAATCCTTCCGGCAAATTGGCCGAAACTTTCCCCATCAAGCTGGCAGATACGCCAGCGTACATCAACTTCCCCGGCGAGAATGGCGAAGTGCGCTACGGCGAGGGCCTTTTCGTCGGCTACCGGTACTATGATGCCAAAAAAATGCCGGTGCTGTTCCCCTTTGGCTACGGGGGAAGCTACACCACCTTTGAATATCGTTCTCTCAGAGTATCCGCGACCACTTTCAAGGATGTGGACGGACTGACCGTTTCCGTGGACGTGACCAATACGGGCGAGATGGCCGGTAAAGAAACCGTCCAGGTTTACGTGCGCGATCATCACGCAAGATTGGTCCGCCCGCCCAAGGAGCTCAAAGGTTTCGCCAAAGTTTATCTTCAGCCCGGTGAGACCAAAACCATAACCGTTCACCTCGACTTTCGCGCCTTTGCTTACTACCATCCCGGTTACAAACAATGGATCACCGAGGATGGGGAGTTTGACATCCTGGTGGGCGCTTCGTCAGCCGATATTCGGTGCGCCGAAACGGTCACGCTGCAATCCACTGTAGACCTGCCTTGCATCCTGAATCGCGAATCCACCATCCGCGACTGGCTGGATTATCCTCGCGGCCGGCCTGTCTTTGAGCCGGTGTTCCAGGACTTGAAAGCGCGAATGGGGGCAGTCTTTGGCGGTGATGACAAGGATGAAACGACGGGCATGGACATGCTGGACTTTATGATGGACATGCCTTTACTGAGCCTCTTGCAGTTTCAAGAGCACACTCTGTCGATCCCTGCTGATGAGTTGGTCGACGAGATGCTCAGACAGGTACATGGTGAGTCTGGCCGATAAAAAAGCGTTCGGGTTTGCGCCAACCCGGGGGGCGAGACAAATAACGCGGGCAGTTGTGATCGGGACAGCGGCAAAGTGGGTCGCGCCAGTGTAAGGGTGCCGCCGGGTTGCTCTCCGGGCAGCGGCTGGGGAACGGGCGCGAACATGTCGCCCGCCTGGCTGTCGAAACATGGGCCAACGTCCGCTTGATTTCGGCATCTCTGTTCCCATCCCGCCACAGGGAAGACCATCCAGGGACAGCCGTAACCGTGTTCGTTGCCGGTGATGCAGTCCTTGGTTTTGTGATCCGCGCACACCGCTGGATCGGCCACCCGCAGCTCCAGCGGGGCCATCATCGAATAAAGACCGATGAAGCCGCCCACCGGGCAGGCTACCGGCAGAAGACCCGGTTGTTGAACAGCATGCTCATCCCCACGCCCGCCACCAGGAAACTCAACAAAATCCACGCGCTGACGCCGGGCCGGGTGAGCACGATGGCGCTGAAGAGGGCCACCCCCAGAAAGGCGAAGTTCTGGAGCCACATGTTGCGCAGACGGCGCGGCCAGCGCCAGTTGAGCGAGCGCGGGCGGCCCGGCGGCCTGCGGTTCAGCCGCGTTGCGGAGCGCAGCGAGCGAAGCAGTCGGCTGCAAGCGCCTGTTAAGCGCAGTTGCCTATTTGCGTGAGAGCTTGCCCGGGCTCTGCCGCAATCGTTTGTCAACTTCTTGCTTGATCCCCTGTGCCTTGAAGGCTTCCACCATCTCGGCTACTTGTCTCTTCAGCGGCTCGGGAATAGTAGGACAGTCGAAGGGGCAGTTCCGCACAACATGATAGTTGAAAGCGCCTTCGGCAGCTTGGTCTACCAGGGTATCCAGGTTCTCGAGACTCGGGTCGGCGCGCTTTATGATCTCCTGTTGCACGTCTTGGGTGAAGCCGCCGATCCTCTCCCATACTTGCACCTGTTTATCCGCATCAAATCTCTGGGCCAGCCGGGCGAGGGCCTCCGTATTCTTTGCTTCTCCTGCCGCCAATTGCTCTTGCAGTTGAGGAGCGAGATCCAAGAGTTGCACGTATTTGCGTATCGTGGAGACACCCACTCCTGTTTCGCGGCTGACGATCTGCAAATCTCCAAACCTATCGACGAGGGCTTTGAAGGCGATGGCCTTGTCGCGTGGGTTCATGTCGGCGCGGTGCACGTTCTCGACCAGAGATATGGCTGTGGCATCAGCGTCGGTCATGGTGTCGCGCACAATGGCGGAAATCGTCGACCATCCAAGTTGCTTGCATGCGAGCAATCGACGCTGACCAGCCACAAGTGCGTAGCGGCCATCTGGCCTTTGAAACACCGTGATGGGACTGAGCAGCCCCTGCTTTTCGATGCTCTTGGCAAGGTCTTCGATGGTGCTGTCATACTGACCATCTGCAAGGTTCTTCCGCGTATTGAACTCAGATATGTCGACATCGCTGATGGGGATTTCACGCACGATCATCATTCGGCTCCTCCTTTCTTTATCTGCGCCTAACGGTTCGGTTCAGCGGCGGCGCGGTAGCGCCGTCCTCTGCAATCCAGCCCAGAGAGTGGCCAACGGGCTGGCTATGACGGGGCTAGGCGGCGCAAAGGCAGCAAGACGCATCTGGCCGTGGATACGTTGGGGCATTTGCTGGCCCTGCTGGTGACGGCCGCTGATGAACAAGACCGCGCGAACAAGACCGCGCTCAGGTCGAGCAGCTGACCCAGGCAGTCCAGGAAGCGACCGGCCAGACCGTCGAGGTGGCCTTTGTCGACCAGGGCTACACGGGCGACGACGCCGTGCGAGCTGCCGCCGAACAGGGTGTACGTTTGGAGGTGGTCAAGCTGCCTCAGGCCAAGAAAGGCTTTGTGCTCTTGCCCCGTCGTTAGGTCATCGAGCGCAGCTTTGGCTGGGTAGCGCGCTTTCGTCGCCTCGCCCGTGACTACGAACGCTTGCCTGAGACCTTGAGAGGGCTGCATTTTCTGGCGTTTGCTATGCTGATGGCCCATCGTTTCGTCCAATGTATGGCTTTTTGCCTATAAGTGCATAACAGGCTCTAGAACCGACCATGTCCGCCGCAAAAAAACCCTGATCGGCGCGCCCTTTGTTCGCCGTCAGCATGAGTGTTATGTGGTGCCCAATGGTTCAGGCAGCTTACCAACAACCACCACGTGATTGCGCGCCCGTGACAGGCCAACATAGATCAGCTGATCCCGGACCTCATCCTTGGCCTGATCCAGTTCCGTCAGGATGACAACCGAGCTTTCCAATCCTTTGAAACTGTAGATGGTGCATACCCGGATCGTATGGGGCGCGTCCGCGTCCATGTCCCAGGACAGCGTGAGCGTGCCCAGCCGGTCATCGCTCTTCCACTGGCTGTTCTTCTCCGACCGTGGGGAAAGGATGACGATATCCCCTGGATCGACCCCGTCCTCATTCACCAGCCTGAGCAACACCTGCTTCAGGGCCTCACGCGCTGCCGGTCCGTCCACGGCGGGCACCACCTCCACCGAACGCCCCTCCGGGCCGTGGCAGTAGCTCTCTTCGGCGGTCTGCTTATAGGGACTCAGCGCCGCATGGATACGCCTGGTGTTGCGGCAATTCTCGTCCAGCGAAAACGGGGGCGCTTCTGTCGGCACGTCGGCAAGCTGCGTGTAGATGCGCTGGTTATTATCGAAGAAGACGTAGAAGATGCCCTGTTTCGGGTCTTTCATCAGATCGGGCAGCGGCACCCACCAGTGCTCTTGGAAGTCCTGCGCCTCGTCCACGATGATCGCGTCGAACAGCCTGTCTTCAGCGCCCGAACCCGGCGCGCGGATGGCACTGACCGCATCCAGCAGCAGATCGGGCGCGCGGAGGCCGAACTCCTCCATATCCATGGGGGGCAGGCCGGGCAGCCGCGCCCAGTTGATCGCCCGGCCAACGAGACCGTGGTAGGTGGCCACCAGGATGTTCTCGCTGCTGAGGTGGCGATTCAGCCAGTCGCAGAGGTTGCGGTTGTAACACAGAAACAGCACCCGAAACCCGGCGGTGGCGAGCTGCTGCGCCTTCTCCATGGCCAGCATCGTTTTGCCCGTGCCCGCCCCGCCGACGATGGCCGCCTGCCGGTGGTGCTGGAGTAGCCGCAGCACACGGAACTGCTGCTGGGTCAGTTCATCGATCGCGCGGCGCTCGCGCGCGAAGATCGCCGCGATGCGACTCTGTAACTGGCGGGTCGGCACCAGCAGGTCGACCAGCGCCTCGACCGCCGGACGACCGTCCATGGCCAGATGGGGATACTTCCCCCGCCAGAAGGCGAAGATGTCCAGCAGCGTCTTCTCCAGGGCATCGAGGCGCGTCAGGTCGATGATGATGTCACGCGGGCTGTCCGGGCGGAGGTCGCCTGCCACGCCGACATCGGGAAAGACCACCGCCGAAAACACCGGGTAGGTGAACTGGCGCGTGCGGTGGTCGTTTTTCAGCCATTCGAGGAGGGCGTAGCGGCTGCGGTCGGCCTGGGCGAAAGGGTCTTTGATCGGGTGGTCGGCAGCAAAGCGGTCGCGGCTGATCCACTGGTTACGCTCGACCCGGATTTCACCGCCCTTAACTTCCAGAATGAGCACGCCGTGCGCCGGATGCGCCACCACAAAATCGGCCTCGCCGACCGTGCCGTGCTCGCGGGTGTTGTGCGTGATCCACCTGACGCTGTGGATCACGGTGAAGTCGTCCGGCAGCGCCTCCAGGCGATCGAGCATGTCCCGCTCAGCCTGGCTGGTGGTGTCCTCTGCGCCGGAACCCTGATAAATCTTCGCCACAATGCCTCCCTTATGGTTTCCCTAGCGCCTCGCGGATGTCCTCCTGTTCCAGGTCGGGAAAGTCGCTCAGGATTTCAGTCTCGTTCATCCCCGACGCCACCATATTTACCACCGTCGCAACCGGAATACACAGCCCACGAATGCAGGGCAGCCCATCCATCTGCTCCGGCTCAACAGTAATCCGCTCGAATGCCATGGCATACGCTCCTTGGCTTCCATTGTGGTCGAATCAGCGGCGCGCCGGGTGACACACCAACGGATCGGCGGATGGCGGACTCTCACTCTACAACGAACCGCTGGCACAGGCAAAAAACATCCATTGGGCCACCCCTGGTGGAGCTGGAATAAGCCGCTATGGTACTACGAACCTGAGTTCAGATTTCAGTATAAACTGCGCCGCGCACGCCATCAAGCTTTATTAGTTATTTCTCACAAAGGGACGGGAGACCATTTTGCAGACCGGGGTGATTCTTTAGACGCGTCCGCTTCGGAACTACAAATACAGCGCGCAGGGTTTTTCTCTGTCTCATGCCAGCCGCCCTGACTGTCAGTGTATGGGTAATTCCGCCTGTTGCAGACTGCGGGACAAAGTGGCCTTTCGCTGGCTGGTCTGGCGCATCCCGCGGTTTTCGCGCTGGGTGCGTGTGGTGATGGACGGGGGTATGCGTCGCCTGCTTGCCCTGGGCGAACACGTCCCGGGGTACGGTGTGCGAGCCTACGCTGGCCGTGGTCGTCAGGTAGCCCCGCAGCGTCACCGTCGCCTGTAGCTGCCCGTTGTTGATCACGTGGTGCGCCGCGTCGCCGAAGCCGGTCACACAAAGTGTTTGTCTACCACGACGGAGTGATTGCCGTTGCGCTACACGGCGATTTTGGGGTGATACTCGGCGAGGAGACCTGCGTGCTCTTGGAGGGGCTTTCCACCATATCGGGGATAATCAAAAAGGGTGAAGCTATCTCACCTGTTTACTGATAGCATCACCCAGTGCAGGGACGACGGGGATCGGGCGCTTGCGTGTATCCACCCTCTTGTTCTCTTCCCTTGCATATGGCCCAGCGTGTTGGCCCCAACTGGTCATAGCAGCATGACAGACACCCGTCAGGGATTCCACTTTCCTCTAGATGTTCTGCATCACAAGCCTGATTTTCGGACGGGTGCGGTTTTTCGGCCAGCACACTAGCGTTCTTCCAGGAACGTTGCGTCGGCGTTATCCATACTGGTTGTTATAGGGCTGAGGTAAAGCAGATTGTCACGCTGTCGAATGTATTGGCCTGGGATGTTGTAGGACTCAAAGGAAATCCCATTGCTGTCGGTTAATCCCGGTTGTTGCCACCACGTTGCATCAGCGGCGAATGACGTTGAGCCATCATTCACATCCAGCCATATTTCGCCATCTCGATGGCGCAGATAGCTGCCGGGGATGTCCACCGACTCGAGCGAGATCGCATCTGGGTCTGCCAGGCCTGGCACCACCCGAAACTGTGAATCCGCCACATTTCTCATATCGGAATCGAGGATTACCCGGTCTTCATCGTGGCGGATGTAGTATGTTTGAACACTGTAGGATCTGAATCTTAACGGGAGCGGACCATCCGGGACAGGGATTCCAAAGTTTGGGGTGCCATCACTGTTCCAGTAGATCTTCTGGGCACGAGTATGGCGATTGGGGTCATACAACGGTGAGATGAACCCCCAAAGTCAGGACCACGGATCGGCAATAATAAGGGCGAACAGTTTCGAGATAGGCATGGACGGTGTCGATGGGGCGCTTGCCCATATTGCGATGGCCATGGTGCGGACGTTCGGTTTGCATCCCGTGATGGGGGGAATACGCGCGATTCTACAATCAGGCGCGACCGCACCAGGGCATTGAACAACGGATTCCCAATTGATTTCCTGTCCCCAACAGCTACACAACTTCACGCCACAGGTCTCTCTCTCCGCAGCAGCACGCACAATTCATGCCCCGCAAGGTGCAATTCTCCGCAAAATGGAGTTACTGCTCCAGAATAGGGGTTCAGGACATAGGCTTCGTCCAGTTCGAGCGTGCTTGTGATGGGAGAGCGCTCTTCGTTGAAGAGAATGACCCAATCATAGCCTTGTTTCCGCACATGTCGGACCCGCAACCCGCGCGCGTCAATTGTGTCAAAATCGGAAGGGGGCAGCAGCTTTCTTAACGCGTCCAGACAAGCTGCTGTATCTTCAGTCCAGTAGATTATGAGCAACTGCTCTGCAAGCTCATCCAGGCGATGTTGTACGGCTGGATTAACTTCTCCATCCACAATCAGCACGCGGTAGGCTTGATTGGCAACCTTCAGTGTTTTATCATGGGTGCTGCCCCGCACAAAATCCTCACTATCCAGATAGTTGAAGTCAATCTGGTTCTGAAAACAGACTTTTGCGGCACGCCAGGGCAGCCGGTGATGCTCACCCAGGATAGCCACATGGCATACCAGTTCACTATCGGAATTCAGCCAGCACAGCCGGCGGCAGCCCCAGGCGAAATCTATAAAATGCGTATTCCACCACGGGCTGTGCATCCCGACATCAGGTGGGCGCTCATCCAGGCGCGGGCCGCGTACCGAATAATAGAACGCATGAGGGACAAGCAAATTGCAGCCGCGAACCAGCAGCCAGTTGGCGAGCCAGCGCATTTCCTCAAAGGTGAGTTCATGCCCGAATGCGCCGCAAAACTCGTTGGCATTGCGGCGGCGCCCATTATGCAGCATCATCGAAGATGCCGCTTTGGCCTGGGTGGATTGACGGCCTTCCAGTGCAGAAGGCCGGTCCGGCTCAATCTGTCGCCAGACAATATCCTGCCCGGGTATATGAAAATGGCGCAGATGGTGTGTCGCGTCAGGCTCCGCCGGATGCCCGGTCAGGGCTATGCCATGCGTCTCGCACCAGTCGAAGAGCCGCCGGTAATACGTTTCGCTCAGGCGGTGCTCCACCGCGCGCCGATAGTCCTGGCGGCGACTTTCCGAGGCGTCGTCGTCGTTCCAAAGGTCAGGCAAAAAAGGGGTGAAATCATATCCCAGGAAATCGCTTACGTATGGCAGGATACCAGATGTCCCTGGCATGATCTGATGAGTCTCGCGCAGCCGTCCGAGCAGACTCGGCTCGTCGGTAAAAATGCCGCGAATAGTGCGGCCGAAATGGTCGCCGAATTCCTCGTAGAAGCGGTCGTACACCAGCCGGATGAAGCAGTCAACGGCATCGGGATTCAAGAGGTCGGCAGCAGGCGGCGTATCCTCCGGCGGGTTCGGCGTCGATTCGTGGACATAGTGGAGACCGCGAATCACGGCATCAACCGGGCGGTCAATGATCGCGAAACGTTGTCCTTTTTGGGGCACTACAGCGACCAGATTCTGCTCTGGCGTCAAAGCAAGCTCGCCATCGGCATCGATGAATACGCCGCTATGGAAGCTGCCGGGCTTCACCTCGTCAAGGTTAATTCGCACCATTCCCCGGCATTGATAACGCGGGTTTTCCGCCACGACCTGGCCCGATGACGAGCCGCTGGGATACATCCCCTCATCGTACAGGATGACCCACATGTCGCGTGTGCGCGCCTGTTCGATCGCGAAGCGCATCATGTCCAGTAGAGGGGGACTCATCCACCCCAGGTGGCGCGGCAGACCGACCCTGGGGTGAATCACAAACGCATCTACCCCGTGGGCTTTGAAGTCATCCATCTGGCGCACAATCTCTTCTGCCGAGAGGGCGTCATTCCAGAACCAGAATGGCACCAGTGAGAATTCAGAAGATGGCTCTTGCCAGCCCTGGGGAGGCTCGAAGATTGTCATGGCGCATCTGATTGTTCAGCAGAGGGGGATGATACAAACGAATCAAGCACAAAGTCAATTCGCGCTGCCGGAAGGCGCCTGCGCCGGGCCATGTTTGATTGGCGGGCGGGCGCTCTCTCGCACGATCAGGTCCGGCAAGAGTACGCGCTGGTGTAGCTCCATGTCCGGATTGGCAATCAGATCCACCAGATACCGGACAGCCATTTCATCCTGCTTGGCGAAATTGAAGTTTATCGTCGTCAATGGCGGCTCAAGGTACATGGCGAATTCCGTATTGTCGAAGCCCACAATCGAAACATCATCGGGAATGCGCAGGCCGCGCTCCCGGAGTGCGTGCATCGCGCCGAGGGCCATGTTGTCGGTTCCAACCAGTATGGCGGTAAAAGGTTCCCCGGTATCCACAATCCGATGAGCGGCTTCGTAGCCACTGCGAATCGAGTAATCACCGGCAAAAGCAGGACCTGGTATGAGATCGTGCTCAAGCAGCACATTTTTCCAGGTCGTGTAGCGCCAGTAACCGTTGAGGAGTTCTGAGGTAGGTGGAATTGCCGCAATCTGCCGGTGGCCAAGCTTGATGAGATATTCCGTAGCCAGCCGGGTGGCATAGACCTGATCAAAGCCAACCCAGGCCAGCCGTGATGTCGGCACGTAATCCCGGCGAACCATCGGGATTCCTTTGCACAGTGCCGCCAGTGCTCCGTCGTCAATGTGCATGCGTGGCGCATAGATTATGACGCCGTCAACCAGCCGAGCAGCGGCATTGTCCAGCGCAGCGCCCAGGCCGTCACTGTCGGTCTCGCTAACGAGCAAGCTGTAACCGGCTTCTCTTGCGGCATGGACCATGTTCTTGGTGGAGTCTGCCAATCGTCCGGCGTAGAACACATCCACGACGATGAGTTCCAGGGTATTGGAGCGCTGAGTCGTCAGCATTTGTGCAGCCTGGTTGGGCCGATAATCCATCTCCTTTATCAGACGCAGGACTCGCTTACGGGTTTTCTCAGAGACGCCCGGTTTATTATTGATCACCAGCGATACGGCCTGGCTTGACAGATTGGCGCGTTGGGCAATATCGCGTATGGTTACGGTTTTCCTCTTTACTGCCATTTACTCATCACTTTCAGTTCACTTGACCGGTCAATATTTTATCGCAGACTGGCAACCTGGGCAAAAGGCCGGGTTGCATCACTCCCGCCTAAAGTTCAGTTAATCGGCCCACCCCTATCCAGGCTAAAGGCTCGACAAATCTGCCCTGTTCCCTCGCCGCAATGGCCATGTTACCCTGCTTCACGACCGGCCAACGGGTGTGATGGGAAGCCCCACCCTATTTCATTTTTGCACTCCCTGAAAAAGTATGATAAAAATAGTTTACCGGTCAAGTAGCAGGAAGCGACCGCCGTGTTTAACCTCTTAGGTTAGGAGAGGAAGGACCAAAATGAGGCAGCTAAGATTTGTCTCACTTATGCTGGTGATAGCGCTTCTCCTGATGATAGGGAACGTTATCTTCGCCCAGGTCAAGACTGAACTGACCATCACCTGGTGGGGCTCCGACAATCGCCACAACCGGACCATTCAGGTGATTGAGATGTTCGAAGCTGACCACCCCGACATCGATGTGACCTATGAGTTCTCCAGTTGGGGTGACTACTGGACCCGGGTGAATACCCAGGTTTCGGCTGGTGCGGTCGCCTGCGTGATGCAGCAGGACTACAACTACCTGACCGAGTGGGCGTCGCGCGGGCTGTTGATGTCGCTTGACGACCTGATCGAATCCGGTGCCATCAACGTCGCCGATGTTGCCGAGCCAATCCTCGATAGCGGTCGCGTAGCGCTTGATGCCACGGGTGAGATGACCAACCATGTGTACGGCATCAGCCTGGGCAGCAACTCGCAGGTCTACATTGTCGATGCCGATGCGTTTGAGGAGGCAGGGCTGGAGCTCCCGGCCTGGGATTGGACCTGGGACGATTTTGAGCAGCTCGGCTACCAGATGTACGACAACACCGGTAAGTGGATGATTGCCTACGGCCCCTGGGATGATAACAGCACCTGGGCGATGCTTATCAGCAGTGGCCAGATGCCGTGGAGTGCCGATGGCACCACCTTTGGCTGGGATGACGTTACCCCGCTGGTTGAGTATTGGTCCCGTATCAAGCGTATGATGGACTATGGGGCCATTCCGTCAATGGATATGCAGGCGGACATCGCGCTGGCCAGCCCAAGCCACGAGCAGTCGCCAATTATCCGGGGCGAAGAAGCCATTCGTTACCAGTGGAGCAACCAGGTCGTGTCGCTGTTTAACGCTGCCTACGCCGCCGATCCCAACCGTCACTTTGTCCTGCAACCGCTGCCGCGTGTGGCGGGTGGGCGTTCGGCCAACTACCTGAAGCCTTCCATGTTCTTCTCAATCACGGAAGGCTGCGAGACGGTGGAAGAAGCGGCGATGTTTATCGACTACTTCACCAACAGCCCGGAGGCTAACGAAGTGCTTTTCGCCGAGCGTGGTGTGCCGATTGCGCCGGCGGTCCTGGATCACCTTTCGGAATTGGCGGACGACACAAACAAGGCTATCTTCGAGTACATCGATAAAATTTCTGAAGATGCCAGCCCCATCCCGCCGCCGCCACCCGCCGGGTATACCGATATCCTGAACAACGTTTTTTCGCCCACGGTGGAGCAAGTGCTCTACGGGATGATTTCACCTGAAGAAGGGGTGGAGATCTTCCGAACCGAGGCGCAAGCCATTCTGGACGCCAATCAGTAATATCGAGTAAAGTAGGGACAAGCGGTGGGGAGTGGAAGGCCCATTCCCCACCGTCCCCGCCTGATGCCGGGTAGAAGAACACAAGGACACCAGAATGACAAGCATTGTGCAGCCGCCCATGACGGTTAAGCAGGACGGGATACCAGGGGCAGCGAAGCAGCGCGACTTCAAGATGAACAATCTTGCCGGTTACCTGTTCATCTCCCCCTGGCTGGTGGATTTTCTGCTTTTTGCTTTGATTCCGATGGTGTTTTCTTTCGGGCTGGCCTTCACAGACTATGACATCCTGGCGACTGGCGACACTCAGTTTGTCGGCCTGGACAACTTCAACCGCATGTTCAATGCCGACAGACATTACGAGAATGCCCTGACAGCGACGACCAAGTATGTTGTCGCGTCTGTGCCGCTGCGCCTGGGAATGGCCCTTGCGGTGGCCATGATGTTGAATGCCAAGCGCAAAGGCATGTATGTTTATCGAGCAGCCTATTACCTGCCTTCGATCATTGGCGGCAGCGTGGCAGTGGCAGTCATGTGGGGGCAGATGTTCGGGGTAAATGGGCTGGTCAATGCCTTTCTCGGCATCCTGGGAATCGATGCCATTCGCTGGCTGGGCAGGCCAGATACGGCCATCTGGACGCTGATTATCCTGGCCATGTGGCAGTTTGGCTCGCCGATGCTGATCTTTTTGGCGGGCCTGCGCCAGATTCCGAGCGAGTATTATGAGGCAGCGGAAATCGATGGGGCGAATGCCCTGGGGAAATTCCTGCGCATAACCCTGCCCCTTCTATCGCCCATCATATTCTTTAATCTAGTTCTGCAAACCATCAGCC
>DAOTXK010000006.1:0-5537 GCA_034435395.1 Anaerolineae bacterium | reverse complement strand
CGATCAGGAACCCAAGAGCCTCTCCATGGGTGCGTCGGCCCACATCAACAAGCCCGTGCGGCGCGAAGCACTGCTGAAGGCCATCGGGCGCTTCCCGCCAGTGGAAGTGGCACGACCGATCCTGGTGGTGGACGACAACCCCGACGACCGGGAAATCATCGCCCAGATATTACGCGCCGCCGGTCACCCGGTTCAGCCGTGCAGCGGCGGGCAGGAGGCCCTCGATTGGCTCCAGCAAAACCGGGCCAGCCTGGTTGTGCTCGATCTGTTGATGCCGGAGGTCAGCGGCTTCGACGTGCTCACCGCCATCCGGGAGAAGCCCGACCTGGATGACCTGCCGGTGGTGATCGTCAGCGCCAAAGAGCTGACCGCCGACGAGCAGCATTTTCTCCACCAACGTATTGCCGATCTTGTGAAGAAGCAGGGCCTGTCGCCGGGCGATCTGCTGGCGCGCATCGAGGCCGTCCTGACGTGAACACCCCGGCCTGGCGGAAGCGGCCAGGGATAACCCTGATGACGGCGCGATCGGTTCGTGGGCAGGGCGCTCCCCGGCCAGGTGAGAGAGGGGCGGCGGTGCCGGGCGTCCATGTCCCGCCAGCCGTTCCCGGGCAAGGGATGACTAACTACCACGTTTGCCTATCCGGGGCTACAATTAAGAGCCGCCCGCCCAGGCATAATAAACCGCGCCAGCCGCCGGAGTCATTCATGAACCTGTTGTCACCCATCACCATCGTCAGTATCGGCCCTGCGCAGCGTGACCCTGCCGCGATGATCCCGTGACCGCGTCCCACCCGCGCTCCAGTCGAGTCGGTCGCGGCTGATGCTGCGCCTGAACACCGTCAGTAGGGGGAACGTCTTCTGGCGCTTTCCAAAGGGGCTTCGTCCGGGATTTGTGACTGGCTGAAATTTAAGGAGTCGCTCAACCGCCATGAGTGGTCCACGCATCCTGATAGTGGAAGACAATCCAGACAACCGCACCCTGCTCACCGACATCCTGACCGCGCTGGAATATACTGTGATCGAGGCCACCGACGGCGAACAGGGGGTGGCCAAAGCGACCGAGGAGCGCCCCGACCTGATCCTGATGGACCTCTCCCTGCCCCAAATGGATGGCTGGACGGCCACCCGCCACATCAAAGCCAACGCCGCCCTGGCCTACATCCCCGTCATCGCCCTCACGGCGCACGCCATGATCGGTGATCGGGAGAAGGCGCTGGAAGCCGGGTGTGATGATTACATCTCCAAACCCATCGACCTGCGCGAACTGCAAACCAAACTGTCCCACTTCCTGGGTTAGCCCCCGGAGCAACCAGCCGTGAGAGTTCTGGTCGCGGAAGACAATGCCGACACCCGCCAACTGGTCGAAGACATCCTGAAAGGGCTGGGACATCTCCCCATCCTGGCCCGGGATGGCCCGGAAGCGCTGAGCCAGTCGCTGGAACTGCTGCCCGACCTGATCATTCTGGACATCAACATGCCGGGCATGAGCGGCTTTGAGGTCTGTAGCCGCCTGCGAGAAAACCCTCACACCGCCCAGATTCCCATCCTGATGCTCACCGCCCTGACCGATATTGATGACCGGGTAAAAGGGCTGGGTCTGGGCGCTGATGACTACCTGACCAAACCCTTCAGCCCGCGCGAACTGATCGCCCGGATCGACGCCCGGCTCCGCAGCAAGTCGCAAGCCGACCAGCTGCGCGCCACCCAGGAACAGATCCGCCGGACTTTCGAGCGGTTCGTGCCGGCCAGCGTGGTGGAGCAATTGCTGGAGAATCCCGAACTGGCCAGGCTGGGCGGGCAATCAAAGGAAATCACCATCCTGTTCGCCGACCTGGAAGGCTTTTCCGCCGTGGCCGAGCACGCCGCGCCAGAGCGCCTGTTGGAGGTCCTCAATCGTTATCACAGCCTGATCGTCCACCACATCCTGCAAGAACAGGGCACCATCGATAAATTCGTCGGAGATGGCGTCATGGCGCTCTATAACGCCCCACTCCCCCAGGCTCATCACGCCCTGCACGCCGTCCGCGCCGCCGTCAACATCCAGCGCGCCCTGCCAGTGTTCCACCAGCAATTCGAGCCGGTCTTCCGCCTGAAGATCAACTTCGGCATCCACACCGGCGCGGCCCTGGTGGGCAACGTCGGCACCGCCGAACTGATGGACTACACCGCCATTGGCGACGCAGTGAACCTGGCCAGCCGCCTGCAGGATATGAGCAAAGACGGCCAGATTCTGGTCAGCGAGTCCACCTTCGAACAGGTCGAGCCGTTCGTCACCGCTGCCTGCCTGGGTCTCCAGATGATCCGGGGGCGGGAGACGGAAGTCGTGGTTTACCAGATTATGGAGCTGCGCCCGTGACGGGAAACGTGCTGCTGGTGACCTCCCAAGACGCTGAAGACCTGTTGCCCTTACGAGCCGCCCTGCGCGAGGATGGCTACTCGCTATGGATCGTCCCCGATACGGAAACAGCGCTCCAGCAGGCGCGGCAGGACCCACCCGTCGCCGTCATCCTCGACATCGCCATCCAGTCGCCAGCCGATCTGACGCTCTGCCAGTGGTTGCGCACCGATCCCTCCACCGTGGCCGTCAGGCTGCTCGTTACCGCCGGGAGCAGCGAGCAGCGGCGGGCAGCGCTGGCGGCGGGCGTGGACGAGTTCCTGTCCCTGCCGCTGGACTGGGTGGAAGTGCGCACCCGCCTGCGCACCATGCGGGCCGGGCAATCCCGCCAGCCGAGCCTGGAGGACTTTCTCGCCTTCACCCCCGATCTGGTCCTGGGCGCTAATCCGGCGGACATCCTGGGCAATGCCGATCTGCTGAGCCATGACTTAAAAAGCCCGGTGGGCATCATCACCAGCAGCCTGGAACTGCTGCGCGAGTTGATTCAGGACCAGGTTGAGGCGGGCCACCTGGACGCTGAGCGTGAACAACGGCTGGTCGATAACGCTTTGCTGGCCTCCCACCGGCTGCTTTTCCTGATCAACGACATGATCGACCTGGCCAAGCTGGAAGCGGATGCCTTCCCGCTGGTCCTGGAGGCGCTCGATATGGCCGCGCTGATCCGCGAGGTTCTGGAACAGAACACCCCTGCCATGGAAACCAAAGGAATCAGCGTGACCATCCAGGCACCAGACGGGCTGCCGCCGGCCAGCGGTGACCGCGCCCTGGTGCAGCGCCTTATCAACGCCTTGCTCGACAACACGCTCAAGTTCTCTCGCGCCGGCGATCCGGTGGTCGCCACACTGCACCGGCAAAAAGAGCACATCGTTCTGGCCCTCACCGACCACGGGCGTCCCATTCTGCCCGCCCACCAGGAAGCCATCTTCCATCGGGCGGTGCAGTGGGAGGCGCGGGAGCAGGGCGGGCGCACCAGTGTGGCCATGGGCCTCCCCTTCGCCCGCGCCGCCGCCCGACAGATGAACGGCGATCTGACCGCCTCCAGCAATCCCGCCGACAACACCACAACCTTCTGTCTCCGCCTGCCCCTGGCCCAGCAACCTGCACCATGAGGTCGCCTCTGGCACGCGTGGCGACAGCGCCGAAACAGGTTACACTCGATCACTCGATGCCGCTGAGCAGGGCAGCGCGTTGACCGACCAGGCGAAAAGCATATGAACCCGCCCCGACGTATTTTGCTGGTTGAAGATGAGGCCGATGTCGCTGAGATGCTCCAGTTTTTCTTTCAGCCGCGCGGCTACGACTTCCTGCATGCGGCTGATGGCGCTACTGCCCTGCACCTCATCTGGCAGCGCATGCCTCACCTGATTCTGCTGGACACCATCCTGCCCGACACCGACGGTATTGACGTGTGTTTGCGCCTGCGACGGACTCCCTGCACCGCCCACATCCCCATCATCTTTCTCACCCGCCGTTCCAGCCGGCATGAACGACTGACCGCCTGGGCGATGGGAGCCGACGACTTCATCGCCAAACCGTTTGACCCCGAGGAACTGCTGCTGCGGGTGCGCAACAGCATCAATCGGGTCGAGCAGAGCGGCCTGGTTGATGCGCCGACCGGCCTGCCCGGCCCGGCAGCCACCCGCCAGTATCTGTCCCTGGCGCGGTCCGACCCCGACCTCGCCATTATCGAGCTTGTCCTGCACCACAGCGCCCCCTATCAGGCGTTATATGGCCAGGCGGCGCTGGACCGGGTGCAGCACGCCCTGGGACGGTTGATCATGCGGGAACTCAGGCCGTTTCAGACGCCGGGCGGGTTTGCTGGCTTCGTCGAAAATCGCCAGTTGGTGGCGATCCACCCCGTGGAGGGTGTGGGGGCCTTCATCAAACGTCTCACGCAGGCGTTTAACGCCGAGCGGGAACGGCACTACCCCGACGACGATCGCCAGCGTGGGTATCTGGTTCATGAAGGCAGGCGACATCCATTGCTGGAGATGATCTGCCGCGTTCACATCGGCAAGACGCACACCGAGGTATGATCAACGCGCTGCGCGCCATACCCGCGCTCTGGAGGGAGCCTTGACCGCCGTCCGGCGGCATGGTACACTAACGCCCGCTACGGCAATGGTTGGCCCCCATCGTCTAGAGGACCAGGACGTGGCCCTTTCAAGGCCAAGACTGGAGTTCGAATCTCCATGGGGGCACTGAGCGCCATCCTCACCATCGACAGGGTGGCTTTTTTTGTTGCCCTCAGACTCCCCGCTCTTCCAGGCATCCACCTGATGCTGGGTAACCGGCTAAAAACCATACAAAACCGTTGCAAAACATGGACATATCAGCTACAATACAGGCGAGCATTCGCTCAGCGCGGCGGTCGCTGCGCGCCGGACCGATGACCGGCACTGGCTTTGACGGACCTCACCAGGAGTTTCCGCGATGGATGGCTCTCGATTGCAGCCCGGCGATCCTGCGCCGGAACTGACTCTGCTGGACGAACATGGTCGCATGACCGCGCTGAGCAGTTTTTGGCCGGGCGGTCCCACCGTGCTCACCTTTCTGCGCCACTTCGGTTGAATCTTCTGCCGGGAATGGCTGACCCAGTTGGGGTTACACCAAAAGGATTTCCAACAGGCTGGCCTACAGGTCGTCGCCGTGGGCATCGGGCAACCGGAGCACGCTCAGCGCTATTGCGGCAGGCTGGCCCCTGGGGTGATCTGCCTGACGGACGAGACGACCGACTCTCACGCGACCTACGGCCTCCGCCAGGTGCCCCTCAGAAGCCTGACCTCCCTGGGCATGGTGAAGGCCACCGCCCGCGCCCTCTCCGCCGGGCATCGCCAGGGCCAGGCCACCGGCGACGTTAAGATGCTGCCGGGCACGTTCCTCGTCGACCGCGACGGCATCATCCGGTACACCTACTACAGCCAGCACGCCGGCGACGATCCCGATATCCACGATCTGATCCAGTTCGGCCAAGGTCTGCGCCAGCAAACCCCGCTGCCGGAGAGCGACTAGGGTGTGTATGCAAACTCATGTAACGAGTAGGTATACTCGAAGCATGAGCAGACGACACGAACTAACGGATGAACAGTGGGAGCGGCTGAAAGACTTGCTGCCTCCCCAAAAACCGAGTACAGGACGCCCA
>DAOTXK010000005.1:0-34635 GCA_034435395.1 Anaerolineae bacterium | reverse complement strand
CGGCCATGCGGCCTCCGGCCACGTTATCGGAGGCGATGTGACTGACCACCTCGCCGCCCGATGCGCCCCGGTCGATGGTGAAGACCGGGATGCCCGCTTCGTTGGCGGCCAGGATGGAGGGCACGATGGCGTCGGCGTCGGTCGGGTTGACCAGGATGGCGTCCACGCCCTGAGCGATCAGGTCTTCCATGTTGGCGGCCTCGGTGGCCGGGTCATCCTGGGAGTCCACCACCACCAGTTCGACCGTGCCCAGCGCGTCGGCTTCTGCCTGAGCGCCATCGCGCAGGGTGACGAAGAAGGGATTGTTGAGCGTGGACAGCGAAAGCCCGATGGTGTAGACATCGCCCTGCGCGGCCACGAGCGACAGCGGCGCGAGCAGCAGCGTAAGCGCCAACATGATGGCGAAAGTTTTACGGGACATGCTCTTTTCTCCTCTTCAGTAGATGTTCAAAACGTTTCCACGCACCAGCAGCACATTTTCTGAACCAGAGTCGTCTGACACCTCCTTTGGGATAAACGGAATCCCTCTGTGACAGCAGCCGGTCAGCGAATGAGGCGGTGCAGGAGCAGCGCCAGCGCGATCACGATGCCCTGCACCACGCCTTGCCAGAAAGAAGGCACGTTCAGCAGGTTGAGACCGTTGTTCAGGACAGCGATGATGAGCACGCCGATCAAGGTCCCCAACAGGGTGCCCTCGCCGCCCTCGAAGCTGGTTCCACCGACCACCACAGCGGCGATGGCGTCAAACTCAAAGCCCTCGCCCGCCGACGGCTGGGCGGAGTTCAGCCGGGCGATCAGGATGGCCCCGGCCAGCGCGGCCAGCGCCCCAGCCAGGATATAGACGAAGGTCGTGACACGTCTGATCGGCAGGCCGGTCAGGTAAGCGGCGCGCTCGTTGTCGCCCAGGGCGAAGATCTGTCGGCCCAGGACGGTATGGCTGAGCAGGACATACCCGCCCAGGAAAACCCCGCCAGCGATGAAAACGGGCACCGGGATAGCGCCCAGGTCCGAGAGGAAGCGGATGGGGACCGGCCCGACCATGGCCGTTCCGATGACGCGGAACCCTTCCCCCAGACCGGTGATCGGCTGGCCTTCGCTGTACAGCAGGGCGAGGCCCCGCGCGAAGGTCATCATGCCCAGCGTGGCAATAAACGGGGGGATGCGCACCACACTCACCAGCAGGCCGTTGATCAGCCCCAGGCTTCCGCCCACGCCCAGGCAGAGCAGCAGCGCAGGCAGCGGCTCCCAGCCCTGCTGGAGCATATCCGCCGTCACCACGGTGGACAGGGCCAGCACCGATCCCACCGACAGGTCGATGCCCCGGGTCAGGATCACCAGCATCATGCCCACCGAGATAATCCCGTTGATGGCCGACTGGCGCAGGATGTTCAACAGATTGTCGGGCCTCAGGAAGCGATCGGAGGCCAACGTCAGCAGCAGGCAGAGCAACAGGAAGGAGAGCAACAGCCCATAGCGCTGGAAAAAGGCCCGCCATTCAATCCGCGGCTGGGCGCTGGTGGTGGTGGTCGTGGCCATCAGAACACAACTCCGGCGACAAGGATAACATTGGCGTAGGGCGTGAACTCCCCCGTGCGGACCACGGCCCTGGCTTTCTGGGTTCTGAGCTTGAAGTCTTCATGGGGAAGGTATTCCATGGGGATATCCCCCAACAACTCCCGCAGCGCGTCGTGCATCTTCGGGCTCCGGGTCACGATCTCGCTGGCGACAACCGCGCCCTGAACCGTCATTTCCTTCAGGATCGCTTCCAGGACATCCAGGAAGGCGGGCACGCCTGCCGTCACCGCCAGGTCAATGCGCTTCGGGCCGTCGGGGATGGGCAGACCGGCATCGGCCACGACCAGCGTATCCGTGTGGCCCAGGCCCGCAATAGCCGCGGAGAGCGGTTGGTTCAGCACACCAATTTTTTTCACGCCCTCACCCCCTTAAAAGGGCCGCAGGAATCGCGCTCAATCAGCCGGACGGGCAGCAGTTCATGCTGAGCGGGAGCCTCGCGATTTTGCAGCCGGCGGATCAGCAGTTTGACGGCCACCGCGCCAATCCGCTGGGCGGGCTGGGCGATGGTCGTCAGGCGGGGCACGGTGAACGAGGCCAGCGGGATATCGTCGAACCCGACCACTGAGATATCCGCCGGGACCCGAAAGCCGGCCTCGTGAATCGCGCACAGAGCGCCCACCGCCATCAGGTCGTTGCAGACAAACAGCGCGGAAGGCGGTTGCGGCAGCTTCAGCAGTTGATGACCGGCCCGGTATCCACTTTCATGCTGGAAGTCCCCGCTTATAATCAGGTCCGGGTCCACCGGCAGACCGGCGGCCTCCAGCGCCGTGCGGTAGCCGATGACGCGCGACGCGCTGGACGTGAACAGCGACGGGCCGGTGATGCAGCCGATTCGCCGGTGACCCCACGAGAGAATGTGCTCCGTCGCCAGGATGCCCCCCTGCCTGTTGTCGGTGTAAACCGTATCAATATGAAAGCTGTCGTACGATTCGCCAGGTGTCCGGTCGACCATCACCACCGGCGTGTGGCGACTGGTCAGGATATCCAGCGCCTCGCTGTACGCCCCCGTGGACACCAGCAGCACCCCGTCCACCTGTTTGGACAGCAGGGTTTCCAGATAATCGAGTTCGCGCTGGGGATCATCATTGGCGTTTCCTAAGATGACGTTGTAACCGTAGTCATACGCCTCCGCCTCGACGCCCAGCAATACCTGGGCAAAAAACGGATTGGCGCTGTTCGGCAGGATGACACCGAACGTGTGCGTGCGGCGGCTGCGGAGGCTGCGCGCCAGCCGGTTGGGCTGGTAGTCCAATTCCTCCATGGCCTGCAAGACGCGCTGGCGGGTCTGCTCACTGACATAACGCGTCCGGTTGACGACGTGGGAGACCGTCGACGCCGAAACCCCGGCTTTTTTGGCGACATCGTGAATGGTAGCCATAGGAGAGCCAGTGTTCGTTGCCTTCTCTCTCCTCCCTCCTCAGACCATCGCGATAGCCCATCACCATGGGGAGACAAACGATTGCGCAATCGATTCTATCACGGTTTGACGGTCAGCGTCAACTCCTGGCGGCTTTCCAGGCCGGTTATGCGCCTGGTCCGTGCGGATCGAACGGGGGGAAGGCGGCGCGCGGGGGCGCGGATCAGGAATCTGAGGTGGCCCGGCGCGCCACCGCCTGTTTCATCCCTGGGCTATCGGATCGCTTGCTTCTCATCTGCCGCTCACCTATAATCAGGGAAATTCTCATATTGTGTGGGAAAAGTATCATATCAATCGAAGAAGTCCAGAATCTTCCAGGCCCCCACCGACGGCGATCATCTCCCCTGCGGCCTGACCCAAACCTTTGCCCAGGCACGACTGGCCCTAACCGAAGAGGAAATGATGATGCCCAGAAAACTCTTCATCACCGTGATCCTGTTGGGGATGTCTCTGGTCGGCGTCGCGCTGAGCCTGGCCCTGAGCAGCGCCGGGACGGTGGGCGCGCAGGGCGGCGTGATCCCTGACTTCGTCGGCTCCGATACCTGCGGCGACTGCCATGTGGACATCGCCCGCCAGCACCAGCGCCACGGCCACAGCTATATCCTCAACAAGGTGGACGGCCAGCAGCCAACTTATCCCTATAACGAGCTGCCGTCACCGCCGGAGGGTTACACCTGGGAAGATGTGGGCCTGGTGGTGGGTGGCTTCTACTGGCGGGCGCGCTTCCTGGACCGGGACGGTTACGTCATCACCGGGCGGGACGAAAATGCGGCCACGCAGTACAACTTCCCGATCATCGACCCGCGCACCGGCGAGGTGATCGTGGCGGCCAACTGGGAGCCATACCGGCCCGGCGAGCCGCAGCGGCCGTATACCTGCGCCAGCTGCCACACCACCGGCTACAATTACAACCCCACTACCCACATGTATGACCTGCCCGGCCTGAACGGGATGTGGGAGGAGGAAGGCGTGCAGTGTGAGGAGTGTCACGGGCCGGGCAGCCTGCATGTGCAGGACCCGATCCGCGCCCGGCCCCTGATCGACCGGTCCAAGGAAGCCTGCGCCGCCTGCCATGGGCGGGGCGAGGCGGGCGCGGTGCAGACCAGCGACGGCTTCATCCTGCACCACGAGCAGTACGATGAAATCATGACCGCCACCCACGCCGCCCTGGACTGCGTGGACTGCCACGACCCGCACCGCAGTGCCGTCTACGCCGACGAGGAGGTCAACCCCCGGCGCGGCATCCGCGCGCAGTGCACGGACTGCCACTTCAGCAACACCATGGCCCCCGGTCACGCGGAGAACGGCGTCACCTGCGTGGATTGTCACATGCCGCCGATGGCTGTCAGCGGTTCCCGGAATCCGGAGCTGCTGTGGGCGGACCTCAGCGCGCACCTCTACCAGATCAACACCGACCCGGCGGCGGAGCAGTTCAGCGAGGACGGGGGCACCCTCAGGCCCTATATCACCGTGCGGTATGCCTGCACGCGCTGCCATGCCGACTGGACGGTTGAGCAGATGGCCGAGGCTGCGCAGGGCTATCACGACCGGGAGTAGACCTGGCCGCGCTTATGCCCGGCCTGTATTCCGGGGATGATGATGGCCTGCTAATCGTGGAGGGCCTGATTTGATGAAGCGACGACGATTCTGGCTGATCGCTGTGTGGATGGGCCTCGGCACCCTGGCGCTGTCCGGCCTGATTATGGTTACCGCCGCGCCCGCCGGGCAGGTGGACCCGCCTAACCTGGGCGCGGCCTACATAGGGTCCAATCGGTGCGACACCTGCCACAACACCGCCGGGGCCGAATTGTGGGACGCCTGGGCCGGCACCAGGCACGCCCGGACCGTCCGCCGGGCGACCGAGGAGACGATCCTGGGCGACCTGACCGACGAAGAAGCGCTGACCGTCACCTGGCCCGACGGAGAGCAACGCCCCATCACGGTCAGGGATATCACCTACGTCATCGGCGGGAACTACATCCAGCAGTATGTGAGCGTGATGGCCGACGAGAACGGCCAGCAGCGTTACTACCTGCTGCCGGTGGTCTGGAACATCCCCCAGGAGCCAGGCCAGGCCGGCACCTGGACGCCGTACCACCCCGACGACTGGACCGACCCGGCGCGCGACTGGCGGCTGACCTGCGCCGGTTGCCATACCACCGGCCTGACCCGCCAGGCGTTTGAATCCGGCACGCGCCTGGCGACGCTGGATACCATGCTGATCGGGGAGGTCGAGCTGGGCGTCGGCTGCGAGGCGTGCCACGGCCCCGGCGGCGATCACAACGGCGGCCTCAACCCCCTGCCGCGCACGGCGGATGCGCAGGTCTGCGCCCAGTGCCATGCCAAAGGGCATGACACGGCGAGCGATCATCCGTTTCCGCTCGATTTTCAGCCGGGCATGGCGTTTGATGCGGACGTGTTTATGATGGCCTCCCTGGAAGATGGGGAATTCTTCTGGCCGACAGGGCACGCCCGCAGCACCAACAGCCAGTACAACGAGTGGCTGGCCAGCGCTCATGCCGACGCGCTGTCGGTCCTGGGGGGGAGCGACCGGGCCGACGATAGCTGCCTGCGTTGCCACGCCGCGCCGCTTGATTCGACCGACCCGACGCCGGAGACGACGCTGACGCTGGCCGATGCCGTCTACGGCGTGACCTGCGTGGCCTGCCATAACCCGCACGGCGTCCAGACGGAGAGCGAGCCGTTTGGCCCGTTCGACCTGCGCGGCGACTTGACGGCGGCGCGGCTGCGGCTGGCAGCTCCCGATGGCGGCGGCGCGGCCTGGCAGGCGGAGCCGGGCGTGACCTCCCCCTTCCTGCTGCGGGCGGAGCCATACGCGCTGTGCGTCGGCTGCCACACCAGCACCGCGCCGGACGGCGAGGTCCTGCGGGTGGGCGAGGGGCTGCATCACCCGGTGCAGGAGATGTACGAGGGTCGGCAGGTAGTGGAAGCCGTATCGGGGATTCCCTCGGCGCACTTCAGCGCCGAAGGCGGCCCGGACTGCCTGACCTGCCACATGCCGGACACGGCGGCCATCGGCGCGTTCGGCGGCGCGGCCAGCCACCTGCTGCGGCCCATCCTGCCAGCCGACCTGGAGGGGGAGCAGGCCGCCGGGCTGGAGCCGTATTCGTGCACGGCCTGCCACGCCGAACTGGTCACGGCGCAGGATGTTCAGCGATTCATCGACCAGACACAGGCGTCCTTCCGCGCCCGCCTGGAATCGGCCAAAGCTGCCGCCGATTCCGGGGCGGAGGAATGGATCACCCTGGCGATCTCTTTGGTCGAAGGCGATGGCAGCCTGGGCGTGCACAACTATTCTTACGCCGACGCCCTGCTGGATGCCGTTGACGCGGCCCTGGGGATCGAAGCTGGAACCGGGGCGCCGGCTGAGGAGCCAGCGGAGGCTGGCCGATCGATCATCGACGCCGTGGCCGATCGGCTGGATGCCCCGGCGCTGGTCATGGTCGGCGCTGGCCTGGTCGGCGTGGCCATCGGCGCGGTCGGTTTCGCCTTCCGGAAACGGGACCGGCGGCTGCGCTACGGAGGGCCGGTGGTCTTCCTGCTGGGGGCGGGACTGATCGCCGCGGCTTTTCTGCTGCCCCCGCCGATCCGCTTCAGCATCGCCGCCACCGGGGAGGACGGCGGCTGCCTGCTGTGCCACGCCCAGACCGATCGGACCTTCACCCTGGCCGACGGCAACACACTGTCCCTCGGCGTCGATTTGGCACGGCGGGCGGCCTCGGTGCACGGCGAATCGTATCCGCAGGGACAGCTGGGCTGCCTGGACTGCCACGGCGCGGACGCCTTCCCGCATGAGGGTCCGCCGCCGGGGGGCCGCCGCCGGTACCGCATCGCCATGTCCGACCGGTGCGCCACCTGTCACGCCGACGACCTGGCCCACTACAACGATTACCTGAGCCGCAATTACCCGGTTGGGTGCACGGACTGCCACACCGCACACTACGTTCAGCCCGCCAGCACGCTGCCGACCGACCGCCAGCCGTGACGCCCCGCCTTACAAGGGAGATGCCAGGGCAGGGACGACCGCTCGTCATCCCCCTACCCGGCTGAAGACAACCGATGATCCACCTGTTCGCGCCCGGTTCCATCATCGTCATTTACTTTTTTTATGGGCTGGCCTTTTTTACGCTGGGCCTGGCCGCCGCCCTGGAAGTCCAGCGCGTGGACAGCGAGCTGCCCTTCGCCCGCGCCATGCTGCCGCTGGCCGGGTTCGGCCTGATCCACGGCGGGCATGAATGGCTGGAGATGTTCCTCCGGGAAGCGGCGCTGCACGATCCCGATGCGGCACCGCTGTGGCTGGAGGGCCTGCGGGTGGCGGTGCTGGCGGTCTCCTTCACCGCCCTGATCGCGTTCGGCGTCAAGCTGTTATACCCGGCGGAGCGCCTGTTCCGGTCCGACCTGTACATCGCGGGCGGCTTCCTGGCGTTCTGGCTGGCCTCCGTCTTCCTGATGGGGCTGATTTTCCAGCCCGGCGACGCCACGCGGGTGAGCGTGCGCTCCTGGTTCCACATGATCGACACCTGGAGCCGCTACAGCCTGGCCATCCCCGGCGCGCTGATCAGCGCTTATGCCCTGGGGAAACAGGCACGGAAACTCCGCGCGGAGGGACGGCGCTTCGCCCGCAATCTGTATGTGGCATCGCTGACCTTTGTGGTGTACGGCGCGGTCGGGCAGGTCTTCGTGACGGAGACGCTGCTCTTCCCATCCAACCTGCTCAACGCCGCGCTGTTTGAGCAGATCGTCGGCGTGCCGGTGCAACTTTTCCGGGGGCTGCTGGCGACCATCCTGGCCGTGACCCTCATCCCGGCGCTGAACATGTTTGAGCTGGAACGTCGGCAGGCGCTGGCCGCCGCCGAGCAGCGGGCCATCGACGAGTTGCAACGGCGCGAGGACCTGCGCCGCCAGATGTTGCGGCATACCGTGGCGGCGCAGGAGGAGGAACGTCGGCGCATCGCCCGCGAGCTGCACGACGAGATCGGCCAGACGCTCACCGCGCTATCCCTGGGGCTGGAGAACCTGGCGCGGGCGGCCAACGGCCAGCCAACCCTGGCCGAGAGCATCAAAGACCTGCGCCAGATGACGACGGGAGCGGTGGCCGGGCTGCACCACCTGGTGGCCGACCTGCGGCCCAGCCAGCTTGACCATCTGGGGCTGGCCGCCGCCCTGCGCTCCCTGGCGCAGCAGTACCGCCAGCGCTTCGGGCTTAAGGTCGATCTGACGGTGGTGGGCGAGCGCCGCCGTCTGCCGCCGGCGATCGAACTGGCCATCTTCCGTATCGCCCAGGAGGCCCTCACCAACGTGGTGCGCCACGCCGGCGTTGACGAAGCACAGGTCCGACTGGAGTTCAGGGAGGCGGAAGTCGGGCTGTGCGTTCATGATGAGGGGGTGGGCTTCGTCCCGACCGACAGGCCGCTCGACGGTCAGGAAGGCTGGGGATTGCTGGGCATGACCGAACGCGCCACGCAGCTCGACGGCACGCTGACCATCGCCGCCGCGCCGGGCGAGGGGACGAGGGTGTGTGTGTGGTTTCCCTTCAATGATGGGAAAGGCACGACCCCATGAGCGAACAGGTGCGAATCTTGCTGGTGGACGATCATGACGTGGTGCGCGATGGGCTGCGGGCGCTGCTGAGCGGCCAGCCCGATTTTGAAGTCGTCGGCGCGGTCGGCTCTGGTCGCCAGGCGCTACAGCTGGTGGAGGAGGCCGAACCTGACGTGGTGCTGATGGACATCACCTTAGCCGGAGACCTCGACGGCCTGGAAACCACCCGCCGGATCAAGGCCAGCCATGGCGAGCAGGTGAAAGTGCTGGCCCTGACCATCCACGAGGGGCAGGACTACTTCTTCGCCATGCTCCAGGCGGGCGCGTCCGGCTACGTGCCCAAGCGGGCGGCCTCGGAGGACCTGATTCACGCCATCCGCACGGTGGCCAGCGGGGACGTGTATCTGCATCCCTCGGTGGCGGGGGCGCTGGTGAAGGATTTCCTGCACGGGCACCAGCCGGAGATGGACGCCGGGCAGGCCGCCCTGCACAAGCTGACCGCCCGCGAGCGCGAGGTGCTGATCCTGATCGGGGAGGGGCTGCGCAACCAGGACATCGCCGAGCGGTTGGGCATCAGCCCCAAGACCGTCTCCCGCCACCGGGATAACATCCTGCGCAAGCTGGACCTGCGCACCCGCGCTGACCTGATCCGCTACGCGCTGGAGATGGGCCTGATCGATTGAGGGCCAACTGACATCCGCTATAATCGATCGGAACAAACCGGAGCGACCTGGTTTATAGGATGACAGACCATGGCTGACACGATCACCATTCGGGCAGTGTACGAGGATGGCGTTTTTAAGCCGCTAACCCCTTTGGACCTGGCAGACAAACAGCAAGTGGAGTTACAGATCGCTCTCCGTTCCGAACAGCAGAATATCGTGAAGTTGGGCGGGATATGGTCGCGATATGTCACGGGGGAGGGGATATCCTTCGAGGAAGTTGAAGAACTCACCAGCGAAGCCCATGCGCAGTCCCTTAACCGGTTACTAAAGGACCTGGCCGACGAGGAGGCAGGGGACAAGGGAGATGTCTGACGCGACCGCGATGGTCATCGCCGATACCCACGCCTTGTTGTGGCACCTGACCGCGAACAACCGCTTGGGCCAGGCGGCGTCAGCCACGCTGGAACGGGTCGATAATGGCGAGCTTACCCTGGTTATACCGGCACTGGTGCTGGCCGAAATCTACATGGTGATCGAGAAGGGGCGACTGACCCTGTCACCGGATGACTTCACAGAAGCCCTGATGCACTGGCAGGCGGCAGAGAACATTCGCTTGACCGACCTCACACCTGAACTGGTGATGGCTTCCCGTAAACTGATTTCTATCCCAGATATCTTTGATCGTCTCATCGTGGCCGAGGCGCGTGCGCTTGGCGTGCCTCTTATCACCAGGGACGCTCAGATCGCCGAGAGCGACCTGGTCGCCGTTATCTGGTAGGGCGGAGGCTAATCGACGCAACCGCGCGGCGGCTTCCCGGCCACGATACGCGCCCCGGTTCCCTGGACCGGTGGGCGGGCGCGCCGGCTCAATCGGAAGCAAAATTCTCCAGCAGTTCCAGCACGACGCCCAGGTCGGCCTGGCTGTCCAGGTAGGTGTACCTGCCGCCGGTGTAATAACCCTGCTGGACGATGTTGATGCCGTGCGCGCCAAGGTAGCGCGTCGCGGCGTCGGTGTCCGGGACCACAAAGGCGATGTGGTGCACGCCTTCGCCCTTCTGCTCCAGCGCCTCCTGCCAGGTGCTGGGGCCGCCGACCGGCTCGATCAACTCGAGGGCGACCTGGCCCAACTGGAAAAAGGCGAGCTTGGCCCTGGCCGGGGTCGACTCGCCGCGATAGGTCGTCCGGGCCTGGTCGTAAGCGTCGGTGATGATGATAGCCGGCCTGTCGAGTCCCAGGATCGCGCAGTACCGCTCCACCGCGCGCTCGATGTCCCTCACCACGATGGCGATCTGAGTCACCACGTCCGTGCCCAATCCATGTTCGCTCATACGTGCCTCCTAACCGGTGACAGGCCGCCCTCACCGGCGCTGCCGGCGATTCCAGACCAGGAAGCCCACGGCCAGCACTGACGCCGGCATGACCAGGACGGTGACGGCGAAGACCGTGCTCAGCGTCTCGTCGCGCATGGTCAGCGGCAGGCGGGTGGGATCGTCCACTGGATCGATCTCGACCTGCTCGAAGAACTGGGTCAGCCAGCCCAGGGCATCGGTGTAGAAGAAACGGTTGGCCAGGTAGCCGACCTGGGCGTTGCGGATGAAGTCGCCGTCCCCGGCCAACACCACGCGGGCGTCCGTGTCGATGTTCTGCGCCACCGCCGCCAGGACCAGCGGCCCGGCGAGGTCGGCCTCGTCCCGCCCGTAGGATGCCTGGCCCCAGATGGCTCCCAGGTCGGTCTCGCCGTAAGCGTCCGCCGTCGTCAGGATGACCGGCGTGCGACCGGCCCGCGTCTCCGGCTGGTCTTCCAGCGGGATCACCTCAATCGAGCGGCTGCCGAAGAAGGCGACGGGGTTGCCGTCCGCCAGCCGGGCCGTGGTCTCGTGCGGCACGACCTCGCCGCTGATCACGTTGATCGGGTCCTGGAAGCTGCTCGATTCGTCCACCACCAGATCGTCCCGCAGGGCCAGCCCGAAGGAGTCGGCCAGGTAGCCCCGCAGCGGGTCGTCGGCGGTCATAAACGTCTGGCGGGGATCGAGCCGGGGGTCAGCCGCCAGGAACAGCCGCCCGCCGCCTTCCAGGTAGTCGATGATCGCCTGAACCTCGTTGGTGGAGAGCGACTCGCCTGCCCCGGCGATCACCACGGCGGTGGCGTCGGCGGGGACGCCCTGGTTGAGGACCGTCGGGTCCAGCGTCTCGGCCAGGATGCCGCTGGCCAGGAGACCGTCAAAAACGAAGGCCATGCCGTCCGGCGAGCGGTCGGCGGGATCAGGCTCGCCGTGCCCGGCAGTGAAATAAATCTTAAACCGCCCCGCCGCCAGCAATTGCAGCAGGGCATTGGCGACGGCGCGCTCCTGGGCGTCGACCAGGTCCACCGGCACGATGGCCCGCAGGTCAGGCTGGCCGGTCTCTTCGTCGACAAAGGTCAGGAAGGCCGAGCCATCCGCCGCGCCGAAGCGCCCCGCCAGCACCTGCTCCTCCATCGGATCGACGTACACCACGCGGAAGCGCTCGCCCAGCGCCGCTTCAAACAGGTGGAAAACGGCCTCGTCGCGGTCGCGCTGGGCCTGGGCGGCGGGGGAATAAAAGCCGGTGAGTTGCACCGGACGGTCCAGGCGGGCCAGCACGTCCCGCGTCGCCGGACTGAGGGTGAAATTTTGGGGGAAGGTCATGTCCACGGCGAGGTTCTGGGCGTCCGCCCAGCCGTAGAGGGCGATAGCGACGGCGATCACGATCAGCGTCCCCAGGGCGCTGTTCCCGCCGTACCGCGCCGCCCGGCCCGTCACCCAGTCCTGGAAGTCACCGGGCGCGATGGCCATCCACAGGCCGAGGCCCGCCATGCCCGCCACCAGCGCCGCCAGCCCCCAGGCGGTCAGTTCGCCCTGCCAGATGAACAGCACCAGGGCGACGATGAAGGCCAGGCCGCCGCCAATGCTCCCCGCCCGCCCGATCTGCGTCCGGGTGATCACGATCCGGTCGTCGCGCCGACGGTCGCTCATCCGCGCCACCTCCTGGCCGCCACGATCTGGATGGTGATGTACAGCATCACCGCGATCAGCCCCCCATAAAATATCACGTCCTCCAGGCGGAAGATGCCCAGCAGGAAGGAGGTAGAGTGGTGGCTGCGCAGGCTCAGCGTTCGCACGAAGCGGGCCGCCTCCACGCCGATGCTGGTGAATAGCGCCCCGAACGAATCCGCCAGCCACAGCAGGAACAACACGGCCATGCTCAGGAACCCGGCCACGATCTGGTTCTCGGTCAGGGCGGAGAACAGCAGCCCGACCGCGATCACGGCCCCGCCGTACAGCCAGATGCCGATGTACCCGGCGATGACCGCGCCCGCGTCAGGGAAGCCCACCGCGAACAGGATGGCCTGGTAAACCAGCGTACTGAGCAGCAGCAGGGTGTAATAGGTCCACGCGCCCAGGAACTTGCCGATCACGATGTCGCCATCGCGGATGGGCATGGTCAGCAGCAGTTCCATGGTGCCCTCGCGGTTCTCCTCCGCCAGCAGGCGCATGGTCAGCAGCGGGGCCAGGAAGATCATGATGAAGGCGAAAAAACCCAGGATGAACGTGCCGTCCACCGGGGCGGTCCCGTTGCGGCTCCGCAGGTCCTGGGCGAAGACCATGCCGTTGAGGAACAACACGGCGAACGCCACCAGGTAAGCGACTGGCGAGGTGAAATAGCCGCGCATCTCCCGCCGATAGATGATCCCGATCCCGCCCATCAGCGCCGTCGCCTCCCTTTCTGGTCTGCCGGGCCGCCGATCTGGGCGGTGGTCAGCTCCAGGAAGATGTCCTCCAGCGTCATGGCCCAGGGCCGCAGCTCGATCACGCGCCAGCCGGCCCCCACCGCGGTGGCGGTCACATCGGCGCGCGCGTCGACGCCCCTGGCCATCTCGATCAGGTAGCCGTCGGCTTCCGGCGCGACCGCCACCACGCCGGGGATGGCGGTGAGCGTCCGGATCACCCGCCCCGCGTCGGGGGGATCGGCCAGCCGCAGGTAAACCCGCCCGCCGCGCCCCAGCTCGTCGCGCAGGGTGTCCGGCGAGCCTTCCGCCACGATCCGGCCGCCTTCGATGATCAGCACCCGGTCGCAGACCTGCTCGGCCTCGGAGAGGATGTGCGTGCTGAACATCACGGTGCGCGCCGCGCCCAACTCGCGGACCAGACGGCGCAGGTCGATCACCTGGTGCGGGTCCAGGCCGATGGTTGGCTCGTCCAGGATCAGCACGTCGGGATCGTGGACCAGCGCCTGGGCCAGCCCGACCCGCTGCCGCATGCCTTTGGAGAGGTTACGGATCAGGCTGTTCGCCCGCGCCGTCATGCCAACCTGGGCCAGCACCTCGCCCACGCGGCGCTGGCGGTTGGGGATGCCCTGCAAATCGGCCACGAAGCGCACGCTCTCCCGCACCGTCATATCCGGGTAGAGGGGGACGCGCTCCGGCATGTAACCGATGTGGCGGCGGGCTTCCAGCGCGTCCTCAAAGATGTCCAGCCCGCAGATGCTCACCTGGCCCTCGGTGGGCGGCATGTAGCCGGTCAGGACGCGCATGGTGGTGGTTTTGCCCGCGCCGTTCGGCCCCAGGAAACCCAGGATTTCGCCAGGGTGGGCCTGGAAGCTGATGTGGTCCACGGCGACGAACGCGCCGAACTTTTTGGTCAGGTTGCGGACTTCGATCATGGTCGTTCGTGCCCCTGCTAAGCCTGGAGCCTCGGCGGCGACGGAGGCAGGCGTCGGCATTCATGCCGCCGCTACGGTTGGGCCTGCTATCCGTCTATGCGAATACTATACGCCGGGCGGGGAGGCCGTCAAGCGAGGGATGTGAGAAGATGGTGAGGAATTGTTTGGGCGGTGTATAAAGCAAGCCCAGGCAATTACACTTCTGGTAGGCCGAACTTGCGGCGGTATTGATTCAGCGTCTCAATATTTGGTTGTGAAAGTTTTTCGCGGAACATTGGCCAAACGGCAGGTTGCTCCTCAGGCATGTTTAGTAGTGCACTTTTCTTGGCGACGAAATCTAGGATGTCATCAATATCAGGCTGATATTCACCTGCCCTGATAGCGTCGGGATAATAGTCAAGTAACCGTAGTGAGTGCCTATGATTGAAACATAATAACTGATATTGGGCGTCGAGAGTATCAAGCAGGGTCTTCAATTCCTGCAAATATACTGGCTCGCGTTTCGGGATTGATTCGATGTTTAGTTTACGGTTGAGGTGGGCAAGGTAATTGTGCCTAATCTTGAGAATGCGATCTTGAAGACCTGCAACTGCTCTATCAAATGACTTACTTGTTAAAGCAGCCTCAATGTCAAAACCTTCTAAAAAGACTTCGCTTCGAATGTTGTTCAGAATGTTCCGCCTGAATTTCTGAACGGTTAAAGCTCCCTTTTGGGAGTCAATAGCGATCCTATAGATAGTAAGTAAACACGATTCAAGAAACGCATTACTGGCTGCTTGCCAAAATGTAGTATAAGTCCCCACAAACAACCCAAAAGGAAACGATATGATTTTCTCAAATAGATAGAGGTTTGTATTGAAATCTACAAATTGCTTGTATAAGGCATCACGCTCTTTCCTATATGTCTCAATCCAAGATGATTGGATCACATCCTCTGGGTTCATTTCATGCAAGTTCATAGAGCGCTACTCATACTGTCGATTCTCGCTTGGACGCTTGCCGCTTGTCGCCCGCTGCCCCTACAGCGGCTCCTTGAAGTCGTGGATGCCGTCGCGGACGCCCCAGCGCCGGCCGCAGCCAGCGGCGGCGCAGGCCAGCGCGCCATCCATCTCGCCGAGGTCGCCGCCGCAGACCGGGCAGCGGAAGCGCAGCGGTTGATCGACGTTGTCCGGCCCTTCGCCGGTCGCGATGTTGAGGGTGAACACGCTGGGCGAGTAGAGCGGGGCCCAGCCTTGCAGCCAGCCATCCAGCGCCGCCAGGAGACCGGTCGGGACCAGCCGCTTGAGCGCCCCCAGCCGGAAGTAGGAGACCGGCAACCGCCGGGCCACGCGGAACCCGGCCTCGCCCAGCGCCGCCTCCATATACCGGGGATGGAAGTCGAAGTTAAGTTGGACAAACTCAACCGGCTCCAGGCTGTGAGGGTCCCAGTCCTGCCGCCCGACCAGATGGCGCAGGATGGCCTTCAGGTGGCGCTTGTTGGCGTATTCCAGCACAAAAGTGGCGTGCGGGGCCAGCGCCTGGCGGATGTGGCGCAGGGCGAGGGGCACATTCTCTAAGTGGTGAATCACGCGGATCATGGTCGCTGCGTCGAAGGAGCCGGGAACAAACGGCAGGCGGTAGACATCGGCGGCCACGTAGGTGAAGCGACCGTCGCCCAGCCGCTGGCGGGCGCGGGCCAGCATGGATCGCGAGTAGTCCAGCAGCACCACATGATCGAAGCCGGCCAGCTCGTCGGTCAGGCGGCCAAACCCGGCCCCGATCTCCAGGATGCGCCGACCGGACCCCGGCAGCAGCTTGCGCAGCGCGATCCGCTCCACGCGGTCCTCATAGGCGCGGCCCTGGCCTTCCCAGAAGTCCTGCTCGTAGCCGGAGCCTTCGTAGTCACAGATGGCGGGGGGAGGCGCTTGGCTCATACCGCTCAATCATGCCCACCATAAACAAGCGTCGCCACGCCTGGCGACGCTACCGATCCGCCGACCCGGCCTACCCTTCCGGCGCGGGGGTGGCGGTGATGATGCCCAGGTCGCCCTCCGGCGGCGGGCCGGTGGGGACGGGCGTCACGGGCGGCTCCTGGCCGGTTGGACCACCCTGGGGCAGCCCACCGGGCGCGGATGGCCGATAAACGCCGTCTGGAGCGCCCGGCGCTCTGTCCCAGGGCGACAGGCCGCCCGGCACGGTCCCGGTCCGCTGCCCCGGCTGGGGCGGCATGTCATCCGGCCAGACGTACCCATCGCCCGCCGTGACCGAAAAGCCCGGCCAGGGATTCATGCTGCCCTCGGTCGGGGCCAGCAGGTCGCGCCCACGGCCGGAGAGCAGCTCGCCGACATACGCCCATCCCTCGTCCGCGTTGCCGGGCAGGTTGTCCAGGGCGCGGACGAACGGCTCCAGCAACTGGCGCAGGTTCGCAAACGCATCGTGAAGCTGGGTTTCGGCCAGGGGGATGACGGCCCGCACATCCAGATTAACCGGCACGGTGGCATCAACCGGCACGTCGAGGTCCAGCGACACGGGCAGGCGCAGCCCGCGCGGGAGCTGGATGTTCACGATGCCGTTGATCGTGCCGCCGCCCGCCGGCAGGTCAAAGGTGGCAGCAACCTGCAACGGCACCGGCTCGGTCAGCACGACGATGGTGTTCTGTTCCAGCGGCAGGGTGAACTGCACGGGGATGGTCTCCCGGACGGGGATGATGCGGTCGATGGTCGCGCTGTCCAGCCCGACGAAACTGGCATGCAGCCCGTCGATGAGCGGTTCGACGATGCCGTTTTTGATCGGGAAAATCAGGAGCACCAGGATCAGCAGGGCCACCACCAGCACCAGGTTCACGATGAACGAGAATAAGATCGCCACATTTTTGAAGGCATTCCAGGTGAACTTGACGCGCTGCATGGCGTACTCCTGGGGATATGATAATCGACACTAGGGGCGACCGGGACCGGTAAGTCCGGCCCCATGATAGCACCGGCCCGGTCAGCCGGTCAATCAGGGCCGACGGTCGCCGTCCGCCGGCCCTCTTTCCGGTCGGCCAGGGTGGGGACGCGCATGCTGTGACCGCTCGTGAACGCCCCCACCCAGCCGTTAGCGTAACTGTTGCCAGGTGCCGCTGACGGTCCCGGTCAACCGGTACAGACGCCCTTCCGGCGTATCGATGTAGATGGCGGTGCCGCCCTGTTCAACCTGGGAGGTGCGCTGCTGCTGGTCGACGTTCTGGACCAGGGCATATTGCAGCAGGTCCTTGACCGCCTGGCCGTTATGGACGCCGGTTTCCCAGACATTGGCCAGGATGGTGGACCCCGGCATATACCGCCCGCCGGGCGGCGAACCGGTGGCCGTCGCCGAGCCGACGTTTTCGTAAGCGTGCCACTGGTTGCCGCTGTAAAAGATTACGTAGACCCGGTTGCCCGGATAGTTCTGGTTGCCGCTCTCCAGGTAGATCATGCGTCCGCCGTCGAAGGCCTGGTACTGGGCGTTGCTGACGACCGGCGGGCCGGCCGGGCAGGTCGATTCGCTGACGATGCCGCCGCCAAACCACCAGCTCCCCCCACAGGTGACCGTGATGGCCAGCGATTGTGAGACCGGCTGGCCCCGCCGGATGACTGTCAGGCGGTAGGTCACCACCAACCCCTGGTTCAGTGGGATGGTGACCGCCTGCTCGCCGGTGGGCTGGACGGCCCAGGACTGGCCCACATTGCCCGACGCGTTGATCTGTTCCAGCACGGCGGTATCACCGTCGCCCCGCCAGCGCAGCACGGTGGGGCTGCCAGCAGGCATCTGGTAGTTGTCCGCCGTAAATTCGTAAATCATCGGGCCGGACGGCGTCAGGGTGAACGTCGGCGTGAAGGTGGGGGTGAAGGTGGCCGTATCCACCGGCGTGAGGGTGAGCGTCGGCGTGGGGGAGAACGTCGGCGTGAAGGTCGGGGTGAAGCTGGGCGTGGGGGTCGATGAGGGCGTGATCGTCGGGGTGAAGGTCGGGGTCGGGGTGGGCGACGGCGTGAAGGTGAAGGTGGGCGTGAACGACGGCGTGATGGTCGGCAGCTGGGCCACGGTGGGGATGATGATCTCCTCTGGCTGGCAGCCCAGCAGCGCCAGGGCGACCAGCAACAGGCTCATGGGTAACGCGGAACGTTTCACGGTGCTCCTCCTGCAGGTATGCCTGCCCGCTCGCCGGCCAGTGGGCTGGCCAGGGCGCGGCAAACATCGGGGGCCGGGGACGGACCTTCAAGGGCTACAGCACGGCTCTCCGAACGATAATCCCGTTTTATCCGGCCTGCCGGGTGATAAGAACCGGGTCTGGTGATGGTAGGGTAGCACAGGCCCCCAGGCGCGGCAACCACGAGTATATGCTAAAATGCGCGGGTTGAGAACCGGGCACAGGCCGTTTCCTTTCACCCTGACGAGGCCAGACTTGTCCCCTCCCTGGGAAGCGCGCGACACCGCATTTTGGATACGCAATTGGCTCATGCTGGGTTTGTTGCTGATCGTCGGCGGGGGCTGCGGGGGTTTTACCCCGGCTCCCACGCTCTCCGCCCCGGTCGAGCTGGTCTCGCCCACGTCGCCGCCCACCCGCGCGCCCAGTTCCACCCCCCGGCGCATCGTGTCAGCGACGCCCCGGCCAACGGCTACCATGACCTCCACCCCCAGCCGCACCCCCAACGCCTTAACGCCGACGGCCACCCTGGAAGATGCCCCTCCGGAAGCGACCATCGATCCCACCCTGCTGGCCCGGGTCCTGCCGGTGGAAACCGCCACCCTGGAGCCGGGGGCGGCGCTGGTTGGACGCTCGGTGGAAGGGCGGGGCATCCTGGCGCGGCGGCTGGGAAACGGCCCTCTGATCATCCTGCTGGTAGGCGGGATTCACGGCGGCTGGGAGGCCAACACGGTGGCGCTGATGAACGAGATCATCACGCATTTCGCGGCTGCGCCGGAAGACATCGCGCCGGGGGTGTCGCTGGCCGTGATCCCGGCGCTCAACCCGGACGGCCTGGTGCGCGGGCGGGAGGAGGCCGGCCGCTTCAACGCCCACGCGGTGGACCTCAACCGCAACTGGGGGTGCGCCTGGTCGCCGGAGGCCAACTGGCGGGATCGGGCGGTCGATCCGGGCACGGAGCCGTTCTCCGAGCCGGAGACGGCGGCCCTGGCCGACTATATCCTGCTGAACCCGCCGGCCGCCGTGCTGTTTTATCACAGCGCCGCCAATGGCGTGTTCGCCGGGGCGTGCAACGGCGATCACGGGTCGCAGGTGCTCGGCCACATCTACGGCCAGGCGGCCAACTACCCCAGCGACTCGCGCTTCACCGCCTATGAAGTGACAGGAGACGCGTCCAGCTGGGTGGACGGGCAGGGCATCCCGTCGATCACGGTCGAGCTGCAAAGCTGGACTGACAGCGAGTTCGACCGCAACTATGCCGGGATCATGGCCGTACAATGCGAGCTGGCCCGCCGCCTGACCGATCCGGCCACCCGTCGCTGGGTGGTGGACCGGTGCGTCGGCGGTGGGGCGTGAACCGCCTGCCCGCTCACCCGAGGGGCGCAGGCTGACTCATACGAGACGCGGGACCGAAGCGGGCGAACCAGGCGCTTGAAACGGTGGTCGTCCTGGCGTAGGATCAGGGCGCGTTGTCTTCCGGAGAGGCGCTGCCTGGACGGGCTGCGCGCCGCCTGTTTTGACAGGACAAGCCGATGACCCCCACCACCCGATCATCCGGCCTCGCCGCCATCGCGGCCATGTTCGCCAGGACCAGACAACAAGGCCGGGCTGCCTTTTTGCCGTACTTCCCCATCGGCTACCCCGACTACGAGTCGTCGCTGGTGGCCATCGCGGCCATGGCCGAGGTCGGGGCGGATGGCTTCGAGATTGGCGTGCCCTTCAGCGATCCGCTGGCGGACGGCCCCACCATCCAGGCGGCAACCCAGATCGCGCTGGAACAGGGGATCACAGTCCGCAGGTGCCTGGAAGCGGTGAGCGAGTTGCGGGCGCGGGGCCTGGCCCAGCCGATGTTGATGATGAGCTACCTCAACCCGCTGCTGAGTTACGGGCCGGAGGCCTTCGTGCGGGATGCCAGGGACGCCGGGGCGGATGGGCTGATCGTGCCCGACCTGCCGCCGGAGGAGGCGACCCTCTTCGCGGGGGCCTGCGCCGAGGCCGGGCTGGCGATGGTCTTTTTCCTGGCCCCGACCAGCAGCCCGGAGCGGATCGCGCTGGTGAGCGGGCGGGCAACTGGCTTCATCTACGTGGTTTCGCTGACGGGCACCACCGGCATCCGCCAGGAATTGCCGCCGGACCTGACCGACTTCATCGCCCGCGTCCGCGCCCACACGGATCGCCCCCTGGTGTTGGGCTTCGGCATCAGCACGCCGGCGCATGCCCAGATGGTCAGCCGGCTGACGGACGGCTTTATCGTCGGCAGCGCGCTGGTCAGGGCCGGGGGGCAGGGGGTGGAGGCGGTGCGGGCGCTGGCGGCCAGCCTTCGCCGGGCGCTGGACTGAGATCGGGCGAGAAGGGGCGGGGATGGGGACGAAAAAACGCTGGCGACTGGGCATCATCGGCTGCGGCTGGGCGGGCGACCGGCACGCTCAGGCCATTCGCGCCCTGGAGTCGCGGGCGGAGCTGCGCGCCGTGGCGGATGTTCAGGTGGAGGCAGCCTGGTCGATGGCGCAGACCTATCGAGCGCCGCTGGTGGCGGTGGACTACCGGGAGTTATTGGATGCGGGGCGGCTGGACGCTGTGGTGATCGCCCTGCCGCATGAGCTGCACGCCGAGGCGGCCATCATGGCAGCGGCAGCCGGGTTGCACATCCTGATCGAGAAGCCGCTGGCCAACACCCTGGCCGAGGCCGACGCCATGATCGCCGCTGCCGAGGCCGGGGGCGTGACGCTGATGGTGGCCGAAAACGTGCGCTACGATACGACTTATATCCAGGCTGCCGCCATCATCGAGTCTGGGCGGCTGGGCGAGGTTTTCCTGGTCCGCATCTCGCGCGAACATCAGATGCATGACTACCTGCGCCGACGCCCCTGGTTCCTGAGCGACGCGGGCGGCGTCATGGCCTCCGGCGGCATCCACGACTTCGAGCTGCTGCGCCTGCTGGCGGGCGAGATTGAGTACGTCTACGGGCAGGTCGCCCCTAAATCGCTCCCGGAGATGGCCGCCGACGACAGCAGCGTGGCCGTGGCCCGGCTGGCGAACGGGGCCACGGCGGTGATCGTGGAGAGCTTCTCCCTGCGCACGCCACAGCCCGGCGTCCACGGCACCGTCCATGGCTCTCAGGGCAGCCTGTGGTTCCACGACCGGCGCATCCGCCTCTACACCGCCGCCGAAGACGGACACGAAGAGCAGGTGGAAGCAATCGCCCTTCCTCCAGCGGACACTTTTGCGGCGGAATTGGCGCACTTCCTGGACTGCCTGGAGAGTGGGGCGGAGCCGATCACCAGCGGGCGGGAGGAGCGCAAACCGCTGGCCGCCGTGGTGGCAACCTACGAGTCGTTCCGGCGCGGGGTGCCTGTCCGCCTGGACGAGGTGGAGCCAGGATAGCCGGGGTTCAGTCCGTCTCGCGCAGGAAGTCCAGCAGGACCCGGTTAAATTCGTCCGGCCAGTCGCGGGCGATCCAGTGCCCGCCGTTGTCGATGACGTGCAGCCGCGCCCCAGGGATGCGCCCGGCCGCTTCGCGGGCGTATTTGACCGGCACGCTGGCATCCCCCGCCCCGTGGATGATCAGCGTGGGACAGGCGATCTCCGCCAGACGCGGCATGTAACAGCTCCGCAGCCCGTCCCAGCGCACCTCGTCCTGCTGCCACGTGTAAAACGACCGCTCTGGCTGGGACGACCGGATGACCTCGTAGACCTCGTCGATGAGCTCGTCCGTCAGCGACGCCGGGTTGAGCACGATGCGCTTGAGCGTCCAGCGCAGCGCCCAGCGGCTGGCGCGGATGCTGGCCCACGTCAGGCGGCTGACCCCGGGAATCCGCAGGAACAGATAGCTCAGCTTGTGAAACGGCGCTTTGTCCTGCCAGCCGTAGCTGGCCACCGGGACCAGCCGGGCGACGCGGTCCGGGTGGGCCAGCGTATAACCGATGGCCGCCCCACCGCCCATCGAAATGCCGACCAGCGTGACCCGGTCCAGGCTCCAGGCGTCGAGCAAGGTCCCCAGGCAGTGAAGCAGCGTCTTCTGCGTGAGATCGCCCGCCAGCAGCTTGCTCTCGCCGTAGCCTGGCCAGTCCGGGGCGTAAACGCGGTACGACTCGGCCAGCGGCCCGATGGCGGCCCGCCAGGAGAGCAGGGCCGAATCCGTGCCGCCGCCGTGCAGCAGCACCACCGGGGGACCGTCCCCGGCGGTGAAGTACCGCACGGCAAAATCGCCAACCGCGACCCGCTGCGCTTCCAGGTTAACCAAAACTGCCCTCCCTGTCATGCCCCTATCCGGGTGCGACCTGGCCTTCACTTGAGGAACAGCTCGATCACCGGCACCAGCACGTCCGGCTTCTGTACGGGCAGCTCTACCGTCAGCGTGCCGGATCGCCCGCGTTGAAAAATGGTCGATTCCATCCCTGCCGGGTCGAACTCCAGCCTCCTGACCTCGGAGGCGTCGTGCAGCAGTTGGGCGTATTCCACGCGCCCGGCCAGCCCATCCAGGTGAACGTGCTTAAACGGCCAGTCAAACAGGTGGAGGTAGAGGCGGTCGCCGTTCTGAGTATAGCGGCAGTCGGGCGGTGGCGGGAAGTCGCTGGCCGTGCAGCCGTAGATCGCCCGGCCATGCAGGCGCATCCACTGGCCAATAGCCCGCAGCCGCTCCACCGCTTTCGGCTCGAACTCGCCGCGCGCGTTCGGCCCCACGTTGAGCAGCAGGTTGCCGCCCTTGGATACCGAGTCGACCAGCATCTTGACCAGCATTTCGGCAGATTTCCAGTCCAGGTTATCGCGGTCGTAGCCCCAGCTGCCGTTAAGGGTCTGGCAGGCCTCCCACACCACCGGCTTCCCCTCGACCGTCATCCAGCCGCGCGGCTGGTACTGCTCCGGCGTCTTCACATCCCCCGGAATCTCCAGGCGGTCGTTGACGATGATGCCCGGCTGCAACTGGCGCGTCATCGCCAGCAGCTCCTCGGAGCGCCAGTCGTCTTTGCCCTTGCCCCTGGACCAGCCCCAGTCCAGGTGAGAATACGAGAAGTCGTACCACATGATGTCGATCCGACCGAACTGGGTGAGCAGTTCGCGCGCCTGGCCGTGCAGATAGTCGGCGTACTTACGGATGTCCCGGCCCTGGCTGGCCTGGCGGAAGGCCAGGTCGTCGCGCATGGGGTGGAAGCCATCGATGGGGAATTCGGGGTGGTGCCAGTCCAGCAGGGAGTGGTAAAAACCCACCCGGAACCCCTCCGCCCGGAAGGCCTCCACCAGTGGCCGGAGCAGATCGCGCCCGGCGGGCGTGTTGGGCGCTTTGTAGTCGGTCAGGGCCGAATCCCACAGGCAGAACCCGTCATGATGTTTGGTGGTGACGACAAAATATTTCATGCCGGCGTTCCTGGCCTCCCGCGCCCAGGCGGTCGGATCGTAGAGATCGGGGTCGAAGTGGTCGAAGTACCGCTGGTAATCCTTGTCGCGGATCTTCTCCCGGTTTTTGACCCATTCGTGCCGGGCGGCAGCCGAGTAGATGCCCCAGTGGATAAACAGGCCAAACCGATCGTGGACAAACCAGGATGTGTCGCCAGCGGTTGGCGCGGGTAGCTCCGGCATAAAATCCTCCTGTTATCCTCCCAACACGGCGAAAAAGTGGGCAAAAAAGCGGTCGACATCCACCGCCACGGCGATTTCGTGCGGGCCGGAATCGTCCGCCTGCCAGCGGGTAAGTCCCCGGAGCGGCTCGCTGTCCAGTTCGACGGTGATCGTGCCGCGCTGGAAGACGCACAACTGGTCATCAAAGATGGTCGCTGCCGCCACGGCGTCATGAAAGGTGAGGTGATCGCGTTCCTGGAACCAGCCTTCGCCGAAGTCCAGCACCGGGCGGAGCGGGGGGGCCCAGAATCGGTCCAGCACCACCGCAGTATCCAGTTGAACCCGGCTGGTGATCCCAATGCCCACCGCCCGCAGGGGCGCGGCGCTGGTCAACACTTTGGCGAAGGCGTAAGGATCACATAACACGTTCCATTCCAGGGAGGCCGGTTCCGGCAGGTCGGCGGTGTAGCGCCCGGCCATCATCACCACCCGCCGGAGCAACGCCGGTATCTCCGGCTCGACGGCGAACAGCAGGGCCACGTTGGTCAGCGGGCCGGTGGTCAGCAGCGTGATCTCGCCGGGGTTATCGTGGATGGTCTGTCGCAGGAAGCGGACCGCCTGTTTCTCCGGGAAGACTGTATCATGCGCCCAATGGGGCAGCACCCGCGCCTGGGGGACGGTCGTCTGCCGGGGGCGGACCAGCAGCGGTTCCTGCTGGCCGGGGAAGATGGGCACCGCCTTACCGGCGGCCTTACACAGGACGCTGGCCAGCATCGCCCGCTGCACGGCCTCGCCGGTCACGGTGGTGATGCCGAGCAGCTCACAGGCCGGCTGGGCCAGCAGATAGGCCAGGCAGATGGCGTCGTTGATGTCCGAGCCGATATCGGTATCGAGCAGGACTTTGACGGCCATATCCCCCCTCAGTCAGTAAGCCGGAGATCGTGCCGCAAGTATAGCCCCTCGGCGGGCAGTTCTGCCGCAATCTGGGCCAGCGTCCGCCCATCTTCGGGATGCACATAATCCGGGGCCAGGTCGGCCAGCGGGCGGGCCACATGGATGAAGCGGACGATGTCCCGATCCGGCACGTGCCAGGGCTTCTCGCCGAAGTCAAAGACGGCCTCGTCCCACAGGGCGATGTCCAGGTCGATGGTGCGGGGGGCGTTTTTGTTCGCCGGATCGCGGGCCCGCTTCAGCGCCCGCTCGATGGGCAGGATCACGGACTGGCGGAAGGCCTCCGGCGTCAGGTTGGTTTCCAGCAGGACCGCCGCATTGAGGAAGCTGGCCTGTTGGGTGTAGCCGACGGGCGCGGTCTGGTAAACCGGCGAGACGGCCCGCACCTCACACCGCTGGCGGAGCAGGTCGAGGCCGGCGCGCAGGTTGGCCGCCGGGTCGATGTTGGAGCCGAGCGAGAGGAAGACGCGGTGGGTCATCCAGACGGCCCCGATGGGAAGTCCTCGCGCCCGCGCTCGATGATCACGCCCACGTCATCGGTGAACCGCAGCGCGCCCGGCTTGTAGACCTCCACCCGGATGCGGGGCACGCCCAGCTCGACGACCGCCAGCCGGGCAATTGCGGTCGCCAGCGCCTCAATGGTCCGGTAGTGCGCCCCATCGACGAGCTGGATCACGGCCTTGTTGACCGTCCGATAGTTGAGCAGGTCGTCGGGATCGTCGCTCGCGCCCGCCTGGCGCAGGTCGGTATGGAGCCACATACTGATCACCACGTCCTGCATCTCATCAAGCTCGTGGGGCTGGAAGCCGATGTAACAGCGCAGCCGCAGGTTTTTGATGTGAATCTGATCCACCGCGAGGCTCCAGTTGTCCAAAAAAGCCCCAGACACTCGCCTGGCCGGCCCGGAAGTCGCGTACAATATTAAAACTTTCTCATCTCGTTCGTAAGGTCTTCACAAGCCGCTCTATCTATGGTATTGTACCACGGAAATTTGTAGAGGGTTTGTCCATGTATTGGAGAGGGAAACATGACAAACTTACAGGTGTTCAACGGCAACAAAAGCCAGTTGCTGGAAGACTATGACATCGACCTCAACTTCAACATCGACTGCACCGCCGTTGAAGACTCCGTTCGTACCCTGCTGAAGGCGGTGGGCGAGGACCCCGAACGCGAAGGTCTGGTCAGGACCCCCAACCGCGTGGCCCGCATGTACGAGGAGTTGCTGTCCGGATATTACACCGACCCGGAAAAGGTGATCAACAACGCCCTGTTTGAAGTCGACTACCAGGAAATGGTGTTGGTCACCGACATCGAGTTTTATTCGATGTGTGAGCATCACATGCTGCCCTTCGTCGGGCGCGCGCACGTCGGCTACATCCCGACAGACAGGGTGCTGGGCCTGTCCAAGATACCGCGCATCGTGGACCTGTTCGCCCGCCGCCTGCAAGTGCAGGAGCGTATGACAGCCCAGATCGCCCAGTTCCTGATGGATACGCTCAACCCGCTGGGCGTCGGCGTGGTGGTGGAGGGGGCGCATATGTGCGCCATGATGCGCGGCGTCAAAAAACACAACGCCCGGATGGTCACCAGCAAGCTGCTGGGCACCTTCCACGATCAGGAACAGACCCGTGCCGAGTTTCTGAGCCATGTCCGCCCGTTCCTGGGGCACGACAGCCTGCTCTAGCGCCGTCTGCGCCCGGGGCGGCCCGCCCGCCAGCCCGGTCGTGGATGCTGCCCGCCTGAATGGTATGAAACTCCTCCCAACGATCGTCACCAGGGGCGCGGCCTAAGCGCAATCCGCGAGCCGTGCCCCCGCGCCCCCTCCTCAGCCCGCCGCCCCAGGCTTGAACCACTTCCGGTTTCCGCCGGTTAATCCGTCCAGGCGCGCCATTTCTTCTTCGGTGAGCCGCAGGCCCGCCGCCCCCAGCGATTCCTCCAACTGCTCAACCGTGTTGGCACCGATGATGGGAGCGGTGACTATCGGCAGGGTGAGCAGCCAACCCAGCGCCATCTGCAGGACGGTCTTGCCATGGGCCTGGCCCATCTCCCGCAGGCCGTCGATCAGGGTGAAGTTCGACTCGGTCATGTAACTTTTGATGCGCTCGTTGGCCTCGCCGCGCGATCCCGCCGGGATGCCGTCCCGCGTGTACTTGCCGGTCAGGAAACCCCCGGCCAGCGGGCTGTAGGGGATCAGGCCGAGGCCCTGATCCACGCACAGCGCCGCCAGCTCCGGCTCAACTTCGGCGCGGTTCAACAGGTTGTAGTGCGGCTGGATGGACTCAAAACGGGCGTAGCCGCGCCGGTCGCTGATCCACAGGCTCTTGGTCAGCAGCCAGGCCGGGAAGTTGCTGGCCCCGATATACCGCACCTTACCGGCGGTAACCAGGTCGTCCAGAGCGCGCAGGGTTTCCTCCAGGGGAGTATCGTCGTCCGGCCAGTGAACCTGATACAGGTCGATGGCCTCCACGCCCAGGCGGCGCAGACTGCCTTCCACCGCCAGCATGATGTGCTGGCGGCTCAACCCTTCGCCGTTGGGGCCATCCCACATGCGGCCCCGCACCTTGGTGGCGATCACGATCTGATCGCGGGGTTTGGTCTTGAGCCACTGGCCGATGATCGTCTCGGCCACGCCGCCGGGATTGCCCTCCGCCCAGGAGCTGTAGATATCCGCCGTGTCGATGAAGTTGATCCCGGCCTCCCAGGCCCGATCCAGCACCTGCAACGATTGCTCCTCGGTGCTGGTCCAGCGGAACGTCATGGTGCCCAGGCACAATTCGCTGACCTTCAGGCCGGTTCGCCCCAGCTTGCGGTATTCCATATCGGTGTGCCTCCTTAAACCATCTGGCAAGTCCTGACCGGCTACCGGCCTCTATTTTTAACCTGTTTTGTCGCCATAGGAAAATGATCAGGGCCGGATCGCGCCGTTGGAAATGGGTTATAAAGTGCGAACGTTGACCCGACCGTCTTGTCCCACCCCCAAGATGGCTGTAAAATTGCCATATAGGGTCTGGTGCCCAGGCTCAGGACCCGCTTATCAGCGCCGCCGGCGGACGGCGGCCATCGCTGGTACACGGTCGCGGTGTTATCCAGCCAGAGGGATGGGGTATCTGCCATGGAACTGGTCGATCTGCTGAAGGGTGTGGAGTTGTTTTCCGGTCTTACCCCCGCACAACTGCAACGGCTGGCCGAAATCAGCCACCCGGTCGAATACCATGATGGGCAGGTGGTTTTCTCCAAAGGCGAACCGGGCGACAACTTATATATCATCCGCGAGGGCCAGTTTGGCGTCATTTTTGACGATGAACCAGCCATCGAACAATCCTTTGTGTATCTGGGTCGGGGCCAGATCTTCGGCGAAATGGCGCTGATTGACTACGGCGAACGGTCGGCCACCATCCGCTGTGCCAGCGATAACGCGTTGCTGTATGTTATCGCCCGGGAGGACTTCGAGCGCCTGTGCCAGTCTGACACGGCCATTGGCTATGCTGTGATGCGCAATATGGCGAGCGATCTGTCCTTCAAGCTCCGCCACCGTAATCTTGAGCCGAAGTCCGGTTAGCTCTCCGCCGCCCGGCCACTGGCCAGGTAAACGCCGCCAGGCGGGGTCTCTCGCCCCGGCGGGAAGTGCCGCTGCCGAGTGGGCCAGCGTGTAGACGAAAGGAGGAGGGCGCCATTCCCCTATGCCGCCGCTGAGGGCGACATCATTCTGGCGCGACGAATATGATTTATAAAGTAAGTTACGTGGTGATGGGCGGGGAACACCCCGGCGGGATCATGAACCACATCAAACGACCCGAAATCGGTGATCAGGTCGAGATCGGCAAGCTCACCTTTGAGATCATCGAGATTCACGAAGTGATGCCGCCGCGCGGGGATTTTCAGTTCCTGCATGCCACGGTCAAACCCAAAGAAACGGCCAAATCCACCTCCGGCTGAGCCGTTCGCTGGCGGTGGGATCAGCTCCCATCAACCGCGTCCGCCCTGGTTTATCCTCTGCCGGGCAGCCCCCTGGCTCACCAGCGCCAGGTGACGGCTGGCGACCCTGCGCGACGCCCCTCCCTCAAACGTCATAGATCACAAAGTCTTCCGCCATTTCCACCGGGCCTGTGAACGTTTCCCGCGCTTCGTCCACCAGATGGCGGTAAGCCACCGGCCCGTTGGGGCCGAACACCTGGTAATGAATCAGCACCAGGCGCTTGGCCCCCGCCCGGCTGGCCACCTCCCCGGCCTGGCGCGGGGTGGAATGGCCGATATCGGGCTTGTCGGCGGCGGCTTCGTGAATGAACAGGTCGGCGTTGCGGGCCAGTTCATACAGGGTATCCGTCGGCGCGGTATCACAGGAGTAGGCGGTCACAAAACCGGTGTGTTTGTTTTCGATGCGCAGGCCAATGGTGGGGATGTAGTGCCGCACCGGCCAGGACGTGATGCGGAAATCGTTGTTTTCCAGTAACAACTGGTTGGGCCGCTCCAGGATTTTGTGAAAGGCCACCGGGAAGTATTCCGGCCACTCGTCCCAGCCCATGGCCAGCATCAACTCTTCCACGCGGTTGAGGCAGTGGTGAATGCCATACACCCGCAGGGCGCGCCGCTGCCGCCCGGCCTGCTGCCCCAGAAACCACATGTTGTTCAGCAGGATCGGCACGCCCATCACATGATCGGGATGGAAGTGGGTCAGGATCATATCGGTCAGATCGTCGTAATGAACGCCGACCGTGCGCATGCGGGCAATGGGGTTGGAACCGCAGTCAATCAGGATGACGCTTTCCTCCCCCTGCAAGATGAAGTGGGTGTTATCGTGCTCCATACTGGGCACAATAGCCGCCGAACCTAAAACGATTAGACGAGCCATGGAACCCTCACAGACCGGTGCGTAGTCCCTCCCACCTTAACCCAGTTTTTTCCGCCGCGCAATCGCCCTTGCCCGAACCGCCGCCGTCGTCAGGTATTGGGAAGGAAACCGTCAGGTTGCCAGCCCTCGCTGATGGTCGGGCGCGAGGCGAAAAAAGGGGAGCTGTCGCTCCCCGTCGGGCCGCCGGTCATCTCCAGGATCGGCCCGCTCAACGCTCTGCCGTCCCGGCGCGGGCCTTGGCTGCCGCCGCCATGATCGCCTGGATGCGCCCCACCATCTCCGCCGGGTTGGGATGGATGCCTTCCACCAGCAGCGCATTCTCCAGCAGTTGTTCGATCATCTCCGGCACCAGCGGGTCCATGGCGTCGCGCTGGAGGGCCAGCGCCAGGTCATGGATCAGCGGGTGGTGGCGGTTGACTTCCATCACCTTCTTGCTGGCCTCAAAGTCCTGGTCGATGTACTTGCGGACGCGCTCCAGGCTGTCACCCAGCGCGCCATCGGCGGCCACCAGGCGGACGGGGCTTTCCGTCAGCCGTTTACCCTCTCGAACCACGATGACGCGCCCGCCCAGCACCTCGTTAAAACGCTTGAGCAAGGGGTTGAACAGGTCGTCGGGGATTCGGTCGCCCGGCACCGCCTCCGTTTCCGGCGCGTCGGTGTCGGCATCGGCGATGTTCTTAAACGGGTGGCCCTCGAAGTCGCGCATGGCCACCATCATAAAGGAGTCGACCGGCTCCGTCAGATACAACACCTCGGTCCCTGTCGCCTTGAAGGGGTCCAGGTGTGGGCTGCGGGTGATGGAGGACAGGTCCTCGCCGAAGAGGAAGTAGATGGCGTCCTGGCCGTCCTTCATCCGCCCCACGTATTCGGCCAGCGAGGTCCACCCCGCCGGGCCGGTGGCGGAGGAATGAAAGCGCAGGAGCTTCTTCAGCCGCCCGTGATCCTCCGGCGTGGTGGCGATTCCTTCCTTAAAAAAGAGGCCAAACTGCTCCCAGATCGTCCGGTAACGATCCGGGTCTTCTCTGGCGGCTTCGTCCAGCGTATCCAGCAGGCGACGCACCAGGTTGCTGCGAATCTTGCGCACCACCGTGTTGGACTGCACGCTCTCGCGGGATACGTTCAGCGGCAAATCCTCGGAATCAACCACGCCTTCCACAAACCGCAGGTATTCCGGCAGCAGGTCCGGCGTGCGATCCTGGATCAGGATTTTGCGGCTGTAGAGCCGCAGGCCGTGATCCTTGGGCGCGAACAGGCCCCGCTCCCGCTTGCTGGGCACGTACAGGATGGCGTGCAGGTCGATAGGGGCCTCGCTGCTGACGTGCACATGGGCCAGCGGCGGCTCAAAATCCAGCGTGATCTGTTTGTAGAAGCTCTGGTAGTCTTCGTCCGCCACTTCGCGGGGTGTCTGCCGCCAGATCGCCACCTGCTGATTGACCGGGGCGGGCGACCCGGCTCCCTCCTTCCCCTTCTCCGCCTGAGCCTGGCGCAGGTAGATGGGGAAGGCGACAAAATCGCTGTGGCGCTTGATGACCTGGCGCAGCCGCCACTCGTCGGCGAACTCCGCCGCATCTTCCTTGAGCTTCACCAGAACCTCGGTGCCGCGATGGTCCATATCGGCTTCTTCCACGGTGAAGCGGGGGCTGCCATCGCAGACCCAGCGGGCCGCGGCGGCGTCCGGCAGGAACGAGCGCGACGTGACCTGGACTTCATCGGCTACCATGAAGACGCTGTAGAAACCGACGCCAAACTGGCCGATGATGTTGGTGGCTGCGTCGCCCCGCTCCCGGATCGTCTCCAAAAAAGCCGTCGCGCCGGACTGGGCGATGGTGCCCAGGTTGGTGATCAGCTCGTCGCGCGTCATGCCGATGCCGGTGTCGCGGACGGTGATGGTCCGGGCTTCTTTGTCCACCGCCACCTCGATCGCCAGCTCGGCCTCCGGATCGTACACCTGGTCATTGGTCAGCATCTCAAACTGGAGTCGGTGCAGGGCGTCGGAAGCGTTGGACAGCAGCTCCCGGAGGAAGATTTCGCGTTCCGTGTATAGCGAATGGATGAGAATGTTCAGCAGTTGCTGGATTTCCGCCTTAAATTCGAAGGTCTCCCCCATACGCTACCTCCTGAGTGATGACGTGAAGTCTCTCTGTCAGGATTATAGCCGCTATCCGCATTTTATAGCCGCTATCCGCATTATAGCCGCTATCCGGCGGCGCTGAGGGTTTCTTGCACGATTCTAATGCAGCGGACTGATGACCATGAGTTCTGGAGCGCACCCATCCCTCAGGAAAAACCATGCCCGGTCTCCGGTCATGAAAGGGACAGGGAAGGCGGGACGGAATGCGCCCCATCCCGCCCCGCCCGGAAGGCCGCTTCCCGCCCGGCCATCACCGACCGGCGAACACCGCCCGCAGCGGGCTGTCCGTCCCGCGCAGGTAGACCGGCACTTTCTCCAGCGGCGCGTCCGCCGAGATGCGCTGCCCGCCCGCGTAGACCTGGCCGGTCCAGGCGTCCGTCCACTGGGTCCCGGCGGGCAGGTAGACCTCGCGGGCGGTGGCCCCCTGGAACAGCACCGGCGCAACCAGCACATCCGGCCCGAACATAAACTGGTCATCCACCGGGATGCAGCCCTCATCGTCCTCGAAATCGAAGAACAGCGGGCGCATCATGGGGATGCCGGTCTCGTGGGCCAGGCGCATCTGCGCCATGATGTACGGGCGCAGCCGCTCCCGCAGGAACAGCAGGTCTTTGAGGATCGTGTAGGCTCTCTCGCCGAATGACCACACTTCGTTGTCCCCGCCGCTGGACAGCGGATCGTCCAGGTCAAAATGCTCGCGCACCCCGTGCAGGCGGAAGATCGGGCAGAACACGCCATACTGGAACCAGCGCACGATCAGCTCGCGGAAGTAGTCGGTTTTGATGCGGCCCCCCTTAAAGCCGCCGATGTCGGTGTTCCACCAGGGGATGCCGCTCAGGGCCATGTTCAGGCCCGCCCGGACCTGCTCTTGCAGCGATTCGAAGGTGGAATCGATGTCGCCCGACCACACCGACGCGGCATAACGCTGGCTGCCCGCCCACGCTGACCGGCACAACAGGAACACGTCTTCCTCGCCCTCGGCCTTCATCCCCTCGTAAAAGCCCTGCTGGTGCAGCAGCGGGTAGAGGTTGGCGACTTCCAGGCCGTTGCCCAGGTGGAAGTGGAGGTTGTCACGGGACTCCGGCCTGATCTCCGGCTCACAGGCGTCCAGCCACCAGACCTTGATGCCGTACTTATAGTAGCCCTCCCGCACCTGTTCCCAGACGAACCGCCGGGCGTCGGGATGGGTGGAGTCGTAGTAGGTGATGTACACCGGGCCGCGCGGGCGCACGTCGCGGAATTCCAGCTGCGCCGGGAGGCCACGCTCCGCCCGGATCAGCCAGCCGTTTTCCTGCATGATCCGGTAGTTTTGGCTGAGCGGGTTGACCGACGGCCAGATCGAGACCATGACCCTGACGCCCATCTTCTCCAGCTCCCGGACCATGGCCGCCGGGTCCGGCCAGTGCTCCGGGTCAAACCGCCAGTCCCCTTGCAGCGACCAGTGGAAGAAGTCGATCACGATCACCGAGAGCGGCAGGCCGCGTTTGTGGTATTCGCGGGCCACGCTCAGGAGTTCCTCCTGATCCACGTATCGCAGCTTACACTGCCAGAAGCCCGCCGCCCACTCCGGCAACACGGGCGGATAGCCGGTCAGGTCGGCGTAACGGGTCATCAGGTCGGCGTAGGAATCGCCAGCCATGACCAGATAGTCGATCTGGCGCGTGGCCTCGGCCACCCAGCGCGTGCCGCTGTGGGCCAGTTCCACCCGACCGATGCCTGGGTTGTGCCACAGGAAGCCGTACCCCCGGCTGGAGAGCAGGAACGGGATGGAGACCCACGAGTTGCGTTGCAGCAGGTCGATCACGCAGCCCTTCTGGTCCAGGTGACCGTGGGCGTGCTGGCCCAGTCCATAGAAGCGCTCGTCCCGCCAGGCCTTGAAGCGGACCTCAATGTGGTACAGGTCGCTGAAACGGGCGGTGTAATGCCGTTCCGGCGGCAGGAAAAATTCGGGCTTGCCCTCTTCCAGCAGAGCCGCCCCGCTATCCGCCCGCCGGAAACGGATGTGACCCTCCGGAGAGACTTCCGCCCGCAGCCGGCCGTTGGTGATGCTCGCGCCGTCATCGCTGACCGTGATGGTGGGTTGGGAGGGCTTGGGCTTCAGCAGCGCGCCGGGCAGGTCCAGCGGCTGTGGCCCCAGAATGGCGCGGACCCGCAGCGTATCCTGCCCCCAGGGTTGTATCCAGACCGTCTCACCGTTGGCCTGCCAGATAAGGACTTGTTGATCCTGACGAAATGGACTCATGTGTGCTCCTCCAGCAATACTGGTTATAGGGGCGGTCCGAGGGGACAGCCCCACGACAATGGGTTGCGGCGCAAAGAGGGCATGGGCGGCTGTGCGGTAACCATCACCGGCGCGGTTGAAGGCGACCCCCGGCCATCATTTTGCCCTAACGGCGGGGGCCTCGCCAGTGATCCAGCCATGGCGAGGGGTTCAGCCATCCTCCACCGGCAACCAGACCGCAAAGATCGCGCCCTGGCCTTCGACGCCATCGCTGACGACCTCGATCCGTCCCCGGTGCCGATCCACGATCTCCTTGGCGATGGCCAGCCCCAGGCCGGTGCCGGATACATTGGATTCGCGCCCGGCCTTCCCCCGGAAGAAACGCTCAAACAGGCGGGGCAGCTCTTCGCGGGGGATGCCCGGACCGGTGTCGCGGACGCACAGGCCCACCCAGGATGGCCCATCACCCGGCTGGGTGGCGGTGCTCACCTGCACGTGGCCGCCCGCGGGCGTGTAGTTGAGGGCATTGGTCAGCAAAATACTGACCACCTGCCCCAGGAGGTTAGGGTCGGCCTGCACGGTCGGCAGTTCTGGCGCGGCGGAGAAGACCAGGGTCAGCCCCTTATGCTCGGCCAGGGCCTGGCGGTCGATCACGTACTCGTTGGCCAGCCGGTTCAGGTCAACCGGCTCCCGGTCGAGGGCCGCTCGTTCCTGGTCCAGGCGGGACAGCATGAGCAGCCCTTCGATCAGCTCTTCCAGCCGCTGCGTTTCCCGCCGCAGCGTCGCCAGGTAGACCTCCGACCGTTCTGGCCGGAGGTCCAGCAGCCGGTGGTAGAGCTTGAGGTTGGAGATGGGGGTGCGGAGTTCGTGGGACACGTTCGAGA
>DAOTXK010000004.1:0-17427 GCA_034435395.1 Anaerolineae bacterium | reverse complement strand
ACAAGTCAGCTCATAGCCCCTCCTGTACTCAAGGTCGGTCGATGCTGGCGGCTGGCCCGATCACCGTCATTCCCCCACCAGCGGCATCACCACGGACTCAAGCATCTTGACCACCAGCTCGCCCACCTGCTCCAGATGGCTGGTCATCACGCGGGCGGCGGTGGCCGGGTCGCGGGCTTCCAGGGCATCCAGGATGGCCTGGTGTTCCTCCGCCGACTGCCCCATGCGCAGGCCCAGGGCCACGAATCCCACGCGGAGGCGATGCCACTGTTCATTGAGGCCCTGGATCAGCTGGCTGGCGCGGGGCATGGCCGCGGCGGCAAACAGGTTATCGTGAAAACGCCCGTCGGCCTGGAGCCAGGCTTCCGTATCGCCGGCCGCGGCGGCGGCCCTCATCTCGACCAGCGCCTGGCGCATGTGTTTTAACTGGGCTTCGGTGACCCGTTCGGCGGCCCGGCGGGCCACCAGCGATTCGACGGCGATCTTGATGTCGAACAACTCGCGGGTATCCTTGACCGACAGGCCATACACCGAGCGGCCACGCCCGCCGGTGTTGACCACCAGGCCCTCATTCTCCAGCCGCCGCAAGGCCTCGCGGATGGGGGTGCGGCTGATGCCCAGTTCGGCGGCTAAATCGGTCTCCACCAACGGTTGTCCCGGTCGATAGGCCAGGTTCAAAATACGTTCTTTGATTGTCCGGTAGGCTAGGTCCTGCCGGCTTTGGTTGGACATGTTCACGTACCCGTTCTGCGCCAAGAGTGTTTCCTTTACAGTATACAATAATTTGCAGAATTGTATACAAGAGAATCGGTTGAGTATCTATCCGGGAATTCACCGACAAGAGGCTTAAGCCCTTTGTTGCTCAGACCTTTGATGATCTTCCGGATAGGTTCGAAGCGCCGCAGGCCCATGACCACGAGCCATGGGGGTGGGCAACTTGACACCAACCCAAAGCCATGTTAGTGTACAGAAAAACGATTACGTAATCGTTTTTCTACGGCTATTGTACCATAGTTTTGGCCTTGCCAAGACCCCACCCATCTGCTAACCTGGCTCACGATATGTTTCGGATGGCCGGGCGGCGCCAGCGGATCGCCGTGAGTGGAGGGAGCAGCCGTGATGACCGACCGCGTGCTCCGGGGAGCGATGTTAGGCACCGGGGCCATTTCCTACCATCACCTGGTGGCCTGGCAACGCATTCCGGGCGTGGCCATTGTGGCGCTCTGCAATCGAACGATTGAAAAGGCCCGGCAGCGTGCGGCCCAGTTTGGCATCGACCAGGCCCACGTCTACAGCGATCACGAGGCATTGCTGGATAACGAAGACCTGGACTTCGTGGACATCGCCACCGCGCCATCCGTGCACCGGGCCCAGGTGGAGGCCGCCGCCGCGCGGGGAGTGCCCATCATCTGCCAGAAACCCCTGGCCCCCACTCTGGCCGACGCCCTGGCGATGGCCGAGGTGTGCCAGAAGGCCGGGGTGCTGCTGAGCGTCAATGAGAACTGGCGCTGGCGCGCCTGGTATCGCCAGGTCAAGCGCCTGCTCGACGCCGGTCGGATCGGCCAGGTGCGCTACGTGCGCGTGACAGCGCACTACAATGCCACGCTGCCCCGCCCGGACGGCGAACCGCTCCCCCTGTTCACCACCCAGGCGTACACGCAGACCATGCCCCGGCTCATCCTGTTTGAATGGGGCGTTCACCTGATCGACACGCTCCGCCTGCTGTTCGGCGAGGTGGATTGGGTGTTCAGCCACATGGATAAGGTCAGCCCACTGTGCGCCGGCGAGGACCGCGCCTTTGTGGTCCTGGGCTACGGCGAGGTGCTGGCCAATATCGACATCAGTTGGGCCAGCGTCGTGGCGGAGCATCTCCCCTCGGTGTTAGATGACATGGTCATCGAGGGGGACGAGGGCACGATTGCCCTGGTGCCCAACCAGGGCCACGGCGATCTGATCAGCATCACCGACTGGCGCGGGACCAACCTGGTCCGGCCAGGCGAGCGGCGCATCGGTTCTCCCTACCGCACCACCGTGTTCCCGGCCCATGACGGCGACACCGCCGCCGCTTACCAGGCCAGCTACGACGCCGCCCAGGGCCACTTCATCGAGTGCCTGCGCGCCGGCCGCGAGCCGGAGACAGTCGCCGCCGATAACCTGAAGACCCTGCGCGCCCTGTTCGCCGCCTACGACTCGGCGGAGCAGAACGCCGTGGTCCACCTGGAGCGGGACTAGCCAGCCCGATGGCTGCCGAGGTTAACATGGCCGGAGAAACGCCTGATCTGACCGGGTTCATCGATCTGCATGTGCACAGCGCGCCGGATAACGTGCCACGCCGCCTGGACGACTTCCAGCTGGCGCGGGCGGCGGCGGCGGCGGGTATGCGGGGGCTGTTGCTCAAAAGCCACTGTACGCTCACCGCCGACCGGGCGACGCTGGCCCGGACCCACAGCGGCGCGGGGGTTCACCTGTGGGGCGGCCTGGCTCTCAACGATCCGGTGGGCGGCTTCAACCCGGCGGCCGTCCAGACGGCCATCGCCTTTGGAGCGCGGGAAATCTGGATGCCGACGCGCAACACGCGCAACGAAAACCGCCATGACCGGAAGGGCGACTACGGCCTGACCATCTTCGATGACGCCGGCGGCCTCCGCCACGAGGTGCAGGAGATTCTGCGGCTGATCGCGGCGGCGGACGTGATCCTGGGCACCGGGCACATCGGCGTGGCGGAGACGATGGCGCTGGTTCCGGCGGCCCGCGCCGCCGGGGTGAAACGTATCCTGATCACCCATCCCGCCGCCCCGTTCACCGACTTTCCCCTGGATTGGCAGCAGGAGCTGGCCCGCCAGGGTTGCTGGTTCGAGCGCTGCTGGGTGTTCACCACCCCCCTCCTCCAGCGGACGGGCAATTACGTCAGCCCGGAGCGGATTCTGAACGACATCCGCCAGGTGGGCTGGGAGACCACCCTCCTGGCGACCGACTTCGGCCAGGCCGATAATCCCTCGCCGGTGGAAGGGCTGCGCGCCTTCGCCGCCGCCTGCCTGGCCGCCGGATTCACGGAGGCCCAGGTGCGGCGCATGGGCGCGGACAATCCCGCCGCGCTGGTGGAGGCGTGACCCGCGATGGCCTTGCCGCTTGAGACGCTCCAGCACATGTACGGGACCATGTGGCGCATCCGCCGCTTTGAGGAGGCCGCCGGGGCCTTGTACCGGGCCGGGCGGCTCAAGGGGGGCGTTCACGCCAGCATCGGCCAGGAGGCCGTGGCGACCGGCGTCTGTTTCGCCCTGGAGGCCAACGACCTGATCACCTCCACCCACCGCGGCCACGGCCACCACATCGCCAAGGGGGCCGATCTCAACCGTTTGATGGCCGAAATCCTGGGCCGGGAGGCTGGCTACAACCGGGGGCGCGGCGGCTCGATGCACGTGGCCGCCTTTGACGTGGGCAGTCTGGGCGCTTTTCCGGTAGTGGCGGCGGGCGTGCCGGTGGCGGTGGGCGCGGCGCTGAGCGCCCAGATGCAGGGATTAAAGCGCGTGGTGGCGGCTTTTTTCGGTGACGGGGCTATCGGCCAGGGCACCCTCCACGAATCGCTCAACCTGGCCGCCGCCTGGAGACTGCCCGTGGTGTTTGTCTGCGAAAACAACCAGTTCGCCGTGTCCACCCGCTGCGCGGAGTCCATCGCCATCCAGCAGCGCGCGCCGTGGATTGAGGCTTACGGCATCGCCGCCTGGTCGGTCGATGGGCAAGACGTGGAAGCGGTGTACGAGACGGCGGGCCAGGCGGTGAGCCATGCCCGCGCTGGCAAAGGCCCGGCCTTCATCGAGGCCCACACCTACCGCTTTGAAGGGCACTATTTTGGCGAGCCGCAGGTCTACCGCACCCGCGAAGAAGTGGAAGCCGAGCGGCAGGGGCGCGACCCGATCCGGCTGCTGCGCGATAAACTGCTGGCCAGCGGGGCGGACGAGGCCGCGCTCCAGGCGCTGGAACAGGCGGCGGCCAGCGCCGTCGACCAGGCGGTGGCTTTCGCCGAGGCCAGCCCCAGCCCGGACCCGGACACCTTCGCCGACTACGTTTACGGTTGAGGGCCATGCGCGAGATCACGTACTTGCAGGCGATCAACGAGGCGCTGCGCGAATCGCTCCAGGAGGACCCCCGCGTCTTCCTGATGGGGGAAGACATCGGTCGGCACGGCGGGGCGTTCGGCGTGACGCGCGGGCTGTGGGAGGAGTTCGGCGGGGAGCGGGTGCGCGACACTCCGATCTCCGAGAACACCCTGGCCGGGGCGGCGCTGGGCGCGGCGTTAACCGGGATGCGGCCCGTGCTGGAGATCATGTTCCTGGATTTTTCCCTGCTGGCGCTGGACCAGATCGTTAACGAGTGGGCCAAAGTGCGCTACATGTATGGCGGCCAGTGCCGGGCGCCGCTGGTACTGCGCAGCCCGCAGGGCGGCCTGAGCTGGAAGTCGGCGGCGGCGCACCACGCCCAGAGCCTGGAAGCGCTGTTCGTCCACATCCCCGGCCTGAAGGTGGTGTTCCCCAGCACGCCCTACGACGCCAAGGGATTGCTCAAAGCGGCCATCCAGGACGACAACCCGGTCATCTACCTGGAGCATAAGGCGATGTATGCCGATAAAGGGCCGGTCCCGGAGGAGCCATACCGCATCCCGCTGGGGGCCGCCGACATCAAGCGGGCGGGGACGGACGTGACCGTGGTGGCGGCGGGCAAGATGGTTCACTTCGCCCTGGAGGCCGCTGAGACGCTGGCGGGGGAAGGGATCAGCGTCGAAGTGGTCGATCCGCGCACCCTCAAGCCGCTGGACGAGGCGACGATCGTCGCCAGCGTGCGGAAGACCCACCGGGCGGTGCTGGTCCAGGAGGCCCCGCGCACCGGCGGCGTGGCCGCGGAATGGGGCATGCGCATCATGGAAGCGTGTTTTGACTGGCTGGACGCGCCCATCGTGCGGCTGGCGGGGGCCGACGTGCCGATCCCGTATGCTGACAGCCTGGAGTCTAAGGTATGGCCGCGCCCGGCGGCCATCATGGACGCCATCCGCCAGTTGATGGCGCTGGAGATTTGAGGCAGGCCGATGCCAACCCGGATCGTGCTCCCCCGACTCACCCACGACATGCAGACCGGGGTCATTGCCGAGTGGTACAAACGGGCCGGTGAACGGGTCCAACGCGGCGACCGGCTCTACGCCGTGGAGACCGACAAGGCCACGGCGGACGTGGAGGCCGAGGCGGACGGCATCCTGGCCGGGATCGCCGCCCAGCCGGGCGACGAGGTCGCCGTCGGCGCGACTATCGCCTACCTGCTGGCCCCCGGCGAGGCGCTCCCGGAGTCGACCGCTGCGACGGCCCCCGCGCCCGATCGTCCCCCGCCCATGACCAGCCCCGCACCCGCCCCGGCGGAACCCGCGCCAGCCGGGAACTGGCCCGCCCCGAACGCCGGGGGCCGGGTGGTGGCCACGCCCCTGGCCCGGCGACTGGCCCGCGAGAAGGGCATCGACCTGAGGGGAGTGGCGGGCAGCGGCCCCCACGGACGCATCGTGCAGGCCGACGTGTGGCGCGCCATCGAACGGCCAGGGGAACGTCCGCCTGCCGAAGCGCTCTATGAGGTGATCCGGGAAACGGCCATCCGGCAGCGGACGACGGCCCGCCTGACCCGCATGTGGGGGGAGACGCCCCAATATGTGCTGGACATCGCGGCGGATATGACCGAGGCGATCCGCTGGCGCGAGCAAACCGGCGGCGAACTGTCGTTCACCACCCTGCTGGTCCGGGCGGCGGCGGTGGCCCTGCGACGCCACCCCCAGGTCAACAGCCTGTGGGTCGAGGGGGAACTGCGGCGCTATCATGCGGTCAACGTCGGCGTGGCCATGGCCACCGGGCAGGGCCTGTTCGTCCCGGTGATCCGGGATGCCGACCGGCTGACCGGGCGGGAGATTCAGGCCCGGCTGGAGACGCTGCGGGCGCGGGCCGAAGCCGGGCGGCTGGAACTTTCCGACCTGAGCGACGGCACGTTTACCATCTCCAACCTGGGCATGTATGGGGTGGACGCCTTCACGGCGGTCATCAATCCGCCGCAGGCCGCCATCCTGGCCTGTGGGCGAATCGTCGAGACGCCGACCGTCGTGGACGGGGCAGTGGTCATCCGCCCCCTACTGCACCTGCGGCTGACCGTCGACCACCGGGCGCTGGACGGCGCGCAGGCCGCGCCTTTCCTGGTCGAGGTCAAACGTTTGCTGGAAACGCCGTATCTCCTGCTGTGATCGGCCCCGAGGGGAGGAAAACGTATGAGCATCGCCCGCGCCGAATACGAACGCCGCCTGGCGACCATCCGCGACCGGATGGCCGGGCAGGGGCTGGACGCGCTCCTGGTCTATTCGTGGAAGCGCGGCCAGGTGCGTTACGTGACCGGCTACACGCCAAACTACATCGCCAATGTGGCGGCGGTCGTGCTCCCCGCCAGCGGCGAACCGGCCATGTTCATCCGCTTCCCCTTCGACCTGGAGCGCGCCCGGCGGGCCTGCTGGTTTGAGAACGTGCAGGCCAGCGGCGACATCAGCCCCATCGGGCGCGACGTGGTGGCCTGCCTGCGCCGCCTGGGCCTGGCGGACGGGGCCCGGATCGGGTTGGTGACCGGCGACGGGGCGATGGACGAGCTTCCCTACACCCTGTACCGGCAGATCGAGGCCGACCTGCCCCTGGCCGAGCTGGTGGATGCGCGGAGCCTGGTCATGGACCTGCGGCAGATCAAAAGTCCCGCCGAGTTCGCCCTGCTGCGCAGGTCGGCGCGGGTGGCCGATGCAGCGGTCGAGGCCGCGTCACTGGCGATCGCGCCGGGCGTGGACGAGTTCGCCGTGGCGGCGGCGGTGGAGGGCGCGGCGCGCCTCCGAGGAGCGACGGCCTGGCTGCCCGCCATCGCCGGACGGGCCAGCCGCGAGCTGATCGGCCCGCCGGAACCCGCCGCCCTGCCCGATGACGATATGACCATCGTCGAGTTTGCGGTCGAGGTGGACGGCTACTGGACGCAGGTGGCGCGGACCTTTGCGCCGGGCGGGCCGACCCCGGCTCAAAAAGCCGTCTACCGGGCGGTTTACCAGGCGTACCAGGCGGAGGTGCGGGCCTGCCGACCCGGCGTCCCCTTCGGCGCGATCGCCCAGGCCGCCGAGGAGTCGCTGGCCGCCAGCGGGTTCGGCGAGCACTCCGAACACGACTATGGGCATGGCATCGGCCTGGACCTGCCGGAGCCGCCGCGCATCGGCCTGGACGACACGGCGGTGGTGGAACCCGGCATGGTGCTGGTGTTGCACCCGGCGCTGCGCGTGCCCGGCGTGGGTGGGGCCTTCATCGGCGGGACGGTGCTGGTGCACGCCGACCGGGCCGAGGAGATTCACGCCATCCCGCCGGAGCTGGCATAGGCCGCCGGTACGACTGGAGCAGGATCGCACAGAATCGAGGCTGAGATGAGCACGCAGATTCAGTTTCTGGGCATCGCCGCTTTCCGCATCACCCTGCCGGATGGGCGGGTGGTGGTGATCGACCCCTGCCTGAGCGGAAACCCGGCCAGTCCGCTCCAGCCGGGCGACCTGGAACGGGTGGACCTGCTCCTGGTGACGCACCTGGCAGCCGACCACCTGGGCGACGCCCCGGCCATCGCCCGACGATTCGGCTGCCCGGTGGTGTGCGGCAAGGAAGTCGCCTACTTCATGCAGCAGCACGGCGTGGACAAACAGCAGTTCCGCACCCTGCCCTGGCACGGACAGGTCAACCCGCTGGGCATCCGGGTGCGTTCGGTGCCCAGCATGCACGCTTCCATGGGCCTGTCGCCGGATGGCGTCTGGCTGTGCGGCCCGCCGATGGGGTTCATCCTGTATGCGGACGAGCGCACCCGGATTTATCACAGCGGCGATAGCGCCATCTTCAGCGATCTCAAGCTGATCGGCGAACTGTACAGGCCGACGGTGGGGCTGATGTGCGCCTGCGAACTGGAGGAGGAATACCTGCTCTCGCTGGGTTTGCACGACCACTACGGCAATGAGATGAGCGGCGACGAAGGCGCGCTGGCCGCGGCCTGGCTGGGCGTGGAATACGCTCTGTGCTGCCACTACCTGCATCCCGAAGGCCGCGAGGACGTGGCGCGATTCGTCAGCGCCCTGCAGGCCCGCGCCGCCGAGCCAGGCGCGCCGATACCGGTGATTTTGCAGCCGGGCGAGACGTTTGTTTACCCGCCGGCCTGACGCCGCAGACCCAGCCGATTAGGGCGGCCTTAGTCAGGCGGCCTTGTTCGAGGCGGCTTATTTCAAAAGGAGAACCGATGGAGCAGCGGCTCAGAGGCCAGGTAGCGCTGGTCACTGGCGGCGGGATGGGGATCGGACGGGCCATCGCCGAGGCTTTTGCGCGGGAAGGGGCAGCGGTGATGGTGGCCGACCTGAATGAAACCGCGGGCCAGGCGGTTGTCGAGGCCATTCAGCAGGCGGGCGGGACTGCCGCCTTCGCCCCGGTTGACGTGGCGGTGGCCGCTTCCGTGGCGGCGATGCGGGAACAGTTGCTCGCCGCCTTCGGACGGCTGAATGTCCTGGTGTGCAGCGCGGGCATCTACACCCGAGGGGACATCGTGCAGACCGACGAGGCGACCTTCGACCGGATCATGGCCGTCAACGTGAAAGGCGTGTTCAACTGCTGTAAAATGGCGGTGCCTCTGCTGCGGGAGGCGGGCGGCGGCAGCATCATCAATATCACCTCGTCAGTGGGCTGGCACAGCACCGGGCCGCAGATTCTGGCCTACACAACCAGCAAATTCGCCGTGACCGGGCTGACCAGGGCGCTGGCGATGGACCACCTGAGCGAGAACATCCGCGTGAACGGCATCGCTCCCGGCCCCACCGATACGCCGCTGCTGCGGGCCTCGCGCTCGCCGGAGGCGCTGGAGGCGTTCAAAAACGCCCAGCCGATCAAGCGGTTGGGGGAGCCGGAGGAGATCGCCGCCGCGGCGGTGTTCCTGGCCTCGGACGAGGCGTCGTTCATCACCGGCGTGATCCTGCCGGTGGACGGCGGACAGACGGCGCATATCTGACCGTCGGACTTTTCTTAAAGACATCTCAACACAAACAGATAGGAGTTCAGGCGATGGGCGACTACCAACCGGTTGATCTCACCCCGTGGTGTAATGTGGGCCTGGAATGGCTTCCCAATCATGCGCCCGCCGCTGGATCGCAGCGTTTACGCGGACTGCCGTTTCAGATCGGCCCGGAATCCGGCGGCGGGCCGTGTCTGTTGGGGTTCGGTCCGGGCGGTTACGCCGACGCCGTGACCATCCCCCTCCAGCGACCGGCCACCTGGGTCCTGGTCGCCCATCGGCTGCTGGAGAGTCACATCCTGGAAGGCGAGCCGCCAGGGCACGTGGTTGCCGTCTACCGGTTTGGCTATGACGACGGGACGGCGGTGGCCGTGCCGGTGCGGGAGCGCTTCGAGATCGCCGAGGTTCCCACGCGCTGGGGGCAGAAACCCTTCCTGGCCGTGGCCGATACGCCGGACTGGCTATCCCCCCGTCGGGAGGGACCCTGGGAGCTGATCGGCCGGCGACAGACCGAAGCCCACCAGGGCTGGCCGGGCGCGTTATACCTGTGGGCCTGGCGTAATCCTCATCCGGAGCGCGCGCTGGCTTCCATCGTCGTCGAGCCGCAGGATCGCCCGTTCTGTCTGGCCGCCCTGACGCTCAGCACACTGACGGAGGACCCCTTTGGCCGCCAGCCGGGCCGACCGGTCACCATCACCCTGAAGGACGCCGGGCGGGCGGAGCAGCCGTTCGACCTGGCGGTGGAAGTGGACCGGGGCGTGGCCACCTACCCCTATCCGCTGCCCGCTGGAAGTCCCCAGCAGTTCCTGGAGGCCGACCACCGGGGTTATGGCGCGCCCTACCACGACCGCAGCAGCCCGGCCTACGTCGAGATCGCCGCTCAGCCCTCGGCCACCGTCCGGCTCAAGCAGGGCGAGGAAGCGCTTGACGCGGTAAGATGGGGAGATGTGGTGGAGCAGGGCGTGGTGGAGACCCAGGCCGTCCGGATCGAGCTGGTGGATCGCGGCAAAAACTGGGTGCACGTGACCGTGGTCGACGACGCCACGGGGCAGCCGGTGCCCTGCCGCGTCAACTTCCGCTCGCCGGAGGGCATTCCCTACCAGCCGCACGGGCATCATAACCACCTGCTGTCGGATATGGGCACCTGGCACCTCGACGTGGGCGGCGACGTGCGATTGGGCGGCCTGACCTACGCCTACATCGACGGTAAATGCCAGGGCTGGCTGCCGCGCGGCGAGGTGTTGGTAGACGTGGCGCGCGGCTTCGAATATGAGCCGCTGCGGACCACCGTCCAGATTCAGCCAGGGCAGCGGGAGCTGACGCTGCGCCTCCAGCGCTGGACGGACATGAACCGGGAACGATGGTTCAGCGGCGACACGCACGTACACTTCCTCTCCACGCCAGGCGCTCACCTGGAAGCCCAGGGCGAGGACTTAAACATCGTCAATCTGCTCCAGTCGCAGTGGGGCCACCTTTTCACCAACACCGAGGACTTCGTCGGTCGGCCCGTGCCCTCGCCCGATGGGCGGACGGTCGTCTATGCCAGCCAGGAGAACCGCCAGCACATGCTGGGACATCTTATCCTGTTGGGCCTGAAGCAGCCCGTCATGCCGTGGTGTACCGACGGCCCCGACGAGGCGGAGATGGGCGGGACGCTGGAGACCACGCTCTCCCACTGGGCAGATGAATGCCACCGGCAGGGCGGCACCGTCATCCTCCCCCACATGCCGGACCCCAATGCCGAACCGGCGGCGCTGATCGCCACCGGCCGCGTCGATGCCGTGGAGATGCTCCGGCAGGAGAGCTACCGGCACATCGAGTATTACCGCTACCTCAATGGCGGCTATCGGCTGCCGCTGGTGGGCGGCACAGACAAAATGTCGGCGGAGGTGCCGGTCGGCCTCTACCGCACCTACGTTTATATCCCGCCCGATGAGGCGTTCACCCATGAAAACTGGTGCCGGAATCTGCGGCTGGGGCGGACCTTCCTGAGCAGCGGGCCGCTGCTGCGCTTCACGGCGGACGGGGCGCGCCTCGGCGATACGCTGTACCTGGCCGGGGACGGCGGCACGGTTGAGGTCGAAGCCGAGGTCCACAGCATTTTCCCGGTGCACACGCTGGAAATCGTGCAGGAGGGGCGCGTGGTGGCCTCCACCGAGGACTCGCACGGGGCCAGGCATCTTCACCTCCGGGCCAAGGTGAAGGTCGACCGCCATAGCTGGCTGGCCGCGCGGGCGAGCGGCCCTGGTTACGTGAACGCCGTCCCGCACTACGACGTGTGGCAGCGGGGCATCATGGCCCACACCTCGCCGATTTATGTCGCCGTCGGGGAGGAGTGGCGGATGGCCAGCCGGGAGACGGCGCAGTACATGCTCACCCTGCTACACGGCGGGCTGGAGTACATCCGCCAGCGATCCGTCCAGCATCCCGCCGGGACCGTCACCCACCACCACGACGAGCATGATCACCTGGCCTACCTGGAGCGCCCGTTCCAGGAGGCCATCGCGGCGGTCCAGCGTCGCCTGCAGGAGTTGGGAACGTAGGGCCGGGAAGGCCGCGTATCCATGGAGTGGACTGAGCAGCAACCGGAGGCATGAGGAAAACCATGATCGGTCAGGGCACTTTAGCCGGGCTGGCCAGGCTCCGTCCCGGCGTCAGACGAGGGCGAGTTTCCAGCTATGACACCACCGGCGGCAACCACGACTGGTGGGACTTCCCGCCGGGAGAGACGCGGGTCATCGCCGACCTGGCTGGCCCGGCCTGCATCAAACACCTGTGGATGACCATGTGGTCGGAAGACCGCCACATGCTGCGGAAGGTGGTGCTGCGTGCCTGGTGGGATGGCGAGGCGCAGCCGAGTATCGAAGTCCCCATTGGCGACTTTTTCGGGCTGGGCCACGGCCTGCGCCACAACTTCGTTTCCCTGCCCTTACAGATGAGTCCTGAGGATGGTAAGGGATTCAACTGCTGGTTCCCCATGCCGTTTCAAGAGCGCGCGCGCCTGGCCGTGACCAACGACATGGCCGTCGACTACCGGCTCTACTTCTACGTGGACTACGAGGCTTACCCGGCGGGGACCTCCCTGGAGGACTACGGACGTTTCCACGCCCAGTGGCGTCGGGAGAATCCAACGACCGGCTGGGCCGACCCGACCGTCCGCTGGAAAGACAACCGCGACCGGATGTGGGAGACCTGGCAGACGCCTAACCTGACCGGCGAGGACAATTACGTGATCCTGGAGGCGGAGGGGCAGGGGCACTATGTCGGCTGCCATCTGGACGTGGATTGTTTCTCCCGCCAGGTCAATGACTGGTACGGCGAGGGCGACGACATGATTTATGTCGATGGGGAAGCCTTCCCCAGCATCCACGGCACCGGCACCGAGGATTACTTCAACACGGCCTACTGCCCCACCCGGGAATACCACGCGCCGTACCATGGCCTGATCCTCTATCAGGGCACCGAAGACTGGCCGTGGCGCGGCAAAAACACGCTCTATCGGTACCACATCGAGGACCCCATCTTCTTTGAGCGTTCCCTCCGCGTCACCATCGAACACGGGCACGCCAACAAGCTGAGCAACGACTATTCGTCCACGGCGTACTGGTACCAGCGGGAGCCGCACCAGCCTTTCCCGCCCCTGCTGCCGGTTCACCAGCGGCTGCCCCGGGAGTAAACAGCGAGCTTTTTTGCCAATCGCCAGCGGCCAGCCCGCCGCTCGACTTCCCGAACCGCTTCCGTAGGGCGATTGCCTTTGGAGTACCAGACGGTGGAAAGGCCGCGGCGGTATCGCCACCGGAGACAGCCAGCCGACTGCTCAGCCGCCCGGAAGCTCCCGCAAGGGGCTGAGCGGCCCTGCTCCAGCGCCTTCAGCGCGCTTACCCACCGTCCAGCCAGATGCTTTGAGCATCAGGCGGCCCAGACCGCTGAACAGCAGCCCATATGGAATCGCCCTGCCGCTCCCGCCCACAACATTGACAGGGCCCCGCCAATACGATACACTGTTCACTGAGATAAGATCGCTGTTCTCATATTCGATAAACATCGTTTCAATTCTGGTATTGCGTGGGCAGTAGACGCTGGTGCGGCCAACCGCACCCTTTGATGTCCTGTGGGCGAGGTGCATGATGGCGGATGACGTGTGGGTGAGAACCCTTTCCCAGGATGAGCTGAGGCCGATTCCCGGCCTGCAGGGGCGCTGGCGGCGGTACATCGATGCCACGGAGGCCAATCGAGGCATGATCTTTGGCATGGGCGTCCTTCAGCCCGGCGAAGTGGCTGGCTGGCACGAACACGAGGAGCCTGAGGTCTTTTTCGTGCTCAGCGGCCAGGGGGAGGCCCGCTGGCGCGCCGATGGCCAGGATCACCGCGCTGACCTGCGCCCCGGCGTGGCTTTCTTTAAGGTCGGCCATATCCCCCACCAGATGGTCAACACCGGCGGCGAGCCGCTGACCGGCGTGTTCTTTAAGGTGGACCGGCGGTGAGTGAGACTTACGTCGTGGCCAGCGACGTTGGCTCCGGCGGCTGCAAGACCGTCATCATCGATGCCCTGGGCCGGGCCGTGGGGGTGGCGCGGCAGGAATATCCGACCGCGTATCCCCGCCCTGGCTGGGTTGAGCAGCACCCCGACAACTGGTACGCGGCCTTCTGCACCACGGTGCGCGCGGCCCTGCAGGAAAGCGGCATCGACGTGCGGCGGGTCGCGGGGGTGGGCATCGTCGGCGTCACGCACAACACCGTCCTGCTGGACGCGCACGACCGACCGCTGTGCCCCTCCATCCTGATGTTTGACAACCGCAGCACCCCCCAGGTCGAGTCCATCCTGGCGCGCTGGGGCGACCAGGTGCGCCAGCGCACCCTGAACGATGTCACGCCGGTGTGGTCCTGGCCACAGCTGCTCTGGATTCGCCAGCACCGGCCCGACGTCTGGCGGGACACGCGGCGTCTGTTGTTCCCCAAGGACTACGTGCGCCACCGGCTGGCCCCTTCCCCCCTCACCGATGTGATCGACGCCAGCGGCAGCCTGCTGTTCGATCCGGTGGCGGAAGCATGGATACCCGAATTCTGCGATGACCTTGGCCTGGATCCGGCCTGGCTGCCGTGCGCCGTGCCATCCCTGAGCGTGGTCTCGGCAGTCAGCGCGCAGGGCGGCGACGACACCGGGCTGCTGCCGGGCACGCCGGTTATCGCCGGGACAACCGATACCGTGGCCGAAGTGCTTGGTTCGGGCGCGGTGCAGGCCGGCTCGGCCTGCGTCAAGCTGGCCAGCGTCGGTCGGATCGCCGTGGTCACCACGGACCCGATCCGCCGCCCGCACATCCTGAACTATCGCCATGTGCTGGACGGGCTGTGGTATCCGGGCACGGCCAGCAAGTATGCGGCCTCCGCTTTCCGCTGGCTGCGGGACGTGATCTGGCCCGATTTGCCCGATCAATCCGCCTACAGCCTGATGGACGAGGCGGCGGCCCAGGTCCCGCCCGGCAGCGGCGGGCTGATCTTTCACCCCCACCTGATGGGTCAATGGGCCCCGCACTGGGACGAGAAACGGCGCGGCGATTTTCTGGGCCTGACCATCCGGCACAGCCGCGCCCACCTGACCCGCGCCGTCCTGGAAGGGGTGGCCTTCAGCCTGAAGGATGCCCTCGGCGAGATGGAGAGCCTGGGGTTGAAAGCGGAGGACATCCGCCTGATCGGGCAGGGTTCCAGGAGCAACCTGTGGGGGCATATCGTCGCCAACGTCCTCAACCGGCCGCTCGCCATCCCCGCGCAGATCGATGCCGCCTATGGCTCGGCCCTGATCACGGCTATGGGCGTCAACCTCATCGCCCGGACAGCCGGGGCGCTGGAGGAGGTCATCGCCATTCGCACGCGCCTCGAACCGGACCCCGCGATCGCGCAGGATTACCGGACTCTGTTTGACATCTACCGCGAGGCCGACATCGCCCTACAGGCGGTCGCAGCGCGGTTGCATGACTTCGAACACCGGCAACAGGGAAGGAGAGAACAGGATTGGCCGCTCTAAATAGCGCCCTGCACGCAATGCATCCCCTGCAATGGCGGATGCTGGAATCGGAGCTGGCCGACATCGTCGGCTGGGACCACGTGCTGACCGACCCGGCGGACCGCACCCCTTACGGCGTGGACATCTTCTGGCTGCCCCGCATGTACATCGACCGGGGGGAGCTGCCACCGCTGCCGGACGTGGTCGTTCTGCCCGGCACGGTCGAGGAGCTGGCGCGCATCGTCAAGCTGGCCAACGTGTATCGTATTCCCCTGGTGCCCTGGGGCGGCGGCTCCGGCTCGCAGGGCGGCGTGATGCCGGTCTACGGCGGCATCACCGTCGACCTCAAGCGGCTCAACCGGATCATCGCCATCAATGAGCAGTCGCAGACGGTCACCGCCCAGGCGGGCATCAACGGCTACGACCTGGAAAACGCCCTCAACGCGCGCGGGTTCACCCTGCCCCATTATCCCGCCTCGATCCACTCCGCCACCCTGGGCGGCTACCTGGCGGCGCGCGGCTCCGGCGTGCTCTCGACGAAATACGGCAAGGCCGAGGACCTGGTGTTGTCAGTCGAAGTCGTGCTGCCGACCGGCGACGTGATCCGCACGCTGCCCCTGCCCAACCATGCGGCGGGGCCGGGCTTGCTCCAGCTGTTCGTCGGGGCGGAAGGCTGTTACGGCATCATCACCGAGGCCACCATGCAGATCGAACGTCTCCCGGAGGATCGGCGCTTCCGGGCCATGCTGTTCGAGGACCTCTCCGCCGGGCTGGATGCTGGCCGGCGGATGATGCTGGAGCGCCTCCAGCCGACGGTCATCCGCCTCTACGACGAGCCGAGCACGCTCAAGCGGGTGAAGACGATCATCGGTGCCGAGGTCGACCATGGCAACTACCTGATCGTCGGTTTCGAGGGCCAGCCGGAGATGGCCGCGCTTCAGGAGCGGCGGGCGCTGGACATCTGCGCCGAGTACGGCGCGCTGGACCTCGGTCCAGAGCCGGGCTGGAACTGGTGGAACCATCGTTACAATTTTTACTTCCCGCCGCACGTGTTGGACTTCCCCTCCATGTTCGGCACGATGGACACGCTGACCACCTTCGACAAGATCGAGAATCTGTACTGGACCAAAAAACGGACGCTGGAAGCGCGTTACGCCGACTGGAACCTGTTATACATCGCCCACTTCTCCCACTGGTTCCCCTGGGGCGTCATGATCTACGACCGCTTCATCATCGAGGAGCCGCCCCACGACCCCAGGGCCGCGCTGGCCCTGCACAACGAAATCTGGAACCTCTCGGTGCGCACCTCCATCGCCTGCGGCGGGGTGCTGAACGAGCATCACGGCGTGGGGCTGAAGCTGGCCCGTCTGGTGCGTGAGCAGTACGGCCCGGCCTTCCAGGTGCTGGAGGGCCTCAAGCACAGCCTCGATCCCCATAACATCCTCAACCCCGGCAAGATGGGCTTCGGTCCCGCACGTTGAGAGGGCAGGCGACGATGACGGTGAATGGGCTGAGTGATTACGCGGATACCCTGTACGGCTGCCGGTTCTGCCCGATGTGCAAACCGGCGGGCGAGGTGGCCAACCTGACGCTGCTGGAGAGTCACACCACCCGCGCCCGCGCCATCATGCTGTGGCGGATCGCCAACGGCATGGCCGAATGGGAACCGCGCGGCGTGGAACTCCTGTACCAGTCCACCCTGGACAGCATCAGCGAGGCATGGTGTATCAGCCATTACCCGGTCAGCGGCTACATGCTGGCCGCGCGGGCCCAGGTGTACACGGCGGGGCTGGCTCCGGAGCCGGTGCGGCAGGCCCTGAGGGTGACGGTGGAACCGCCCGCGCCCGTCCGGGCTGAGGGGCTGCTGCTGGCGGGCGAGGCCGCGGAACTGGCCGACGAGACGCCGGTCCAGTCCGCCCTGGCCGCCCTGGCAGAAGCGGGCCTCCAGGTGAAACCAGCCCTGATGCTCAGCGGGGCGCTGGCTTACAGCCTGGGGGCGCGGGATCAGGCGCGGCAGCAGGCGGAAGCGGTGGTGGCCTTCCTCCGCGCCAGCGGTGCCCGGACGGTGATCGCCGATGGGCCGGGGACCCTGTGGGCGCTGAAGCGCATCTTCCCGGCGCTGGGGGTCAGCCTGCCGGAAGGAGTGACGGTCACCTCGGTGGCGGAGGCGCTGGCCGGGGCCGTGGATAGGGGTCAGCTCCAGCCACCGCCACGGCCAGGGGTGAAGGTCTTCGTGCATGACAGCCGGGCCGCCGCCTTCCTGGCCGACGAACTGGCGCAGGCCGAGGTGATCCAGCCGGGTTACCGGGGCGAAGAGGTCCGGCTGGGGACGGGCGCGGTTTACGACGCGC
>DAOTXK010000003.1:0-4766 GCA_034435395.1 Anaerolineae bacterium | reverse complement strand
CATTGATGCAGTGGCATGGCGCGCGCGACATCCCGGTGGAAGGCAACGAGTCCTACCACTGGGGCATGCGGGACGCGCCGGACGTGGTGGTCTGCGCCGCCGCTTACCTTTACGCCCACAACGCACGGCGGTTCGGCGTGCGCGATTACATCATGACCTACATGTTCCAAAGCCCGCCCCTGCTGTCCAATGCCATGGACCTGGCGCGGGCGCTGGCCGTGATCGAGCTGACCGAATCCTTTGGAGCGGACGACTTCCGCATCTGGCGGCAGACGCGCACCGGGTTGCTGAGTTTTCCGGTGGATGTCCGCCGGGCGCGGGCGCACCTGGCGGGGAGCGTGATGCTACAAATGGCCGTGCGGCCGCACATCATCCACGTGGTGGGGCACACCGAGGCCGACCACGCCGCCACCGCCGACGAGGTGATCGAGGCCGCCATCATGACCCAGGAGGTGGTGGATACGGCGCTGCGGGGAAACCCGGCCATGACGCTCGACCCGGCTGTTCAGCGCCGCAAGGATGAACTGATCGTGGAGACGCACCGGCTGATTGAGGCCATCCGCGCCCTGGGGGTGGGGGAAGAGGACCCGCTGAGCAGCCCGTCGGTGCTGGCGCGGGCGGTGGGGCTGGGCCTGCTGGACGCGCCGCAGCTCCTCAACAACGCCTACGCGCCGGGGCGGGTGCGGACGCGGGGCTTCGGCGGGGCGGTGTGGGCCGTCGACGCGCAGGGGCAGCCGATCAATGAGGCCGATCGGATCGCGGCGGCCCTGGCGGTAGCTTCGGCAGTAGAGGAATCCGGCGATCCCCCGGCGGCGAGGGATGACCATCGTTGATGGTGGCGTCGCCATGGTGAATTTTAACAAAAAAATCCGGATACTCACGCGGGCGCGGGATAGACACCCCCAGGCCGATGGCCGCCAACGGGCAGCGGCGATGTAGCGGCGGCATGAATGCCGACGCCCCCCAGCAACGGCGCGACTCATCGCGCCGCTACCCAGAGCGTCGCATCGCAATGCGCCGCTCCGATCAGGCGTCGAGCACCCAGGCTATATTGATATCCGCATCAATTGGTGAAAGTTCATCATGGCGAACGCCGCGCCGGTCATCCCACCAGCGTCAGCAGCACGCTCAGCGTGACCAGGCTGGCCAGCGTATCCACCATGACGGTAGCGGTGACGAACCCGGTGTCGTTCTCGAACTCGGTGGCCAGCACGGTGGCCATCACCGCCGTCGGCATGCTGGCCTGGAGGATGGCTACCTGCCGCCCGACGCCGGACAGGCCAAACAGGCTGACCAGCCCGAAGGCCACAGCGGGCGCGATCAGCAGGCGGGTGGTCGAGGCCAGGGCGATGGGGCCGATCCGTCCCCGGAGCGAAGTCACCGACGTGTGGGCCAGTTGAATGCCCAGCACGACCATCATGCCCGGCACGGCGGCCTGGCCCAGCAGCCCGATCACCCGCTGGATGGGCAGGGGAACGGGCACCGCCCCGAAGTTGATGATCAGGCCGATGGCCAGCCCGTACACCAGCGGCACTTTGAACACATTGAGCAATGAGTCGCGGACCGTGGCCGTGCCGCGCGACGCCAGGAAGACGCCGAGGGTATTGGCCATCACCGAGGACATCACGTAGAAGATCACGGCGCGCCGCAGGCCCGCCTCCCCAAAGGCGAACTGGTTGAGCGGCAGGCCGAAGTTGCCCATGTTGACCAGGATGATGGACAGCATGAAGGCGCTGGCCAGCCGTCGGTCGAAGCCGAACAGGCGGGTCAGGCCCCAGGCGAGCAGGGTCATCACCACGAACATCAGGAAGGCCACCCCCACCAGCCGCCCGAATTCGTCCGTGCCCAGTTGGGAGCGGGAGAGGCCATCCAGCACCAGCGCCGGGGAGAACAGATAGATCAACAGGCGGGACAGGGTCTGCGCTTCCACCTGGAAGCGGCGGGCGATCAGGGCCGACAGCCCGACGATGATGAACACCGGGCTGACGACGTTAACCATCACCTCAAAGACGTTGGTCATACCCCCCCTCAGCTGGCTTCTGGGTCGGTCGGCGCAATGAGGCCCGGACCGCTGGCGGCCAGGATCGACAGCGCGGCCAGTGGCCGATAATGATGCCGGGCTTTTTCCCCTTCGCCAGTGATGATAGTCATGATCGGGGGGAGGCTGCCGGGCCAGTAGGACGGCGGCCAGTCCCCCGGGCCGCTGGCCCTGGCGGTCCCCCGCCTGTTGTGTTACTATGTACCGACAGCATCAGATTTTTTGGATAAAATTTATTGGGAGACCGCCAATGCCGCGCATCTTTATCTCCTACCGCCGGATGGACAGCCTGACCATCACCGGGCGCATCCACGACCACCTGGTCACTGCCTTTAGCGAGGCGAATGTCTTCAAAGACGTGGACGACATCCCGCTGGGGGCGGATTTCCGTCGGACGCTGGAAGGCGAGGTATCTGCCTGTGATGTGTTGCTGGCCGTGATCGGGCCGACCTGGCTGGAGGCCAGCGATGAGCAGAACCGCCGCCGGATCGACGATCCCGACGACTTCGTGCGGATCGAGGTCGCGGCGGGCCTGAGGCGCGAGGATGTGCTGGTCATCCCGGTGCTGGTCAGGAACGCCACGATGCCCGGTTCGGCGGAACTGCCGGCGGACCTGCGCGACCTGGCCTACCGTAACGCAGCCTTCATCCGCGACGACCCGGACTTCACCCGCGACATGGGGCGGCTGGTCGATACCATCCGGCGGTCCTTCGCCGCAGCTAGAGAGGCGGACGCCCGGCCCGCGCCCGCCCCCCGCCCGCCGGAGGGCCGGCCGGTCGTGACCCGCCCGTGGCTGGTCGGGATCGTTGCCGCCCTGGGGGTGGTCGCCATCGCCATCGTCCTGGCCGTCGCGGCCAGCGGCTCCGCCGGGCCGGTCCAGCCGGTTGAGGTGCCGACCGACAACTGGACGGTCGCCAGCGGTGAGGGCGCGATCCGTTGCGGCGACGCCGTCTCCGGCACGATCACCGAGGACGACGAAGACGATGTCTGGACCTTCGAGGCGGAGGCCGGGCAGACGGTCCTGATCACGGCGAACCGGAGCAGCGGCGACCTGGACCCCCTGATCCATCTCAAGACGGCGGACGACGAACTGGCCGTCGACGATGACAACGGCCCCGGCCAGAACTCGGCCATCTATTACACGCTGGGGGAAGATACGACCTACCAGGTGCTGGTGACGCGCTTCGAGAGCGGCACCTCCCTGACCAGCGGCGACTACGCCCTGGAGCTGAGCTGTGACGTGCGCCCCATCGAGTGCGGCGAGTACCAGTATGAGTCGATCAGTGCGGGCGGCGAGGAGGACTGGTGGGTGTTTTATGTGGCAGTCGGCAAGACCATCACCGCCACCATGGCTCACACCGGCACCGACGACCGCGGCATTTACGTCAGCCCCTCCCTCAACCTGTATGACACCCAGGGCCATGAACTGGCGTCGGCGGGCGGCTTTGAGGTCCAACTGATCGCCGCCATTGAGGAGGAGGGCATCTACCTGTTGCGGGCCAGCGCCGCCACCAATGCCGGTCAGGGCTCGGCTGGCCCCTACGCGCTGGAACTGGCCTGCCTGGAGGGAAGCCCAGACCAGCAATGACCGAGTAGTCGATGATGGACAGCATGAGGAGCGCCCGGTGCGCTCCTCGCTGGTTTTGGGGGTATGGGGAAGGTGGTCCTGCGCCGCTCAGCCGTCGTTTGGGGGCCGCTCTTCCTCCTCCAGGTCGTCTTCGTCCCAGGTGATGATCCAGATGCACAGCCCGGCGACCAGGATTGTCGCCACCATCAGCGCGATCCACTGGCCGACCATCAGACCGACATCCCAGGCTTCGATGGCCAGCAGGATCACCATGCCCAGCGCCAGAACGATCCAGGCGGCCAGGCGCGGGTGGGCCTCCACCCAGGCGGCTCCGGGGAGTTGTCTCAGCCGTTCGACCATCCGTCCTCCTTGGCGCACCGGAGCAGCCTACAGCGGCTTGAGCACGCGCTCGGCGCGCAGCTTCTTGGCGTAAATCTCCGTGCCTTCCGGCTGGCTCTCGCGGGCGGCCTCCCGCCAGGCCGGGACCTTGATCTGTTCCAGGGTCTTGGGCGCGTACTCCAGGCTGGCGAACACGTCGCGCACCCGCTGCGGGGTATCCGTCGGCAGGAAGAAAAAGCCGATCTCGCTTTGCAGGTCCTTGGATGCCTTCTCCACTTCCTCCACAAAGCCGGTGATGACCTGCGGCAGCATGGCCTCCGGCATGAGCAGGATTTCGTCCACCCGGGTGATCAGGTTCTCCACCTGGAAGCCGACCAGGCCGACGTACTGGCCGTTGGCCTCGGCCAGCAGGTAACTTTTCTGCCCGAAGCCCATCATCACATCCATGCGGGTGACTTCCCGGCCAGTCAGGCGGGTCAACAGGGCGGCGATGTCAGCGGCGTCTTGGGGCTTGCCGCGTTTGATGGTCACTTCGGTGATCTCCACCGCCGGGGCGGGGGCGGCTGGCGCGCCAGCGGGAGGCGGGGCCGCTTCGACGGCGATGGTGCGGTCGGCGGGCGCTTCCGGCGGGGCGACGGCCTGACCGAGCCGGGCCTGGAGCTTCTGCCACTCGGCCTGCACGACCGCCCAGGTCTGCTCCGGCGAGCCGTTGTTGTCAATCACCAGGCTGGCCCGGTCCAGTTTGGCCTGCTGAGGGTTTTGCAGTTCGATGCGCTTGCGGGCGTCCCACTCGGAGATGCCGCTCTTCACCAGGCGGGCGAC
>DAOTXK010000002.1:0-3846 GCA_034435395.1 Anaerolineae bacterium | reverse complement strand
CCTGGCCCCGGGTCGGTCACCCGCCGCTGCCCTGGAAGTCCCCCTCCAGCCCAGCCGCCAGTGCCCCACCCCCTCAGCAAAAACAGCCCAGCATCACGCCGGGCTGCCTCTCCCTCGCGCCATGCCGTTAAATGGTTATCCGTCGGTCAGAACCGCTTCAATCGCCAAATTCATATCCCTCAGTCGTTTCACGGCTTCAATAGTGTATCGCACAGACGAGGATATGTCAAGGCCGCCATTCACTCATCTAAAATGTTACCGGCGGGGCGTATCCACTCATCTGAAATGTTACGGGGCGAGCCATGCCCGCTCGGCAACATTTCCATCTGATTGGACAGGACCACCCCGAAAGGGTATTTGGGTTTAAGCGGACGCCGCTTTCTCCACTTCCGAACCCAACTGGATAGCCTTCCGCTCTTCTCCTGCACCGCTGGTCTGGCCCTGATCGCTGAACCGGTCAACGCCCGTGCAAGCCGCTGCAATCAGCCCCTTGATCTCAGCACGGAGTCGGGTTATGATGATAGTGTGGCCTTGTCCGGACAAGTCACGACAAGTCATGTTCAAGCTCTCCAAAACCAGCTCTCTGCCGCTGCACGTACAACTCCTCAACGACCTCCGGCACGCCATTCTGAATGGCACCCTGAAACCTCACGACCAGCTACCAGGAGAGTTTGAACTGGTAGAGCAGCTAGGAGTCAGCCGAACGACCATCCAGCGAGCCTGGCAGGCGGCCCAGGAAGAAGGGTTGATCTACCGTGTACCGGCCAAAGGCACTTATGTGGCGGAACTCCGGCCTGACCAACCCCGGCCCAAACACGTCGGTTTTCTGGTGCCGCAGTTCCGGTATACCTTTGACGGGGATTTGCTCAACGGCGCTGAGAAGGTGCTGCGTGCCCATGGCTATCGGCTCATATTTGCCCAGACCGAGCGCCGGCTCGAGGAAGAAAATCGCCTGCTGCGCAGCATGTGCCAGGAGGGCGTAGTTGGCTTTCTCTTGTGGCCGGTCAGTGGGCCGGCGGAGGATCGAGCGTTGCTCGATCCAGAATGTAATGTGCCGGTTGTCCTGCTCGACCGTCCGATTCCGGGCCAGGCATTTCCCTGCGTCACCAGCCGCAACTACATCGGCGGGATGCAGGCCATGGAACACCTGCTGGAACTGGGTCATCAGCGCATCGCCTTTCTGGCGTGGCCCCATCTGGACCTGTGGCCCATCGCTGAGCGCTTTCGCGCCTATCAGGACGCCATGCGCAACGCCGGTCACCAGCCCATGGAACCGCTGCTTATCGGGGAGCCGGTTGAGGCCAGCAACTACCGACGACTCAAGCAGGAAGCTCACGAAGACGTGGCCCGGCTGGCCGTTATGTTAGGCCATTCCGACCGTCCGACGGCGATCTTCGCCATGAACGACCTGGTGGCTTTGCTCGCCCTGCGCGCGGCTGACCAGGCCGGGCTGCGTGTGCCCGGTGACCTGTCCATTGTGGGGTTCGATAACCTGGAGCTGACGGAGCATGTCGTCCCGGCCTTGACAACTATCGCTCAGGATGTCCAGTTGATGGGCGCGGAAGCGGCCAAACGGTTGCTGGCGCTCATCGCGGGCGAAAAGGCGCAGGACCTGTTCACCCTGCTGCCGACACGGCTGATTGTCCGGGAATCGACCGGCCCCGTAAATGAAGGGAGGTGAACTGTCGCCGATCGGGCCGCTATCCGTAACTGAAGTGTCGCTTATGATTGGGAGTAGGAGAAAGAGACAATGTCCAAAAGGCTGTTTGTCATCGGGCTGCTGGTGCTCAGCCTAGTGCTGGGCGCGGCCCTGCCGGCCATGGCGCAGGGTGAGGAGATTCACCTGACCATGACTTGCCGCTGCGTGAGCGGTGGCGTCAACAACAACCTGGTGGTCTGGCTCACCACCTACGTCATCCCCACCTTTGAAGAGCAGATGGCCGCCGAGGGCAGGAACGTGACAGTCGAACTGGTTGAGTTCGGCGGCGGCGACGAACAACTCAAGGAACAGTATGCGCTGGACCTGGGCGTCGGCGCGGGTCACGACCTGTTCGCCTTTGACGGGTTCTGGGTGCCAGAATTCGTGGAAGCTGGCCTGCTGAAACCGCTGGACGAGGTCGCGGGCGATGTGGTCAACGAGTGGGAAGGCTGGGATCACATCTCCGAGGGCATTCGTAGCATCCTGGGGTATCAGGGCAGGGTGTACGGCGTTGCCGCTGGCACGGACGTGCGCCAGATCTTCTACCGCCGGGACGTGTTTGAAACTGCCGGCATCGAGATGCCCTGGCAGCCCACCAGTTGGGAAGAGTTACTGGAGACAGCCCGCCAGTTAAAGGAAGCCGGGGTGGAGGCTCCGCTCCAGCTCAACGCTGGCACGGCCATGGGCGAGGCAACCACCATGCAGGGCTGGTTTATGGCGCTGCTGGGGACGGGCGAGCACATGTATGACTTCGAGCAGGGCAAGTGGATCGTCAGCAGTCCTGGCATCCTACAGGCGCTGAACCTCTACAAGACCATCTATCTCGACGAGGAACTGGGCGACGCTCGCCTGCAGCTGGTGGCCGACGGCCGCGATCGTTCGTTCGAGGCCTTCTCCCAGGGCCGCATTGCCATGCTGGTGGAAGGTGACTGGTTCTGGCGTTCGGCCATCCTGAACTTCCTCGACCAGCCGACCCGTAACGAGGTCGTCGCCTGGGCCAAGATGCCAGCCGTGGAACCGGGGGCGGGCTATCGCGGCCAGGACTTCGTCACCATCTCCGGCGGCACCGGCTGGGTGCTGAACCCCAACACTGAATAACCCCAAGACGCCTGGGCGCTGCTGGCTCACATGTCCAGCCGGGACGCGCAGCGCGCCTGGGAGCTGATCCAGCCGCGCATCAACTTCCGCGATGACGTGCCGGTCGGCGGCGACCCGGTGATGTCGGCCATGGCCGAGGCGCTGCTGCCGCTCACCACAGTCCGGCCCATGCTGCCCGACTACCCCCAGATTTCCTACGAGGCGCAGTTGATGACCGAGCGCGCGGTGTCCGGGGAGATGTCGCCCGAAGAGGCGATGGCGGCCTTCGCCGAGGCGGTGACCGAACTGGTCGGCGAGGACAACGTGATCACCATCCCCGTGGAGTAGCCTCCATCGCTCGGCCTGGGGGGCCGGGCCACCGGTCCGGCCCCTATGCTTTGTAAGGAGCAACCTGTGGAGCGAAGACAGGGTGTCTTTTCCGGCAGAGTAGGACTGGTCTTTCTGCTGCCTGCGCTGCTGTTTGTGGCGGTTTTCCTGATCTTCCCCTTTATCTGGATCTTCCACCTGAGCACCACCAATCAGACCCTGACCGGGGCCACGGCGGCCAACCCGTCTTTTATCGGGCTGGAGAACTACGCCCGGCTGCTGGACTTCAACCGTTGGATGCGGGCCGGTGAGTTTGGTAACTCGCTGCTGATCACGGTCCAGTTCGTGTTCGGGTCGGCGCTACTGGGACAGGCGGTATTGGGCCTGCTCGTGGCCTGGGTCTTTTACCGGCGCAAAGGCTTCTGGCGGGAACTGGTCTTCACCCTGGCCGTGCTGGCCTGGATCATCCCCGATGTGGTGGTGGCGTTTGCCTGGAGCGCCTTCCTGGATGTCGACCAGGGCACCCTGAACACCCTGCTATCCACCCTGGGACTGGGGAAGCCGGACTGGCTGTTTGACTATCCGCTGCTCTCGATCATCATCTTCAATACCTGGCGCGGCTCGGCCTTCTCCATCCTGCTGTTTTCTTCGGCGCTGGAGACCATCCCGCCCTCTTACGTGGAAACGGCGGATGTCGTGGGGGCGTCGGCGTGGCAGAAGTTCCGAGACATTCTGTTCCCGTT
>DAOTXK010000001.1:0-5051 GCA_034435395.1 Anaerolineae bacterium | reverse complement strand
CATCCAGGACGCGCAGCGCGCCCCGCTCGCCAGGGCCGTCTTCAGCCACAAAAACGAAATCGCCTGTCGCCGCGACATCCCGCGCCGCGCCGTCCGCCGCCCCCGGTTGCCAGCGCCCCGGCCTATCCCCGGTGGCGATGACACCGGCATCGCCCACAGCAGCGTACACCGTGCCCGCCGACCCGGCCAGTCCGTACACCGGCCCCGGCGCGGCCTCCCAGCCGATCAGGCGCGGCAACTCCGGACGAGAGAGGTCCAGCAGGCCCCACCCCTCCCCGCCGATCAGCACGTGCCCGGAAGCGCCGATCGCCAGCGTCCCCCCGGCAGGCGCGGCGGGCCGGACCAAGCGCGCGCCCGCCTCCTCCAGGCGGAACAGCGCCCCCGAGTCGGCAGCCAGCAGCGCGCCATCATGCGTCCACCCCACCGCCCCACCCCCGCCGCCGTCGCCGACCGTCGCTGTCTCATAGACCGTGCCGTCGTTTCCTACCACCAGCCCGACCGCCATCGCGCCATGGCCGGGGACATCGGGACCATGCTGCCCGGCCAGCCAGACCCGATCACCCTGGACCGTTATCCGCCGAATCGAATCCGCGGCCCGGTACAGGCCCAACGGCTGCGGCTCGTTGCTGGAAGCGACATTGATGACCGTCAGCGCCGGGCCGCCTACCGCATACAGGATGAAGTTCCTGGCGACCGCCGTCGCACACGGCGCAGCTATCGAGGCCAGCGGGCGCGGATCTTCTGGGGCATCCACGTCCGCAATCACAACCGCCGCCCCGGCACAGACATACGCACGTTTGCCGTCTTCCAGCGTAACCCGCTGAAACGGCTGGTCGGCGCGGGGCGGAAGCAGCCGCCCCAGGATCACCGGCTCGGCGGGCCGGATGGTTTCCACGACGTACAGCCCGCCCTCGCCCGCCGCCACGTAGACCAGCGAGCCTTCCACCGCCAGAGATTCCGGCGCGCCATCCAGCGGGACCGTCGCCAGGAGACGCGGCGCATCCAGGTCGGCCACGCTGAAGACCGCCAGGCCAAGTCCCTCCACCGCCGCCAGGCCGATGAACCCTCGCAGGGCTACGGCCTGCACATCGCCGGTGAAGGGCAGCATCGCCGCCAGGCGCGGGCCGCGCATATCCCCCCAGTCGAGCACGGCAGCGCCATCCGCGCCCATCCCGGCCAGCCCCCAGCGCCGCTCGCCGTCCCCCGCCACCGCGACCGATGTCGCCTCCCCCGGCAGGGTGATCCGCCCGGCCAGGACCAGGGAATCGCGCCGCTCGGCATCCAGCGCGATCACCCCCTCCCACCCGGCGGCGACGTACAGATACCGCCCATCATCGGCCAGGCCATAGGCCGTCCCCGACCACACCACCTGATCCAATCGTGGCGCGCCCAGGTCAGCGACGGTATAACGTTTGACTCCGCCAGCCGTATCAGCCACATAGGCCCACTCGTGGCGCAGCACGACATCCTGGGCATCGTGCAGCGGATCGTAGGTGTGCATCCAGGCAGGCACCGCCGGATGAGTCAGATCGAAGACGTGCAGGCGGTGCCCGCCCCCGGCATAGAGCCGCCCGGCGCTGACCGACACCGTTTCCACCGGCCCGATGGCCTCGATTCGGCCAATCAGGACCGGATTGGCGGGCGTGCCCAAATCGTAAATACCCAGGCCGACCTCGCCCAGCGCGGCATACAGGTACGTCTCCCGTGAGTCGACCGCCAGGTCAACCGCCGCACCCGGCGTTGTCACACGCCCCCATAAGCCTGGCAGGCCATCCGCATCCAACACCGCCGCCCGCAATCCCATCTGCTGGGCTGCCACGTAAACCGCCCGCGCCGTCACCGCCACCGCCTGCCCCCCACCCGGCAGGAAAGCGCGTTCCGCCAGCGATTCCAGGCTGGCCGCGACCAGCCCGTCCTCGGTCAGGGCGTACACCGTGCCGCTTCGAACGACCAGGTCGTGCACCTCGCCGCGCGCGAGCGCCCGCCGATCCAGCGGCTCGCCATCGGCGTTCAGGCGGAGCAACGCCCCACCCTCCGCCAGCAAGACGGTCCCATCGTCCAGGGTCGCCATGGCCCGCGTCACGCCGCCGAGGCCCCCCACGGCGATCAGACCCTGACCATCCAGCCCGCCCTGCGCCGCTGCCGCCCTCACCGTGCCGGCCAGCAGGCAAAACGTGACGACCCCCGCCAACAGTCGCCGCATCCGTCTTCCCTCAATCCCCGCTAGACCCCGGCACTACAGTAACCGGACTCCCCTCGATCTGCCAGCAAGGCGGGCCACCAGAAGCGCTGCTTCGCAGGTCCCTTTCCAACCGACGCCAGGAGTCGGCCCGTTTCTCCTTGACGCCCTCGCCCAGATATGCTACCATCCCCGTCACAATATCCGACAATTGAAGACTCATCGAGAGCGGGGGAGGGATCGGCCCTGTGAACCCGCGGCAACCCCCGGAGCGCCGGGAAGGTGCCAAGTCCGGCCAGCGGTGTCTGGAGAGATGAGCGAAGTGACGTAAAGCGGCGCGCTTCTCCACCAGATAACGGAGAGGCGTTTTTGATTTCCCACCGGGGAGACGGTTATGGAAGGCGCTTACCCCATCCTGGAATTTGATCCCGCACGGGAAGCCATCATCGAGCCGAGCCGTGAGATCGCCCCCATCGACATCCCCGAACGCTGTGTGCTGTGCTTCTTCCAGGAGGTGATCGAGGCCGTCTGTGGCGATGGCCAGGCGAAAGTCGTTCATCATCTGGCGAGCGAGATGGGGCACAGCCCGATCTACGCGCTGGAGGTGAATGGTCGGTCGCTGGCCGTGACTCACCCCGGCATCGGCGCGCCGCTGGCCGCCGCCATCCTGGAAGGGCTGATCGCGCGCGGCTGCCGCCAGTTCATCGCCTGCGGCGGGGCGGGCGTGCTGGATCGCCAGATCGCCGTCGGGCAGGTGATCGTGCCCACCAGCGCCGTGCGCGACGAAGGAACGTCCTACCACTACCTGCCGCCGGGCCGCGAAGTGGCGGCCAGTCCGGCAGGCATCGCCGCCATTGAAGCGGCGCTCCAGACGCGCCAGATCGATTATCGGCTCGGCAAGACCTGGACGACCGACGGCGTCTACCGGGAAACCCCGGCCCGCATCGCCCGGCGGCGCGCGGAGGGCTGTATCGTCGTCGAGATGGAAGCGGCAGCGTTTTTCGCGGTGGCGCAGTTTCGGGGCGTGACCTTCGCCCAGCTTCTCTACGGCGGCGACGACGTGAGCGGCGAAGAATGGGATACGCGGGATTGGGACCGGCACGGGGGGCGTGAGAAGTTGTTCTGGCTGGCGGTGGAGGCGTGCCTCAGGCTATAAAAGCTGGAGTTCAATAATATTGACAGCAGTTACGCAGTTCCAGGTTGACCGTTCTATTATTTACCACAAAGACACAAAGTTCACGAAGAACACAAAGGTTTTTATAGATTTCCTTCGCGCTCTTTGTGTGCTTTGCGCCCTTCGTGGTGAATGACTCCGGCCAACTGCGTAACTCCTGATTGAATTGAGGATGACCATGGAAAATGAGAGGCCGCTTATATTCATCAGCACCAAGAGAGAGCTATCTGGAAAAACAGGACATAGCAGATCAAGTTGATGCCCACGTAATGCCATTCAGGAGGCTTACATGACACGCCGCCACCACCTGACCCACACCAACCGGCGCTACCTGGACGCCATCGCTGATCACGTGGTCGTCTTCGACGGCGCGATGGGCACCAGCATCCAACGCCACAACCTCACGGCGGAGGACTTCGGCGGGGAGCGGTACAACGGCTGCAACGATTACCTCTCCATCACCCGCCCGGACGTGATCGAGGCGATTCACGCCTCGTTCCTGGAAGTCGGCGCGGAAGCGGTGGAGACCAACACCTTCCGCGCCAACCGCCTCACGCTGGCCGACTACGACCTGAGCGACCAGGTGCGGGCGATCAACCGCGCCGCCGCCGGGATCGCCCGCCGCGTCTGCGACCGCTTTGCCGCCGAGACCGGCATCCCGCGCTTCGTGGCCGGGAGCATCGGCCCCTCCGGCAGGCTGCCCAGCGGGGACGATCCTGAGCTGAGCGACATCACCTTCGACGAACTGGCCGATGTATTTTATGAACAGGCGGAAGGGCTGGTCGAAGGCGGGGCCGACCTGCTGCTGGTGGAGACCAGCCAGGACATCCTAGAAGTGAAGGCGGCGGTGGTGGGCATCAACCGCTACTTCACGGATAACGGCGTCCGCCTCCCGCTCCAGGTGCAGGTCACGCTGGACACGTCGGGCCGGATGCTGTTCGGCACCGAGATCGGCAGCGCCCTGGCCACGCTCCAGGCCCTGCCCATCGACGTGATCGGCCTGAACTGCTCCACCGGCCCGGAGCACATGCGCGCCCCGCTCCAGTACCTGGTGGCGCACAGCACGCTGCCGATCAGCGCCCTGCCCAACGCCGGGCTGCCGATCAACGTGGAGGGCGAGGCCGTCTACCCGATGGAGCCCGACCCCTTCAGCCAGATGGTGGCCGAGTTCTCTCGGTGGGGTGTCAACGTGGTGGGGGGCTGCTGCGGCACCCGTCCGGAGCACATCGCCAAGCTGTATGCAGCCGTGCACGGCCATTCGTATCAGGACATGCTCGACAGCGGGTCCATGCTCCCTGCCCGCCGCCGGCCGACCAGCCGCCACCCCGATCACCGCCCTCAGATCTCCAGCAACATGCGGGCCATGGACCTGCGGCAGGACCCCGGCCCCACCCTGATCGGCGAACGGGTCAACAGCCAGGGCAGTCGCAAGGTCAAGCGCCTGCTGCTGGAAGAAGACTATGACAGCATCGTCCGGATCGCCCAGGAGCAGGTCGAGAACGGCGCGCACATGCTGGACGTGTGCGTGGCCCTGACCGAGCGCGACGACGAGCGAGAGCAGATGGTGGCCCTGGTCAAGAAGCTGGCCATGGCCGTCGACGTGCCGCTGATCATCGACACCACCGAGCCGGACGTGGCCGAGGCCGCGCTGGCGATCTACCCCGGACGCGGGATCATCAATGGCAACAACCTGGAGAA